>NZ_JAMPKN010000080.1:0-11280 GCF_039962155.1 Trichocoleus desertorum AS-A10 | reverse complement strand
AAATGTTCTAGAAGGCTTGCAGCAGTTGATGGCATGGTCAGTTAGGAGTCTCTGGCTAAAACGCTCTAATCCAGTATCTCACCCACTCTCTTGCCCCAATTTAGATGCGTTTGCCCTGCGATCGCCCCCAGACCAAATCTCTGAAAACTTAGCTCCCCCGTTGCTTCAACCATTAACCCAACTTGGCTCCAACACTCACTCAGAAGTAGACGTAACTGCCACTAAAGGATAGCGCTCTAGCTAGGAAATTAGACTGAAAATTTGGCTATTGATCTAACTTTGGATAATAGAGCGAATCTTCCCCATATCATTTCAAAGCTAACTATCGACTAACCACCAACGGTACGCCAAAACCTCAAAGAGGTAATTGTCGCCTCCAATTGCAGTTCCGACCCCTCTAGATACCGTTGAAGTGCCTGCAAGCTGCGGTACCTCGATATCTCCTGAATCACGCGCAGTGGAACTGTCATTTAACAGGGTATTGGTTCATACGCTCTTTTAGGGGGCGCGATCGCAGCCTCTAATGGTAGGACAAGTGGTTGATTGATCTGGGGGCTGGCATTCGGAAGAGGAGCTTGAGGGAGAGAGAGGGGCAGGAGGAATTTCAAGGGTTGAGGTTGTAAACCGCGCTGTTTGAGAAGGATGGGGGGTTGAGAGCGATCGCGATTCATGCAACGAGTTCTGGTCACTGATGGGTCAGTGGCCAGAACCCAGAGGCGAGCGAGTGGATTGAGACACAAAAGATTTGATTGATGTGATGTGGAGCGATCGCGGCCCCGCAGTGCTGAACTAAGCCGTAGGCAGTCCTAGAGTAGACTTGCGAAGCACTTCATCATTACCCGTAGAACCTCTAACATCTCTGCTCTGCTGGGGGTCTTTAGCGAGTGGGACGCAAGTAGGTCGGGAGATTCTAGAAGATTTGTCAACACTCTAGGAGAGCTTTACTATCAGGAGGAATGACTCGCCACTGTGGGGCTTCCACAAACTGATGGCCACAATCTCGACATTCGTAGTTCTGCTTGCCTCGTCGAGTGAAACTCTGTTTGACGATGTCATCAAGCCCACCTGTGGGGGAGAACAAGTGAGGTTTCAGGCTCAGTCAGCCGTTCTACAACCGATTTATCCCCATTATCTTTGACCTTTTTCCTTCGCAAAATTGCAGTACCGTTCCTAGAACAAGGGAGATCAACACTGCAAAGGACAGTTTTTTCGCCCCTTGTTCTGGGAAGCTTCTGAACAATCCAGACTCAAAATTCCCAGAACTTGTTGGGGCTGTTGCCCAAGCAATCGGGCAAGGCTCTAGCACCTTACTGCCAAAGGCACTGAAGGCGGGATCGCCCAGTTTCTCGAATGAGTTCCAGTGGCGATCGCCTACCCCCAACAACAACGACAACCCCATTCCATTCGTAACCCCATAGGCTATCTCCATCAAGCCATCCTGCAAGCCTGGGACTTGTCCATTGCACCATCTGCCACCTCTGCTCCCCCACCTGGCTTTAATGCCTGCTTCAACTGGGCTAAAGCACAAGGTATGGTACTTGCAGCAACTACGATAGATGGGATTCATCCCACACTGTATGTGCAGCAGGGTTGGGTTGCCACGGAGTGACTGATGTAAATCTTGCTATGCGTTCCCTAAGCTTCGTGCTTCTAGGAATTGGAGTTTAGACTAAGCAAGATTCAAAAACCTAGATCATTAGAGGTGGCCAAAAGGTGGAAACCCCCTAACTAGTGGAAAACTCGGCATCTTAGCGAACTCGGTGCTCAGGTGAGACTCGATCACTGGACTCAACCAGACAATAACAGTTGCAAGTATTGATAAAACTTGAGTGAACCTTGATTCACAAGCCGAACTCATCGCTTGATCTTGCGTCATCTAAATCATGACTACATTGCCAAAATTGAGGGCGGAGACATGGCACTAGGAATCAGACGCGGTGCAAGGTTAACAGTTGTGGCTCTGCTTACGATGCTAGTGCCGAATCAGCCGGGATTTGCAAAGGAAAGAAGCAGGCTTAACGCTCCTTTAGTGGCTGAGATTGCGTTCCAATATGCAGCGACCGAACGATCGCAAGCGGCTGTGAAAGTTTTAGACCAAGCGCTATTCCTCACAGAAACAATGCCAAGTGATTGTTATAAAGCAACGCCTCTGATGCGGGTTGCAAACGGGTACCAGCTGGTGGGCCAAACGAGTAAAGGACAACAACTGCTTACAAAAGCGTTCCAGATTGCCCGCACCCAGACGATCGCAAACTGTACGCTCAGCGCCACCTCACCGGAAGAATCATTGCTTAACAGAGCGGGTGAATACGCCCAAGCCGGTTATTACGATTTTGCGCAGCCAATTGTCCGAGGAGTTGATAATTGGTTTCGCCCCATCGCAATGGTAAAAATTGCTGCAGCTTATCAAAAAGATCAAAAGCCCGACCAAGCGCGACAAGTTTTAGACGAAGCGATCGCCATTGCTCAACGCAATCCGGATGTTCGAAATCGGCGGCAAATCCTCCTGGGAATTGCCTTTGAACTCAAACGCACCGGACCATCAGAATTCTTGCTACCAACGCTTCAGCAAGCTCTAGGGAGTGTCCGCGCTCAGCCTCAGTCGCAATCGCAAGAAGATATTTCCTGGGACATCACTCAAAAACTTCAAGTCTCAGAGATGCTAATCCTGAGTGGACAAAAACCGCAAGCGATCGCACTCCTCAATCAAGTCCTACCGGAAATTAAGGCACTGCGGTCAACTCAATTTCCATCCGAGCAAGTTCATTTGCTCAGCACAGTCGCGACTCAGTATGCAGCTGTAGGGGAATCTAGCCAAGCTAAGGCGGTTTTAGCGATCGCTCAATCAAGCGCACAGGCCTTAACCCCCTCTCCCCTGCGCAATCCTACCCTGGCCCAAGTGGCGAGCAGATATGCTGAAATCGGAGAGCTGCAAACGGCACGTGAGTTGGCCGCTCGCATTGACACACGGGTAGACCAGGAGCAAGTGTTTCAAGCGATCGCGATGCATCATACCAAAACTGGAGAGGTCGCCCAGGCAGTGAACGTGGCGCGATCGCTTGAAACCAGAAAAGACTTAACCCTGTCTGACATGGTGAGACATTATCTGGCCAATCAGCAGTATGACCAGGCTTTGCAAATTGCTCAACAGGAGCGAGTTCAAGGCACTCTACCCCAAGTCGCGCTTGCTTATGCTGAGGCCGGAAAACCAGAGCGAGCTAAGCAAATTGTGGACTCGATTCAACCCCCTACCGCTGATTCTGCTCATTTAGATTGGTTGATGCCTGCTTTAGCTCAATCGTTCGCCCAAAATGGAGAGTTTGAGCCAGCCTTACGAGTTGCCCAAGCAACACAAACAAAGGAATATAAGAGCCGAGCACTGATCGCGATCGCTAGCGCATATATGGCCCAAGACCGAGTTGCCAATCGAGCAAAAGCCACTGAACTCCTAGAGCAAGCCCTTGAAGTGGCGCTGTCGATCGAGTAGCAAAATTCTGTCCCCGCAATGTCGAGATGCGAGTTAAACATTGCCCTGGCTGAGTTCTGGCTCAAGCTGCTCATCCCAGAAGGCAGCTTCTATCTTATGTCCATCGGGATCGCGCACAAAGCAGCCGTAATACGGCTCACTATATTCGGCTCTGCCACCGGGGGCACCGTCGTCTTTGCCTCCTGCTGCTAATGCTGCCTCATAGAAGGCGTGAACCGCTTCTTTTGTAGGAGCGATAAAACCAATGTGAGTCCCATTACCAACCGTTGCAGGTTGCCCATCAAATGGAGTTCCTACCCAAAATTCGGGATACTGTTTGCCGTAGGCAATCGCCCCCAGATGCTCCATCAACCGCTTGCAGCCCAACGTTGGCAACACAGCGTCGTAGAAGGCGATCGCTCGTTCGAAATCGTTGGTGCCGATGGAGACGTGTGAGAGGATGCTGGGATTGTGATCCATATCTGAACTTTCCATGAGTTAAATTGAACGTGAAGATGTTAGGGCTGCACTTCGTGCAATCGACGCTTTAGGAAGCGGCGCTCACTGTCATTGGTAACCAATTCTAGTGCTCGCGTATAGCTTTGGGTTGCTTCCTGGAATGCTCCGACACGCCGCAATAAATCCGCACGGGTAGCGTGAAATAAATGATAGCTTTCGAGTTCAGGAGTGAGTTGAGCAATCAGGGCAAGGGCTGCTTGAGGACTATCTGCCATTGCGATCGCCACTGCCCGATTGAGTGACACGATCGCTGAAGGCTGTAAGCGTTCCAGAAGGTTATAAAGTTGTACGATTTGCGCCCAATCTGTCGCTTCGGCTCGTGTTGCCTGACAGTGGAGTGCTGCGATCGCCGCTTGCAGAGCATAAACACCCGTGCCGCCGCGCAGTGCTGCTTCCACCAGCGGTAGTGCCTCGGCAATTTGTGGGTGATTCCAACGACTCCGCTCCTGATCTTCTAGCAGAATGAGCTCGCCTGCCTCATCCAAACGAGCATCTCGTCGCGAGTCGTGCAGTAACATCAGCGCCACCAGTGCCGTGACTTCTGAGGGAGGTTGGGGTGCCATCAACGTTCGTACTAGTTGCCCTAGCCGAATGGCTTCGGTGCAGAGGTCAGCTCTCACAATTGTCTCGCCTTTGGTCGCCGCATAACCTTCATTAAAGATGAGATAGATCACCGTCAGCACTGCCTCGATTCGGGCAGAGAGAGCGGTTGTGTCTGGCACTTTGTAGGGAATTCCCGCATCCCGAATTTTGCGCTTAGCCCGTACCAGCCGTTGTGCTATCGTTGCTGTAGGGACGAGAAAAGCGCGGGCAATTTCGTCAGTTTCTAGTCCACCTAACATTCGCAGTGTCAGAGCGACCTGCGACTCGATCGCCAGTGCGGGGTGGCAGCAGGTAAAGATCAACCGCAGTCGATCGTCTGAAATTTCATCGCTATCGTAGGTTGGCTCCTCGCTCGATGGAATTAACCCAGATGCCGCGTACCATTCCAGTTTTTCGGTGAGTCGTGTTCGTCGTCGGAGGCGATCGATCGCTTTGTATCGAGCGGTTCGGATAATCCAGGCGCGGGGAAGATCAGGAATCCCGCTGGTCTGCCACTGATTTACAGCCGCCGCAAACGCTTCTTGTGCCGCTTCCTCAGCCACATCAAAATCTCCCACCAGCCGAATCAAAATGGCGACAATCCGCCCCCATTCAGCGCGGTACGTGTCAGCGATCGCCTGAGCCACATCCGATTTTGCGTTTGAAGCCATATCTGACATAAAAAGACATCAAAATTTTTGACAAGGTGTTGATTTGAGCGATTGCTGTTCAACTGGCTGATAAAGGAACACGACAACAATACATGACAACAAAGAACAATTGTACTAAATAATTAAATTTTCAAGAGGTGTCGATTTGAGCGATCGCCGTTCGACTGACATACAAAGGAAGCAAAGCTTGATCGTACTCAATGAAAATTTTTTTGGTGAAGTGTCGATTTGAGCGATCGCGGTTCGACTTAACAACAAAGGAGGCAATCGAATGAAATACATGCTGCTGATCTACATGGATGAAAACGCTCTGAGCGAAACCGAGCGGGAGCATTGCTATGCGGAATCTGCTCAACTCGCTCAGGAACTCAACGCCAAGGGACAATATGTGTCAACCGCTCCACTTCACCCTGTCGCCACGGCAACCAGTGTCCGAGTGCGTGACGGCAAATCACTGATAACGGATGGACCGTTTGCGGAAACCCGCGAACAATTGGGTGGTTTTTTCCTCATTGATGCTCAAGATCTCGATGAGGCGATCGCGATCGCGGCTCAGATCCAGGAGCACGAGTTGGAACGGTTGAAATTCGTCCGGTGCTTGAAGTCGCAGGTTTGCCGAAGCAGCAGTGACCCTACTCTCATTGCAAGGCTGCTTTGCCTGTGAGGAGCCAACCAAATAGCCACCCCAAGGGAGACACCAATTCGGAGCATCTATGGCAAATGACATCACCGAAATGACCAATGAAACGCTAATCAGAGAACTGTTAGAAAAATGGGCAGACGCAACCCGTTCAGGAAGACGTGATGAAGTTCTACTTTCCCATGCATCCGATGTCACGATCTTCGATGTATTGCCTCCACTGAAGTATGAGGGAGCCGATGCCTATCGCCAAAGCTGGGACGAGTGGCAACCCACCACTGAAGGTCCGAGTCTATTTGAGATTCACGATCTCAAAATCACGACAGGTCAAGACGTAGCATTCGCGCATTGCTTTATCCAGTGCGGTGGCATTCAACCCAATGGTATGACCTTTGAGGAATGGGTACGGGCAACGTTTTGTCTCCGCAAACTGGAGGACAAATGGTTGGTCACTCATCAGCATATTTCAATGCCAATTGGCAGACAGTCAGGAAACAGTTAGTCCAAATCCCAACAACTAAACTTTCTAACCTCAAATCAAGGAGATACGGCAATGCGATTTATGTTGCTCATGATTCCCAAAGGTTACGAGAACGCAGATCCAGGAGTGATGCCTGATGCCAAAGCCGTTGAAGCCATGATGAAATACAACGAAGCGCTTCAGCAAGCTGGCGTCCTAATTGCCCTTGAAGGACTTCACCCACCCTCCATGGGGGCGCGAGTCACATTCAGTGAAGGAAATCCCCAAGTGACGGAAGGAGTGCCCCCGGATGTGAAAGAGGTGCTGGGTGGCTACTGGATGATTCAAGTGAACTCGAAAGAGGAAGCGATTGCATGGGCTGCTCGCTGTCCTGCCTCAAATAACGAGACGATCGAAATCCGTCAAGTGCAGGAATTTGAGGATTTTCCTGAGGATGTTCAAGAAGCCACTGCTGAGTTCACAGAGTCATTTTCTAACACCACAACAGCAACAGAACAGACCCATACAGCCGAAACTCAGATTCACCAACTGATTGCCGAGCAACAGCAGGCGATTTGCTCCAAAGATGTGGATCAAATTATGTCCTGCTATGCCAATGAGATCATTCTCTTTGATGTCAAACTGCCATTCCAGACCAAAGGCAAAGAAGCGGTTCGTCAGTTGTGGGAAGACAGCTTGCCTTATTTTTCAGATTCTTTCGAGATGGAAACCCGAGATCTCACCGTTAGTGCGAATGACAACTTAGCAACTGCTCACTGGTTGTTTCGCTTCAAAGGGGAACAAGATCATCCCGCTACCCAAATGTGGATGCGCGCCACTGCTGTGTATCAGAAGTATCAAGGCAACTGGCAGATTTTACACGAACATATTTCGGTACCATTTGATCCAACAACTGCTCAGGCAAGTCTCACCCTCAATCCATAAAAAATCCATTGGATGCGATCAGGAAGTACCTATGAAAATCAATCCGTATCTCATGTTCAACGGCAACTGTGAGGCAGCATTCGAGTTCTATGAGCAATGTCTCGGTGGCAAGATCACCATGATGATGACTCACAAGGAAGCACCTTCGGCAGAAAATGTTTCACCGGAGTGGTATGACAAAACTATGCACGCTTGCCTTGATCTAGGAGATCGCCTGTTGATGGGATCTGACAGTCCACCTGGATACTTTGAACCTCCTCAAGGCTTCTATGTGCAGATGAGCGTTGCCGAACCAGCCGAAGCCGAACGGATTTTTCACGTTCTAGCGGAAAACGGCAAAATCAAGATGCCGATCGCCCAAACCTTTTGGTCTGTTCGCTTTGGCATATTAATTGATCAGTTCGGTACACCGTGGATGGTCAACTGTGAGCAAGTAACTTGAGCCTTGAATCATCTTTCAACGGATACAACTACAACAGATTACACCCCAAAAAACCATGAGTACTCAAATCTTCGTCAATCTACCTGTTAAAAATCTCCAGCAATCGATCGCGTTTTTCACTCAACTTGGCTTTCAGTTCAATCCCCAATTTACTGATGAAACAGCTGCCTTGCCTGCATGATCGTCTCCGAGACTATCTTCGTAATGCTCTTGACTTATGAGAAGTTCAAAACGTTTACACCAAATGCAATCTGTGATGCCACAAAAAGTACCGAAGTGTTGACGTGCTTATCAATGGAGAGCCGAGAAAAAGTGGATGAGATGGTTCGCAATGCGATCGCCGCAGGTGGCACAACCTACAAGGAACCTCAAGACCACGGGTTTATGTATGCACATGGATTTCAAGATTTAGATGGTCATATTTGGGAACTGGTGTATATGGAACCCAGCCCAGTTGATCGAGTTGAATCTGCTCAGGAATAGAAGTGTGAACCAACCCGAAGGGGATCGCCATCCTCATTCGACCAGCGATGATGGGTGACGAGAAATGACAAAGTACAAAGACGCGATCGAGTTTAAGAGCGACGATCACCGAGTCTTGACTTCCCATATGTTGGGAGATGACGGGCAGTGGCATCACTTCATGACCACTCATTATCGGCGAAAGCAATAAGACGTAACGTTCCGCTGATGAAACCAAATCCTGCACAAGGCTAAGCCAAAGTATGACATCCAGCATGGTTTGGCTTAGTTACTTGTAGCTAAAGATGCGATCGCTGATTATCCCCAAGAGCCAGGGCATCGCAAGTAATACCATTGTCGGAAAAAGCAGTCATGCGATGCCTAATGATTTGCTACTTGGGTGTCGCGTGGATCTTTCGTTTCCTGACTCTTGAAAACTCGCGATTGCGCTTTCCCGCAAGGGAGATTTACAGGTAATCTCCTTTTGGTTTCGTTAATGGCTGTCTATTGTAGAAGACATACGTCGGAGGGATTTACGCTATGCTTCACTTATCAAAGCGTCGCCAGCAGCAAGCACTAATCGCTAGTTTGATCCTCACGCTATCGATTGGCATTGCGCCTATGGCGCTAGCAAAATACCGTCCGCCCAAGCGTCCTTCGGCACCTAAAGAAACGATGCCCAGGACATCTCGGGGGGACAGTTGCGATCGCAGTGCAGCGGGTAAATTAACTCCCCTAGTGCCGTTTAGCCATATCGGGCAAACGAGTTCCCAGCGTCCAACGTTCGTCTGGTTTGTGCCCGATCGCACTCCCTACTCGTTGCAATTCCGGCTGTTTACTCGCACGGGACAACCGCTCTACAGAACTGAGATGCAGAGCCAACCAGGGATAATGTCGGTTGCTTTGCCCCCAAATTTGCTCCAATTAACGATTGGACAAGCCTATAAGTGGCAAGTGGTGTTGGTTTGTAATCCAAATGTTCCTTCGAAGAATGTGGTGGTGGCGGCAGAACTCGAAGTGGTCAAGCCTGCTGCGTCGTTGCAGACTCAACTAGCTGCTGCGCCAGCACCCCAACAGCAGAGCGACCTGTATGCGGAGGCTGGGCTATGGTATGACGCGATCAAAGCAGCACTCAAAGTCTCCCAGACTGCTCAAAATCAGACAGCCGTGTTGGATTTGCTTGATTCTCTTGCCACTTCGGAAGCCCAACCGTTGAAAGACTGGAGCGATCGCCTGAAGCAAATTGAAGCGATCGAACGACAGCGTCAAGAGCCGCGCCAGCCGCCGCAACCTAAACTGTAAAACCCATGAAACTTGCCTCCAAACAGATCAAATCAAGCAAACGCAAGGTGCGATCGCGCTTCCTCCTGCCCCTTACCTTTTGCCTTTTGCCTGTTACTTTCTGTCTTCCTCTCCATACCCCACCTCCCGCTGTCGCTCAAGCGATCGATTCCCGTAAAGCCGAAGCCGATCGGCTCTTAAAGCAGGGAATTCAACAGTATCAGACTAGCCAATTCTCAGCAGCGCTCAATTCCTGTCAACAGGCACTGCAAATTTATCGCGCCCTCAAAAACCGCCAATGGGAGAGTGTAACCCTGAGTAGCTTGGTAAGCATTTACAGCGTTCTGGGCGAGTATGATAAGGCGATTAAGTATGGGCAGCAGGGCTTAGTGATCGCTCGCGAACTTAGAAGCCGTCAAAACGAACTTCTGGCACTGCACAGTTTGGGGCTCGCTTACCTCTTTCGGAGCGACTATGACAAAGCCGTTGAGTATTTACAGCAAAGTTTAGCCATTGTCCGCGAAACCAAAAACCGCCAAGGGGAAGGTGTGGTACTGGGCGGTTTGGGCGGTACTTACCATGCTCTAGGCAACTATGACAAAGCCATTAAACATGGGCAGCAATATTTAGCGATCGCCCGCGAGATTAAATACCGCCGAGGGGAAAATGAAGCACTGGGCATTCTGGGAAACGCTTACCACGCTCTGGGTAACTATGACAAAGCGATCGAGTATTTACAGCAACAGTTGGTCATCTCACGCGAAATTAGAAATCGTCAAGGAGAAAGTGTGGCACTGGGCAACTTAGCAGGTGCCTACCTCTATTTGGGCAACTATGACAAAGCGATTGAATATACGCAGCAACAGTTAGCCATCGCTCGCGAGATTAAATACCGCCGAGGGGAAGGTGTGGCACTAAGCATTTTGGGACTCGCTTATCGGTCTTTAGGCAACTATGAGAAAGCGATTGAATATTTACAGCAAAGTTTAGCGATCGCCCGCGAAATTAAAGACCGCCTAGTAGAGGGTGCGGCACTGGGTAATTTGGGGGGCGCTTACCTCAAACTGGGCGACTATGAGAAAGCCATTGAGTATAGTCAGCAATATTTAGCCGTCGCCCGTGAAATCGAAAATCGCCAAGGAGAGAGTGAGGCACTGGGCAGTTTGGGAGCCGCTTACGGCGATTTAGGAAACAATGCCCAAGTGATTGAGTATGGGCAGTAGAGTTTAGCTATCGCTCGCGAGATTAAAGACCGCACTGGGAAGGTGCAGCACTGGGCAATTTGGGAGCCGCTTACGGCGATTTAGGAAACAATGTTCAAGCGATCAAATATGCTCAGCAATATTTAGCGATCGCCCGCGAAATTAAAGACCGTGAGAGGGAGGGTCTGGCACTCAACAACCTCGGAGGGGCGTTCTTGAAAGCTGGCAACCTTGCCGAAGCTGAAAAAATGTTGGTGCAGGGGATTCAAGTGTGGGAATTAATGCGGCAAATGCTTGGCTCCAACGATGCGAATAAAATCTCCATTTTTGAAGGACAAGCTCGTACCTATCAGGCTTTACAAGAAGTCCGAGTGGCACAAAATAACCCATATGCTGCGTTGGAAATTGCCGAGCGGGGACGTGCCCGTGCCTTTGTCGATCTCCTGACTCAGCGACTATCATCTGGTGCTGCCAGTCTAGTCATCGTCCCTGCCCCCGGGAGCATGTCAGTTTTGCAGACCAATTAAACCATTGAGATAAGCGCAACGATGAGCTAGCACTTGTGGAACATTCTCACGCTTCCACTGCGCACCTGATATTTGAACGCGAC
>NZ_JAMPKN010000079.1:0-11448 GCF_039962155.1 Trichocoleus desertorum AS-A10 | reverse complement strand
AAACTACAAGCAAGCCTGTGATCAAGCTTTGGCTCATGCTTGTGGCCTGCTACCAACCGATGTGCAGCTCTGGGGTAAGAAATGGCATAAGCGTCCGGGCTACATGCCTTATTTATTGCGCCTAGCCGATACCGTCAAACGCTCTCAAACTCTGGGTGTCTGTGCTTCTAAACCTAGGAGCCAAACCCCAGAGTTAACCATTGCCCTGCCTGGGGGCATCCCTTGCCCCCGCTTCCACTTCTGGCAGCAAGTCCGCATTGCTGACGAGTGGAACGAACACGGCACCGTGATTGGCATGGAGTATCAGAACGGCTGGTGGTACTCCATCGAACTCGATCCAGGCACCCCACATAAATTCATTGAACCCGTGCGTCACAGCTTCGAGACGGAGGTGCAGCCACGATGAGCACCGCTACCCCTAACCTGACTTACCTCAAGCTCTGCAAAGAGTACGTCCAAATCACCCAGCGCAACTACTGCGCCGCTAAAATCCTCGCCATCATCGAGGGCTGGCAGGCATGGAAAGCCAAGCACAAGCTTGACGACTGGGTGAGGCTCACCCTAGAACAAATCCGAGAGCATCTGTTTGAGGAGTACAGCATCGAGACCATCCGCCAAGCACTCGCCAAACTCACCAACAAACTGCAACTCCTCAAGCGGCGCAACAACCCCAAGGCGAAATACGATCGCGCCTACCAGTACCAGCTCAACCGGGAGGTCATTGAACAAGCCTTAGCCCAGAAACAAGCCCAAACCCTTGCTCCGTCTCATTTCACAAATCTAGGAGATGATGACCTTGATTCTGGGAGTTCATCTCCTAGCTCAGGGGTCATCAACTCCAAAACGAATGGTGATCATATAGAAATAGATTCCACTCTAGACACCTCTACAGACACCACAACAACGGAGCCACCCACCCTCCCTGTTGTTGTAGGGGTAGAAGGATCTGAAGATTCCAAGCCAGTAAGCACTCCCTTGCCTGTGAAGCCTCAACCCGTTCTAAAAGCATCTGGGTCCAAAGTGGAACAGGTTGCAGAGGGCGCTGATTCCGCCGCCGCTCAAGAAGCGATTTTTGAAAAAATTGAACAAGCGGGATTTCCGCTCACCTCACCTTTGAAGGCTGAAGTGTTAGCGGCCCCACTTGAAGTGGTTACAGATGCCCTCGCTGCTGCGATCGAGTATCGAGACAGGCATGAAGTGAGGAATCCGATCGGCTTGCTCAGGGATGCAATTAGTCAATGCTGGAAACTAGGAGCCAGTGAACACCCCAAAGCAGTTAAAGCCGCAGAACCAGGCTTCAAGGAATGGTTTGACCTAGCCCATCGTCTGCGGCTTGTGACTGCCAGTCAATTGATTGAAGGAAAGCAATACATCCTGACTAATGACGACGAGTGGGAGCCTTGGGGTTTCTTAGCGGCTGCGTTTCCGATCGCTCGACTCCAACGGATGTTAAAGCCTCAACTATGCTGTGACTGAAGTTTTCTATTATGAAGGCTCAATTTCATTCTCTAGCGATTGACGTTTTAGTTGCTCAAAAAATTCTGAAGAGCGGAATTCTTCATTGATATCAGCTACTGTAAGCTGCTTCCAAGTTAAGCCTTTTGCTTCTTCAAGCCCTACCACTTCTCGTAGCCTTGCATCCTCTAAATTCACCTGCTGTAAATTTGCTCCTTGCAATCTAGCCTCTTTAAGGAAAGCCCCTCGAAGATCGGCTCCTATAAGGTTTGATTTTTGAAGATAAGCTCCCTAAAACAATGTTCCTGTAAAATTATTGGCTGCAAGAATAGCCTCTTGTAGATTAGCTTTTTGGAGGTTGGCTTCTTGAAAATTAGATCCCAGTGAATATAGGTTCTGACAGCTAGCGCTTGCAAGGTTTGCTTGTTGGAGGTTTGCTTGTGTAAACCTTGCTCCTTTGAGGTTAGTATTCATCAGATTCGCTTCTTGGAGGTTGCTATTAAAAACATTCGCTCCACGAAAATCCGTGCTCATGCAATTAGCTTGTTGTAACTGGGCGTTGATGACATAAGCCCCTCGAAGGTCAGCATTTATAAAAAAAGCTTCTTGCAGTTTAGTCCCTAATAATTTTGCTTCTTGGAGATTAGCTTTACTGAAATTTGCTTTTTGGAACTTAGTGTCAGAATTAAGTGTTACTCCGCGCAAATTCGTTTTTTCTAAATCTATAGAGTAAGGTTCTTCTGGAAGCCCATAAGAATGTTTACGACGACCCAGAACACTTAAAGTCGCTTGGATATCGGTTGGAACTTTATAATTTTCTGAGTCCGTTATTGTCTCTTCGATCTCAGACGATGGCTTTGGGGGCCAAGGAGCTCGTTCTCTAACGTAAGCAGCTAAGACTTCAATGATCTGCCAATAATCTTTGGGCGAGTCATTGGCAATTCGTTCTAAGGCATAAATGCCTCCTATACGAATTTCCGTCTCCTTGCTACCAAGTAGCTCTATGGCCTTAGCGAAGCGCTCTGTAATCAGTCTCTCCTCTGTCAAGACTGCATTCTTGAGCCCGATTTCAACGTTTTTCAACCCAACCTCAATATTCTTCTCAGCAGCGATCGCGGCTCTGTCCATACTTTCTACCCGCTTAGCTGCGTAGAAAACATTGAAAAGGATTGCAACCCCACCAAAGGCAGCCGCAACAGTTTTCAAGGCATCTAGAACTGACTTAATTCCTTGATTCTTGAGCTCAAGTAAACTTTTGCCTGCAAGGGGTTCAGAAGAATGTTGAATCTGCTCAATAGAAGTAACCTCAATCGTCCAAAGAGTGAAGCCTATAACTAACGCTACACTGAGGAATATCAATGCTAAAGCTATTAACCATTGCTTGAGACTTTCTGCTTCACTATCAGGCACAGCTTTCTCTTCCCTTGTATTGGGCTATAATTCACCTCGAAAAAGGTAGCCTCAGGTGAAGTGGTTAATGATGTATTTTTAGCTTTCTTAAAGATTTAAGGCATCAAGTAGGCAAAAGAGTTGGCTTTTCACATCACCGGAACGATCGCTCCCTACTCTGACCAACCCCGATCGCTCTACCCAGCACTCAGCCCAAAATCAGAAATTTTCCGACTATCAAAGCTTGGCTTGAGGTCTGCGTCACGGAGCGATCGCCCCAGTTGTCCAAAATTTGGACATCGCTTGGAACACAATGCTCATTGCAATGAGGACGAGTGGGAGCCTTGGGGTTTCTTAACTGCTGCATTCCCTGTAGCGCGACTTCAGCGAATGCTGGCTTAGTAATGGAGCAATCCACTAACTCAAATCAATGTCATGTAAATTTACAACCTATCCCAGTAACGGCGTAAAATCGGTCCCCGGGTAGCTCTTAGCACACTAAGTGCTGCCCTGTTTGTATCTACTACCTCTTTAAAGTCACGATGCTGCCCACGAACACCAATGTTGTGCAGTGATTCAAGAAGAGTTTCTGCGGTATCTAATGCTTTTTCGTGGGCATCAACTGTGTCGTTGAATGTAGTTCTCCTAGCATTAGTCACTTGACCGCGCAGACATTGTAGATAATGTCGAAAAGCAGCTTGTTCCGTAAAGCCGACAGAGCTAGGCTGTGGGCCTTGGAATAGAATATCGGCATAATTGCTACCAAATTCTTTCTTCGGTGCAACATCTTGCAAAACACCTAATCTTGATGCGATGTCAAGGAATGGGATTTTATACTCTGACAATGTTTGTGGACAGTAGTACCAAATCGTCCGCTGCTTAATCTCATCTTCATACTGCATCCGAAACTTATCAGGTGGAAATGAGCGAACATTCATCCATGTTCCAGAGGCAACACCTGTTGCAGAGGCACAGCTAGCAATTAACATTTGCTGACTGCAATAGCCAATAATTACTTTCTTATTCTTAAGGCGCAAACCAGCAGTAAGGTCTAAAACATTTGCTAACCAGTTTGGGTCACTGACTAGATATTCTCCTCTGGGATGCTCACATACAAGATAAACAGTATTAACAGACCAATTATCTGCCGCCTCTAGAATCTCATGGATTTGATTCTGGTCTCGTGTAACTTGTTCACTAAGGGCAACGGTCGCAACTAAATTTAGGTTATTACTATTAATACTTTCTGCTTCTTCAATCAAAGCCTTTTGACGAGCCAGCCAATCATCATTGACATTTGATGCATAAAGACCCGGCAAAATGAAATCGACACAGCCTAGTTGAGAGTTAAGCTCTAAAAGACTTTTAATGAGCTCGGTTAACTCAGACCCTCCCCAAAAGTCTGCACTTTGATAAGGTTTAGGCCAGTAGTCATGCTCTCGTAGCCGATGATGGTCTGCGTAAGGTAAGTAGAACTGCGGATCAAGCATGACTGTCCCGCCTAGGCTACAAATATCCCTCCCAAATTTTTGTAGTTGGACCTTGTTTAGGTCTCGGGGGCTCAAGATCACTACCCCTCCACCCCAATGTTTAATTAGGGAGCGGCAGTGATCCATCATTCCATAGCCAAATTGTAGGAAAAGATCCATCAAATGTTCCCCTGAGGAAAAACGCTTACCCATCTGCCATGAGAATACTTGAAGCCCCATATGTAGATAGAGGTCCATCTCATGCCAGCCCTTCTCGATCGCAAATTTCTTGGATCCACTCTAATGCTGCTTTCGCACTTTCTAAACGATGGTCTCGTCGGGCTCTGGTCATGGCAAAGACTAGATCTTTAAATTCGTTAGCCGCATCTATAGGTTTGGATATAGCAGGCAAAGGCATTGACTCTATTCTATGAAAGACTTCTGCCTCATCTCGTGCTTGATAACGAAAAGGATTAATCCCCTCTACGCATTCATAAAGCGTAACCCCAAGGGCAAAAAGATCTACCCTAGAGTCTATTTCCGATTTTTGATTTCTGAATTGTTCAGGTGGAGCATATCCCCATGTGCCCACTCCTCTCGGGCTTGCGGTTGCAGTGAGTGAGGTTAAATCCAGATGTCTCGAAAGCCCAAAATCAAGTAACCAAAAATCACTATTTAGATCAACGAGGATGTTCTCTGGTTTCACATCTCGGTGAACTATTCTGGCTTGCTCAGCATACGCGAGTGCTTCTAGAAGATGCTTCCCTAAGCGTAGAACCGCTCTTGAATCAAGGGGGCTATTTTGCAAATAATCCCGTAGATTGTCTCCAAATATTTTCTCTTCCCGGATCCAGACCACTTCACCGAGGTTAGCTTGAGCTGTTCCAAGTGCAAGGATTTTAGGCACCCGTGGTGATTTAATGCTTTGGACTGCTTGAGTTTCTCGGGCAATGCGCTCTGGATGCATTCTTAAGCAGATCTTCAGAACAACGTCACCATCCTTGGCATGCTTTCCCGAAAAAACCCATTTTTGGCCTCCTTCAGCAATAGGTGATAACTCAGAAATATCTGGAAATTCCTGCCTGAGCCAATCCTGATTAATACTCATCTTGAAACTCAAAGGGCACTAAATCAACATCAATAAATCTTAGACGCATTTAGACCTCCAAGCCCATTCATTGAACAGCCAGGATGCATATGACTTAGGAAGCTGCTCGTGTCGAGCTGACAACTCAGGATTATCTAGGAATTGATGACATGACACAACTCCAACCCCGCAGCGAGCGGCCTCCTCTAGGAGCTTCGGGCTGTTTGGCATCTGGGAAATTAAAAGATAAGACTCTGATGCAAACCAAGTATTGCGTAGTGCTTGCTGAAGGCCATGTTTCCATTCATTAACTTTTGCTTCGATCGCAATTAAGCGACGAACGGAAAAAATCTCATGTACTGGTTGAGTTTGCCAATTGCCCGATACCCACTTAATAAGCCCTGCGTTGTAAAGTCGCTTAAATGATGAGGCAACTCCTTTCGTGAAAAAGGTATTCAGGTGCTCAAAGTCTGATGACCCGCCTATAAAAAGGTAATGAAGTAAACGAATGTCAAGCTTAGTCAATTTCGCTCGACTTTCCATCCAACGATCTGCTGTGGGACCATGCCAATAAACGACAACAATATCTGGAAATCCAGCGTCTAAACGGGGCTCGATAAAAATCGTTCGGAAATGATCTGCTGGAGCTGGGGGAAGTTTGCATTTTATATATTCATAGACAAGGCCATGCTCGGGTCCTCTAGTTGGAGTTCTAAGTGAAAGGCCAGCAGGATTGAGGGATGGGTAATGTTTAATCGTATCTGCACTAATTAGAGAAATTTGCATTGCATACACGCCGAGAGCCTTCTTAGAGCCTGCCTATGCTGACTCTTTATATACAAATGTATTACGTGGAGTGCCTACAGAGTGTGACACGTAGTGACTTTTAACTTAGCGATCGCCCCTTCACCGTCCCCTCAACTTTTGAATTGGCCCCTTTTGACCCAAACCCCGCCTGCACAGCGTTAAAGCCCAAAAAGCCCAATTCAAACCAATTCAAAAATCCGATCGCCCGCTCTACCAAGCATCCCAGCACCTAGCTCACTCACGAAAACCACCCCAACCAGTACTAACAACGGTACTTCAAGGGATCTTCATGGAGCCATAAGGGCACCTTAGGGGTAAGGCGATCGCACGACTAAGGGGGGCAAAGACTTGGTAGCGCGATCGCCTCTCACTTTTCTCCAATTGGGGAACGCAGCTAAATGAGTGAATTGCTGAGCGATCGCGCTAGTCACCCAGAATTCGGACATCTTCTTGCAGTGACTCTGGGTTGAAAGAGCAAGTTTTTTCGGAGATGCAATGCTTACCTCAATGAGGATGAGTGGAAGCCTTGGGGCTTTTTGTCTGCTGCTTTCGCGATCGCACGTTTAAGGCAGATGCTGAGCTAGAGGGGACTTGAATCTCACGTTGACGCAGAAATTGAGACAGGGCATCATAAAGACCTATCACTCCTGCTAGAGAATCGCTAAAAGCTCCAAAATTCGTTGGGCACGCTTGGATAAATTGGTGGAAACACGGTTTCAACAGCACTGCTATTTATTGGTTTTCGAGAGTTACAGAAGAGTGAATCATCCTTCTGCTCTTTTAGAAATCTCGCAAAAATTATGATTAATTTTAATCAACTCAAGCTTAGAGAGCGTATTTTGTTGGGCTATGCAGTCCCATTAGTGCTGACAATCGCTGCAACTGGCGTCGTTGTGGTTAATGCTAGACAAGTCATTGAGCACAATCAGAAGACCAGCCTAGGAGCCAAAATTGTTCAAGAAACTGACCGTCTGGAGACCGATCTGTACAAGCGTCAAACTCATTTGCGTGGCTATCTTCTGACCCGAAATAAAGTTTTCTCACAGGCCTACGAAGATAGCGTTCGAGAATATCAAGCCAGAATCAATACTTTAGAACCAATCATTTCTGCTTCCGGAGACGAGCAGGTTGAACGGGTGCAACAGTTAAAAGTTTTGGGTGAACAAATTTCGGAAATTAACCGAAATTTGATTGGTTTAGTTGAAGTAGGTAAAGTCAATGAAGCCAATCAGGAGTTGGTCCAAGGCCGCATCTTGCCCCTCATAGACGAAGTAGGCAGGGTACTCCAGGAACTAAATATTCAAGAGGACAAGCTGCAAGCTCAGCGAGTTAAAGCCGCAGAATCTGCCATGCGCTCCTTGATTGTCACCGCTGTCATAGGAGCGATCGCTGCAACTGTGCTAGCTGTTGTCACAGGTAGCCTGATTTCATCTCGCATTACTCGCACAATTAATGAAATTGTGGCGACCGTAGCGAGCTCTTCTACCGAGATTGCCATTGCTGTAGAACAGCAGGAAAAGACCGTCTCCCAACAAGCTGTTGCTGTGAACCAAACCACAGTAGCAATGAATGAACTGAGTATCGCTTCTCAGCAATCTGCTGAGCAAGCAGAATCCGCCGCCGCTGAAACTCGCCAAGTGTTGAACTTAATCGCTGGCTTGGGTCAATTAGGGCAGCGACATCAGAACGGTAGCAATAGTCTGCAAGGAAAAGTGGAGCAAATCGCCGAACGAATTTTATATTTGAGCGAGCAAACCAACCAAATTGGCACGATTTCTACCCTGGTGAGTGATCTGGCGAATCAGACCAACATGCTCGCGCTGAATGCTGCTGTCGAAGCGTCACGGGCCGGAAACCAAGGAAAAGGGTTTGCCGTCATTGCGACAGAAATCCGAAAACTGGCTGACCAAAGTCGCAAGTCAGCCGATTGCATTGGCACTCTCGTCAGCGATATTCAAAATGCCACTAACTCTACAGTCATGGTGACGGATGAAGGCAGAAAAACCGTTGAGAGCATTGTGACTGCGGCGAACAATATTTCCTTAAGTAACCAACAAATTTCTTTGACCTCTAAGCAGCAGGCGATCGCGATTCAGCAGGTGGTGGATGCCATGATGGCCATCAACCAAGGAGCGAGTGAAACAGCGAGTGGAATTAGTCAAACAAGAGTCAGCACTCGACAGCTTAGCGAAGCAGCACTCATCCTAAAATCAGTTGTTTAGTTGTAGGTGCTAAGTCCACTCTGATGAGGGTTTCTAACCCTAACCCCCGAGCTCAAAGAACGCTGTTAATTCTGAAAGCGATCGCCCCTCCACTTCACCATGCCGATCGCCTTACCGAGCACTCAGCTCAAAATCGGAAATTTTCCGACTATCAAAGCTTGGCTTAGGTTCTGCGTCACCAGCGCGATCGCCCCTTTGCCTGACATCGAAAATAAGCGCTTTAGCGGTTTTTTTAACGCTGCAAGGTTTTTAATTTAGAGCCTGTATGCATCCGTTATTTGCCCTGCCAGAATGGCCCCCAAAATAGTTCTCACCTGTTTTCAACCGCCTTCAGAATTGCCCGTAGGCTATCAGCTCTGTAAGGTCTCAGGCTTAATTGAGTGTGAGCTAATGGAAGGTGAAACCTCAAGAGAAGCTTTGGCTAGAGCTAGAGATGCAGGTTTAACAGTGGTAGGTTGGAGTATGCCAGCATTCAAACGTAAACTTTAGCTGCTGAGCGATCGCAGTGCTGACTCAAGAAATCCTTAACTTGTATGTAGAAAATAGAAGTTTGTTGTCACAAGCCTGCACCACAATTAAGAAAGTATAAAAATATACCTATTGATTTAGTAAACAGTTAAGCGATGACCGTATTAACAGGCCAATGTTTGCTTTCCGAGGCAGGCCATCTATACCGAGTTATAGAAGCCGTTGATGACGTGGTTTCTATAACTAGAGTTAATAGTTATACAGTGCTGGCCTTTAAGAATTGTACGCTCCAAACTCTGTTTCGTCCTTCTGCCTGCTCTGAAGCTAGAGACTCTTGCAACGGATGGTTACCGATAGAGGCTAAATAGCTTTTTAGGAGCCTTTTACACCAACACTCTGGTTTCGAAAATATAGGCCCGCTCCCCTAACGCCGCTTAATTAGCAGGGCGATCGCCTGCTCAACTTGTGAATTGGCCCCTTTTGACTCAAACCCTACCTACACGGGATCAAGGCCCAAAAAGCCCAATTCAAACCAATTCAAAAATCCGATCGCCTGCTCTACCAAGCATCCCAGCACCTAACTCACTCACGAAAACTACCCCAACCAGCACTAGTAGCAGTACTTGAAGGGATCTTCATGGGGGCATAAGGGCACCTTAGGGGTAAGGCGATCGCACTGCTGAGGGGGCTTAATCAGTGGAGCGATCGCCCCTCACTTTTCCCCAATTGGGGAACGCAACCAAGTCAGTGAACTCAGTGCTTACAACCTTTTATTAAAAGCAGAGAGTCTTATGAATTCAGAAATGGATGACGATGAAATTCGAGTTTTAGGAAAGACAGGCCAAACGGTGGTGTATGTTTTCCCCAATGGAGGTGCTGAAGCATTGAGAGGAGAACTTCCATCGGAATCCGAGGCTTCCCAGAATTTACTCACTGAACGACTCATAGAAGCAGGATTAATTTCAGCTAGCCAAAGAGATATTGCCCTGCGTGACCAGCAAATTACAGGGATGCAGTGGAGTGAAGTCTTGATTGCACGGGGCTGGATTACTGAGGAAAAGCTCCAAGCATTTTCGCAGGAAAATACCTTGCCTCAGTAGGCTTGGTTGACAAGCTTCAGGATCGACTAAGCGACTTAGGGTACTCATCCGCAAGATAACTCAACCGGACCCGCCACACGATGGAAAAGGAAGCAGGCTAAGTGAGTCTAACCTGACCGGGTCACCGAGTTGGCGATCGCTTTAAACTAGCCCCACCTACCGCAAAATCCGTAATTTTCGGAATCTCAAGGCTGACAAGGCTACGATTGCTATTACGATTTCAAGTTTCCCAATGTTTGTATAAATTTATACATAGATGGGTAACCTAAGAAAAAACTTGTTTAAATAGCTCTATGAACCTTGATGAGTTTGAGGCCCAGGTTAAAGATGCGTTTGACGTTGGACTCAACCGACTCCAAACGGTCACGCTTTTGGTCGTAAACCTAGAGCAACAGCTCGAATCAACCCGACAAAGCATGCAAGAGTTCACTCAAGTTATTGATAACTTCATTACTGCCGAAAAGCAAAAACGAGACCAAGACCAGAGCTGACTCCTCTCGATGGCGAGAGGACTATCTAGCACAAACTTTTTCAATCGCGGCGACTAGCGTTTCTGGGTGGCTCGGCTTGACAAAATAACCCTGCACTCCCAATTGCAGGGCTCGTTGGCGCTCGGTTCGAAAGGCGAATGCTGTAAAGACGATGACAGGTAAATGTTGAAACTCTATGTTCTGTCGCAGTGCTTCTAGTAGTTGGTAGCCACTGATGCCGGGTAACTTCAAGTCCAGCAAAACCACATGCGGCTGAAACTGAGCCAGAGTTGAGAAAAAGCTACTGCCCTCTGCCAAACTCAGCACTTGGTAGCCGTGATGAGTGAAGTAGTCATCCAGTAGCCATCGATTAAAGTCATCATCCTCAACTAACAAGACTCTTACCGTTGGGCTCGGTTCAGAGATCGGAACATCTGTCATGTCACTGCATACGGGTGAGGGGCAAAGCTAAACTAAACCCTGAGTCAGAATCACAGCGTTTGAGCTTTTGAATGTTGCATATCATACATGTAGTCTGTGCATAGCTCAGTGATCAGGCCCCAAAGCGCGATCGCCCTTGCAACTTTTCCCCAATTGGGGAATACAACCTCATCACTGGACTGCTGCTCGCCCCTGCCAGTTGTCCAGAATTCGGACATCTGTTTCACTGGCTCTGGAGTTGAAGAGCGATCGCTACAAGTCCCAAATTGGGACAACTGACCAACAAAGATGAGTAGGAGCCTTGGGGTTTCTCGGCTGTTGGTGAGCGATCGCGCGATTGCTAGATATTTCTGGGGTCTTGCGCGCTGGAGTCAGGTGAATCCTGGTCACTTGCGTGTCGCTGCGTAATAGTAATTCATGAATACAACAGCTTACGCCTCTACAAAATACCTGACTCTAGTTGCTCTAAATATATGGGTAGTGCTCAAGATGTAATGATAGAAGAGTAAAGTTCATGGTAGTGCTACACAGGTAATGATG
>NZ_JAMPKN010000078.1:0-11449 GCF_039962155.1 Trichocoleus desertorum AS-A10 | reverse complement strand
TGACCGTTTTTGACCGTTCGGGAGGAGGCACAGAGGGGACAAGCAGGCATGAGCAAACAAAGAGCATTCGAAAATGAACTTTACTCTTCTATCATTACATCTTGAGCACTACCCAGAAACTGTTACCCAATGCACTTTGGGTAAAGCTCAAACTCCCATCTAGTACCTTGCCGAGATCGGATAGCAAGCCTGGCTCTCTTCACTCTTCCAGCAAGATTGCTCCTAATGGCAAAAGTTATTACACCGGTTAGGGTAGCAGTCGAATTTAATACAAGCATCAAGCAGGGCAGGGATGCGAGGTCTGTTCTGTTCAAAGATGTAGGAGGCTAGAAAATTCAGAAGTCGTTCGATCTCGAAGCTGAAGAATTAGCTCTCCTCAGCGAAGGCGCAAAGTACAACGCATTCCCGCAGACAGCAGTAAATACAGGAATAGAAAACACAATATTGTGCTTCAGGCTTTCCCCGCAAAGCCGATACTCTGAGATTCTACATTGGAAGTACAGCCTGTTACGGAGTCATCCCTGCCTAAGCTACCTGAAGCTGTTCTTTCAACCTAGAAAACAGATAAAAAACAAACGCCTCTAGCAAAGCTGTACGATCACGCGGACTTACTCAACTTTAGCTATGAGACCGTAAAACACAAGTTTACGAACCTTGCTGACCCGCGTGATTATCGAGCGATCGCGACAACACTTTATCTAGCAATTATCTGCCAGCCAACCGATCTGTTTTAACTTGCCAAAGACAGCTAGTAGTTAAATTCAAATTTCCACATCAATTCAACAAATATCAATGCTTTTCCTTCGTAATGTTTACTAATCCAAGCAAAACTATGCACGATCCAAAATTAAGAGAAGCCCAACGGTTGCTGACCTACCTCCAGAAGCAAGCCGTGGACTCGCAAAATATTCCAATCACCTCTGAAGAACTGAGAACGCTTGCAAACTGCCTCATTACTCGTTTGATTATCCAAGCACCACTTTTAGATGAAATCATTCAGGAAGAATTGGACAATCTGCGTTACCAAATCCATTGGCATAAACCAAACAAAGTAAATAGAAAGCATATTGAACCGATTCATTCCGTTTTCCCAACAGCTCAGCAAAAGCAATGATCTTTGCAGACCTGGTTTAGCAGAGATCAAAGCTGCATTTTGGAATGAAATTCATGACCCCACTCCTGATCACCAAAACTTAAATAATCTAGCTCTGATCGCTGGTGGAATGATTCGCCACACTGGTTTGGTCGGAAGGGGGTTCCTACTGATTATTGAGAATCAAGGCAAGACTTCTATTTATTTATTCAGCCAGATGCAGTAGGAAATAGTGCAGGCTGCTTGAGTACTACTAAGAGATAATGAGCCAGGGTATGACGGTCTTACAACTCATTCCGCCCAAGCGAACAGGGACTACTCAGGCTCAACAGCTCCGGAAGTTACCAGCTCCGGAAGTTACTTAACCTTACCTTAGAAGAACAGATATAACTCTTGAAAACTGCCTGCCAGAGGTTGAAGACGACACGGGATAAGAAACCCTTGTTCAAGATCCCTACCAAGAAACCAGCTCAGCAACATTTCTGTGATCGCATTTGGCAATTCAGAAAAGCCGATCAACAGTTGATGTTGGCACAACAGCAGACAATCGCAGCTCTGGAAATCTTACAAAACCTGTGAATCTGTTGCGAATCCCCTACCCCAACTAAGGTAGGCAATACCGCTTGCCACTATTCCTTTTTGATCAAACCAATGAATTATTTATCCGCTGGTATGCCAATCCGGGAAGTTAACCCACTCAAACTGCTTCCCGCTAACGGCCTAGGCCGCATTGGTATCTATGGTCAGCTTCAAGCTCAACAAGATACCATCTTGTTCCTCTTTGGGAACCACCCAGTGTATTGCGTTAAGTGGAAACATAGCCACTCCTCCTGGAACCAGCAATGGGGAACAAACTGGCTGTTTCTACTGGATCAAGAAGATCCAATAAAGTTCACTGCTGCCGATGGTCTGCATATCGCCAACAAGCAGATTGAAACAACCCTTTACCAAAGGTAGTCATGCACAAATTTTACTTTTCTGGGGTTGCTTCAAAAGATGAGCAGTTGATGCTGGAGCAAGCAGGAATTACCAACATTTTGGTTGATCCGATCGACTTGAAGCATGTTTTAGATTGGGGTGGGTCATTGGCTCTTGACTCCGGTGAGTACCGACGCTTTCGCCACCAACTAGCCGAAGTTGTTGACATTGAGGAATACCTATTTAAGATTGCCCGATCACGGTCGATCGATTGGATGGCAGCTCCTGACCTGTTTGCTGAACCGCTCTGGACTCTAGCCCGGTGGAATCAAATTAAGCACTGGGACGTTCCTAACCTGGTTCCAGTCTGGAGCTGGGATGCGCCCCTCTCAATCTTGCACCAATACCTAGACGAAGCACCCTGGGTTGGCATTGGGGGTTGTGTTCCCTGGATGCACTTGCAGGGTAAAGAAAACTTGAAAGCGAAACGAGAAAACCTCGCTACACTCAAATCTCTTTGCCAGCAGCATCCCAATCGTTTCCATTTATTCGGTTTGTGCTGGGAAGAAGCGATTGAAGTCCTAACCCCCTACCTCCACTCCGCCGACTCATCCCATTGGCTCTGTGGAGCCAGAAAAGGGCAAGTGATTTTTATGAACTCACGTACTGGCAGGTTGGGTAAGGCACCTGCTAAAGCCTTGCCCTTTGCCAAAGATTGGAGCCGTGAACAGCGATGCATTGAGAACGCAAAAGTCCTAGCTCAGTTTACTGCCGAGTAAGGAGAAGTCCGCTATGATTGACTTCCAAACTCTAACTCGCTGGCCAACGATGATGTATGAGATAAGACGGCCAATTGCGTCAGTTTGCCTAGGTATCCAATCCAGAAGACCGGGAGTCAGTGGAAGAGGCGATTGCTCAGATCCGTTATGCCAAAATTACTTTGCTAAAAGCCAAAGGATTGACTGATTTAGCTCGGCAAAAACCGTACCTACGGGTAATTCAAGAAGGCAAACTCAACCAAGGTGCTCCGTTTTAACCACCACTAATCAATCAGGAGATCTACAAAACAATGGCTAGCTCCAACCTGTAATCTGAACAGCGATGCGTTCTAGATGCGATCGCTCAGCTCAGAAGCCCAAGAGAGGTTGCTTCTGCCTGCTTGCTGACTAACATCCTCTACTGGGGCCAACGGCAGCAAGTCTGACAAATACGCAGCAATCGCGGGGCAGCGCTTAGATCCACTTGTTCCTGCACAAGAACTTGATAAGTACTGGGGTAAGAAATCAACCGCTGAGCGATCGCCCATTGGAAATCGGAATCAAAAATCATCCTATTGGCTACCACTTGCGAGACTTCCTGAAAACACAAGAGCTTTGTATGATGCTCTTGAATCAAAATAGCTGATATAGCACCTCCCTATGGTCAATTCTTCTACGTCTCAGCCTGCTTCCCCGAGCATTCTTGCTAACTTGCTCGAAGCCGATGCCACCCTCGCCACCCAAGAAGCAGAACTCACCACACAACTCGCAGCAGTTCGAGAGAAACGCCAAAGTCTCCAGACTGTGATTGACCTGTTTACGACCTCATCTCCCACTTTGACTTCCTCCCAAGTTGGAGAGGATACTGCCGCTCCCGCCGAAGTCACTACAGAGGATACCGCTGCTGCTTCAGATACCTCAGCACCAACTCCTGTTCCCGCTGCTGAAGAGCCAGAGGAGGTAAAACCCAAGCAAAGCCGTTCTACTTCTAAGCCACGGGCCGCAGCGAAAAGCAGCAAAGCACCTCAAGGCACTAAAGTAGGTAAGCCAGGCAAACGATCGAACAACTGGCAGGATTACCTGCAACCTACCTTCCGTCAAACTTCTCTACCGACAGCGATCACGGCTGTGTTCCAGCGGCAGCCAGAGGAGATCCTAAGTGTGCCTGACCTAGTTGATAAGATTTTTGTCGAGGCTATCCCTCAAGACGTGCGCACTATTGCTCGCAACCGCATGTTAAACATTCTTTCCACTGGAGCTAAAGAGGGACAGTGGTATCGGGGTCCTAAAGGCCGCTATAGCCTCTCCCAAAAAGTCGCAGAATCTAGTCGCTAGTCCATTTAAGTTCTATTGCGTCGCCGCAAAGCGCACCTGCATGGCGACGAAAGCATCAGCCTGCTGCCGCATAGTAACGAAGCTAGGCAGCAGCTTGTGCTGAGTCAAGCAAGGTCATTCATCGTAGGGCAGACATCCCAATCGCGGCCCTTCACTTCGCTGGGAATCGGATTCAGAAGCGTGGCATTTCGCTCCCACTTTTCTCCTTAATCCTGCTGCCGCGCTCAGTAAGCCTGTAACCTCTGTTTGACCTGACGCTGGAGTAGCAGAAATTCCTGCCGATCGCTCCCCATCCTCATCTACTCTGTTGAGTCTGGTCACTTGCTCAACCGCTCCACAAATATAGACGACATTGGGCTCTCAGTGGAAAGGCGAGCCGCGTGGATGTTAGAGCGACTCACAGCTGAATGGCGGCATTGAGAATTTGCCGCGTCAGTCGCTATTCGTGTTACATTTACAGAGAAGATAATGTAACACGAATAGCGATGCCATCCCTTCAAAGCTTGCAACAACGCCTCACAGCTTTAGAAGCTCAGATCGCAGGGCTGAAACAGGGGGGGGACTACCTCATCGGTGTGCGACTGGAACGCTCTGCCGCTGGCGGGACTGCTTCTCAAAGCGCCAAGCAAGACTTGAAGTACGCCCGATTAAGAGCGGGCCGAGGTAAACTCCTTCCGAATGGTAAAAAGAGCATGTATGTGCCCGTGAGAGACATTACTCGCTATGACGCGGCTTGCCGCCGAGGAGAACAAATTCAGAAACTCGAGCGCGAACTCAATCAACTACAAGCTCAAATCATCAAGCTAGAACCGTCCCCATACCGCAGCGTGAGAGACGGTAAGCGTCATCAACGCTCTGCACACGAGCAGTATTCAAAGCACAACGAGACGCCATCAACCGCCATTCTGGAAGTGGCACCCCCTCCAGTGCCGATCGCACCTGCTGCCATTCTCGTGCTGTACCGCCAACAGACCAACGCTCCCGTTCATGCCGTCGCTGCCGAAGTGTGGCAGGGAAATCAACCGATTGCGGTGGTACCCGCAATTCACTGTATGGGCCTCAAGGGCGATCGCGTCAGTGCGTATATCAAGGAAATGCTGGCCTCCCTGGCTCAGCAGTTTGGCGTGACTCGATTTGAGGATGTCATTAAGGAAGTACCAGTGGCCCAGTGTCCCATTGAACCCTGTCCCTTGCGAGTGTAGTGGATCAATATGCCAGCACAGCACTCCCAGCGCCCTCTCACCCAGGCCATCGAGCAAGCAATCGCTAACCCCGCTGCGGCCAACTTGAAAGCGCTGTTGAAAGAATTAGAGTGCATCTTGCCGAGTTTGCCGAAGGCAGAGCAATTACAGGTTGCAGGGGATGTGCTGGCTCAGCTGATTGACCTCTATGTCTGCCGAGCCGAGCAACTCCTCGATGCTTGGGAGGAACAATATAATTCCAGTTCCTGTGAACCTATCTTGAGCACCGACTTGCTGCAAGAGGTGCTACGGCACACCATGACGTTGAATCTGGATGAGATATGGGTAGCCGCAGCACCCAAACCACAGCCTCCTCAACCAACTGATACCGTTGTGGGTCTTGTCGCGCCAACGAATCTGCTGGAGTTCCTCAACCAAATCCACCCGGAGCAAGGTCAGCAATCGGCCTTAGATGTGGCCCATGAGGAAGATATCACCACCTGGGTCCAAGCGATCGCCCAATGGATGCAGCAACATCCCCAGCCTCAAGTTTCATTGCTAGAGCTCCAGCGATCGCTCCAGATGCCTCTGATTCAGATTTGGCTCGCCTTGTTACTCGGAGGGTTTGCCCTGGAGCAACGGGGAAACTTTTACCAGCTCGATAGCATTTGGGTCTCGGCGAGTTAACCGAGGCCTGCTTCAGCGAGTATCAACAGGTGCTTGGGGCGTAGTTACTCACATTCCAGCAATCTTGGAAGCACCCTAGCCGAGGGACCTTGCCCCTAAATCAGCGCTCGGCTCCAGTGATGGAGAGCCGCTGCCTCTGCAAATAATCCAACGCAGCTTGGAATGCTGCTACATCTCCAGTCCTAACACGAGCATTGGCATGGTCAATGATCCCATTAGCATCTATCAAAATTGGAGTCGTCCCGCGACCCTGGGCATAAATCCGCAAGGTATTGTCTGCTAGATTCAGCGTGATTTTGTACTGCGCCCTTCCTATCTCGCTATCGAGCGATCGCTGCCCTTCCTGTTGGGCTCCCACCTCAGCCACCAGTTGCCGCCCCATAAGAGCCAACTGCGTATTGAGGTGTGGCTGAGGAGACGCTACCTCTCCTGTCTCAACCTCGATCTGAGGGACATTGGCTGGATGTTCGTCTGGAGCAGGGCGTTGCGACCTGTCTCGGGCTGGTTCTGCTGCCCCTGAAAAAGCTTGCGGCTGAGGGAAGGCAGGAGATGCGGAAGCGGCTTGTTTCTGCTGTCGCAAAACATCTCGTTGAGCTGCTAGTTGGGGTCATTGAAGCGAAGCTGTCATGAGATGCAATTAGCCCCTACTAGCGGCAAGAACCCCCTATTTTTGCGTTTTTTTCATAAGTTTGGCTTATAGAGCTTGAGCCAGAACATTGCAGGTTGCCAAGGTCAGATCGCCCTGGCTAACAACGTCAATTAGAAGAGGGAAAGATTAACGTTAGCTGGTAAGGGATTCGATTTGCAGTCGTTCTGTCATGTTGAGCCGAAAGACACCATACGGATTGACATGGGCATAAATCAACGGTGTTAAGGCTCTAAGTTCATTCACACCCATTTGCCCCATCCAGTCCGGTTCAGACAAAATTTGCTGAAGAAGTAAGGTGTTGATGTAAACCAGGCTCACCTGGAGTAGGTGTAAACAAAGCATAGAGATTTCCTTCAGCATAACGGGAGCCGAAGTAAAGTCCCCGCTCTTGCCATAGAAGATGAAGTCATTGGCGCTATTCCAGTTTTCGACGACATTCAATCCCTCCTGGATCTCCTGACGCATACGCTCATCATGCAAATAACGACACAGAAAGATCGTTTTGATAGCTCTGCCCAGTTCAGCTAACGCCAGGTAGACTGGGTGTTTGACGTTATTTCGTGTGAATCGGGATAAGATCACCTCTGGCTCAGCCGTTCCTTGTTTAAGAGCGGTGGCAAACTTGACCATCATGTCATACTGTTCTCGGATCAATCGCCACCGGATAGGGCGTTTGATAATCGCCTGAAGATGGGGATAGGACTGGGATTGACCTTTATCCGGCAGATACAGTTTTTGCTGGTGAATACCTTTGATGCGTGGCATCAGTTGGAAACCGAGGAGATAGCAAAAGGCAAAGCCAACTTCACTTTGACCATGGGTATCGACGTAGTTCTTATCGATAGACATTTGGGTACAGTGGCGTAGCACACCCTGGATCATAGCCGCGACCTCCGAGGAGGAACAGCGCTTGAGTTGGGAATAAACGCAGACGGACTTCTTTTCCACATGCCAATAGATCATCATACCCCGTCGTTGATAGCGTGGGTGCCACTCGGTCATCAGGTTCTGGTCCCAGGTGCCAAACTGCTTGGAGTCCGAGGCACACGCCGTTGTACCATCGCCCCAAATGTGAGGCAAGCGGACACGGAATATCGCATCTGCCACATCAGTAATCGCTTGCCGGAGTGCCGCCTTACTCAAAAACTTGCGGCGGACATAGTGCAAATCAAAGTAGCCGACGCCGTGATCTGAGGGGGCAATCCGTTTGATGCCCAAATTCGTTCCCAATGCGTACAGGCACAACAGCAAGCGCTTTTGTAGCTCAACTGGCTCAAGGGTTTCCCGACTGGCAGCGCTGCGGAAATGGGTCGTGAACTGGAGCCAAAATTCGGTTTCTTTGAGGATGTCCAGCAAGGGAATCGTGGACCAGCGACGATTGAGTTCTTCCTTCAACCTTCTCAACTGTTCCGGTTCCGCTTGCGCCTCCAGAGGCGTCAGGCGAATCCACCCGTCGCGAGTCGAGGAAATGTCCACTTTGGAATTAGTGGGTAACCCCGCATTAAATTGCTCCAGGGCTTGAACCATGTCCTGCTGAATCTTGGTGATGAAGGATTCAACCTCCAGGGGTTGCTGCAAGTCCTGATAATAGGTCGCTCGCTTGGCCTCAAAGTCTTGTGGTAAATCCTCATCTGGATTGCGGTAGCGCTTGGCTCCATCTACCCAAATCTCCTTGCAGCGCAGTTTATCTCGGACGGTTTGGAGCACGCCCAGTTCATACGCAACCCGGTCAATTTGAGGTTCACCGTTTTCTCCAGTACTGACTGCGATGGATTGCCAGGTGGAACTAAGAACCCCTTCAATGGGCACGGTTCTATCGGCTGGGTAAGGCGTGCGAGAGGGGATGTCAGCGTAATCCTTCAAAAGCTGCAGGGCTTCCATGACCGGTTGCAGTTGCGGGCTATCACACCGAAACTCCAACGCCTTGAGAATCAAGGGCAGCATCCGACGGTAATGGTGATTATAGGCAGAGCGCAGGCGAGCATGAAGCCGTTCTCGGAACGTTTCTCCCCCGCTCAAACTGCCCACCAGTTTCTCTAGAATCTCCGTACCAGCAATGGGATAAATCACATCCTTGACCAACCCCTCGGGTTCGGCCAGGGCCGCCAGAGCGATCTGATACAGGATTTTGTCGTGGTCAGTGCTACTTTGCGCTTTAGCCACCACTTCTTCGGTGACTCGCTTGCGGCTCCGCCGTTCCAGGCGATTCACCAGTTGCAGCAAAAGCTCAACGATGTTGTCAATGACCTCTTGCAAGCGTAAGGAGCAAAATGCCGCCAGTAGGGTATGTCGAATCGGCTCAGGGTGTCGTCTTAATTCAGTCAACGTCTCCGTCTCAACCCGCAATCGGTATCGCTCCACGATACTGTCGCACAAGTTCTTGAACAGATCGCTTGGAAGTCCCACCGCTTGCAGAATTTCGAGTTTCGACAGCTCAGCTTCCAGGCTCTTCACCGTGGCAGACCCAACCTCCTCCTTCAATTGGTTAAGCCGAATCTCTTGAGGGTCTAGGAGGTAGGAATCTTCTTGTGGTCCCGTCAAATCATCCAGCGCCTTGCGGCAGGACTCAGCAATACGCTCGCTGATAGCGGCACAAAGCTGTGTTTCAAACTGATGATTGGCTGAGTTGAGTAGACGCGTCAGACGTCCAGAGGTCGGGGGTTCAATCTTACGGTTCTTTAGTTCCTCAAAGAGGAGTTGTTGGATGTGCCGGACATCAACTTCCTTGGGTAAGACAACATCAATGAGCCACTGACGCAACGCGTCAAAATCCGACGACTGAACAGGACGAAACTGAAGCAGTTGGCGGATTTCGGCTCGATGATAGTGGCTGGCTCGTCCTTGCCAATCGTACTCCTGGTAAAGGCTTGCAGAAATGCCTAATTGTTGGGCGACAAATTCTTGCACAACACGCGGAATCTCATTCTTCTTTTCTGGAAACCGCCCCTGCCATTGAAAGAACTTCAGCAACAGGGCGAATCCTAAACGATTGGCTCCCTTCTTTTGAGCAATCAGTTCCCGCTCCTGGCTATCAAGACTCCAATGTTCTGTCAGCTCCTCGTTCTCCCATTTTCGCTTCATGCTACGCCTCTAAATGACTGCTTTAGAGAGCGTAAAACGTCAGCAGGGTAGATAACCTAAACTTATCATTCAGAGCGCGTAGAAGACCGACACCTTGGAAAAGCCAGACGCTAGATATCAATCATAGCAAGGGTTCTGGGCTAATTGCATCTCATGACAGCTTCGCTTCAATGCCCCCTAGTTCTGGGCTGAGGGCACGGTGTTGTGACATCCGCTCTAATGCCTCTAGCTGAATATCCGGGGGACAGCGCAACTTGAACAACCCGCGATTGAGCTCAGCTACCCGCATCCAGCAAGAAACATCACTCCCTTGGTCCATGAACTTGGCACTAGGAACACAATGCTCCTGGCTGGCTTTGACGATCGCTTGGTCCACATCCGTAGCGTTCAACTTTAGCGATCGGGCTGCTTGTTGCACCACCTCTAGCGGAGACCCTGTCATCGGCAGTTGCCGCTCCCGCATCCAGTTCTGCCAAGCGATCGCTTCTCGGGCGGTGTGGTAGAGAGAATACGGTGGGTCTTTGAAGACACTCCCTTTGGCTATAATGTCTTGAACTGTACATTAACTAATTATTTGTCATCGTTAACAGATTACTGTCATCATTAACGAATTAAAGTCGTCTTTAACAAATTAATGTCACCCAAAGTTGTTAACAGATTACTGTCGCCCATTACATCATTCGCCTACTGATTAGGCTAGCGCACAATCACTCGACAAAAATGACCTTTAACCTAACATGTGAGTCTTCTTAAACAGCTCAATAAGGAAAGCTGTTTCTAACCATTCAAAGATGAGTTTTACTTGCTGGAAAGTTAGCTGCCTATAGCAATTCAAGATAAGGGTGCTTATTTATCTACTCCAAGACGAACTTTAGCCTTTCAATCCGCCATAGCTCCAAGGAGCAATCGAAACAGCTTCGATGTTGCTTTGCTTGGACTAAAAAATGGGTCTTTCAGCTCACCATAAGTCCAGAAGCCGATCGCAATGGCAAATGAGAACACATTGCTTGGGGATTTGGAGAGAACCTTTCAACCCACCATAGCTCTTGAGGGCGATCGCAACTTGAGACTGTCAAGGAAGAGAAGTTTGATCGGGTACATTCCAGTCTTGCAAGTCTCAGCTTGAGAACTGTCCATTGAGATAAGCACAACGATGGAGTAGAGCTTGAGGAACATTGTCTGATTTCCACTGTGCTCCAGAGAGTTTGAGGCGTGCCCCAATCTGTTTCACGGTTGATTCAACCGCTCCTGAACCGATAGAAATGCCTTCTGCCTGGAAATAAGCGTAATTGACAATTCGAGTCTGATGATGGGTGAGGTACCTGATGAAGGTTTGGGCTTGTTCATCCAACCAGCTAGTCAACCGTTCAATGGCGTCATCTACTTTTCCTTGCCAAAGGAACGTTTCAACCATCGCTAAGTCTTGCTTTGTTGCATTGACCTTGTAGAAATTTTCTTTGAGGTGAAACCAGTCCAAAATCTCTTGGCGTTGCCCCTGATTGCCAATTCTGAAAAACAAGTTCCAAATCCTATCATACCCATCCCCCAAACAAGTCAAAGGAGTCTCTAAGAGTTGTTGATTGACCCACTCCACAAGAGACTCATTGGCATGCTCCTAAGAAACACACTCTGGAGTGGAGGGGTGAGGGAGTAGGTCAAATCCAAGTGCCAGCGCTTTTTTCTGGAGATTCTTCACCACTCGTTCTCGATGTTGCTGCTCATAAACATCCATGCCTGGGTCTACATA
>NZ_JAMPKN010000077.1:0-11589 GCF_039962155.1 Trichocoleus desertorum AS-A10 | reverse complement strand
GAAATTGGCGACCACACTGCTTGCACTGATAGCACTGTCTGCCGCGACGGTGACCGTTTTTAGCCGTGTGAGTGGAGTGACATTGAGGACATTTCATACCTTCATTGTGCCAAAGTCAGCATTACTTTTTCAGCAACGCCCATCTCCGGAAACGCTGCCTTTAAGTCTTTCGCCAGTTGGCTGATGACCTTAGCTCCCCATCCCTGCTCTCGCTGGCGCGTCAAAATTTCCTGCCCAATCTGCCAGTAAAGCGTGACCAGTTCTCGGTTGACTGCCAATGCAGAGCGGCTTTGGGCGTTGCGAATTCGCTCTTTCAACGCCTGTAGAAAGTTGTGATAGTCACCGGATAGAAGATCTGTGGTCATGAAAAGTACAGATGAACTAAACTCGTTTCAACTATACCGTCTGGGTGGGTGGTAATAAATCACCCCGACTTTTCGCCGGGGTTGAGCGCGTTCGCCACTGAAGCTACTTAAGACTTAGTCATCCAGGTTGTTGTCCTCTTCCAAGTCGATTTCAAACTCCTCATTCGTATCCAGGTCATCCGTTGCATTCAAGCTGTTGGGTGCATTCAAACGTCTGGTGCGGGTGGCTTTGTGAGCGGCACGACGATCGCGCACTTCATCGAGGTTTTGCAACCCATAAAGCTTGCGAGCGTAGGTCAGCAGATCGCGGAGTGAGGTTTCGGCATAGTCTTGGCGAAACTGAGCATTGTGATGTTCCCAATCGAACTCCTGTCCGTTGCAACGAGCCGATGCTGCGAGTTCGCGTCCAGACTCCTCTCGTAGCACCTCGATCACCATCAATCGAACTTTCTCTTGATTGGGAATCACCCGTTCTAAAGCGGGAGTGTGCTTCGGTGCCTTGCGTGAAGTAGTTTTGTCAGATTTGCGTGTTGCAGTTGCGTTAACCATGAGAATTGCTCCTTAATATTGACGAGTTAGATTTCTCATAGCGATCGCATCGACAGATGCTTTCCTCATCCAATCTAAGATTCACTTCCTCTACAATTATTGCCGTCCTCCACTTCAGCGTGTCAGGGAGGTGGGTGGGAAAAAAGAACCCTGCATCAGTTCAACTAATGCAGAGTCAACAATTAGGCAGTGAGCAAGGTTGGATGGGTACTATCCGCCATCTTCTTCCAGGTCCTCGTCTAACTCTTCATCGAGGTCATCATCCAATTCGTCGCTGGATTCGTCATCAAGCTCATCACTGAGGTCGTCATCGAGATCATCGTCAAGCTCATCCTCCAAATCATCCAGTTCGTCATCCTGCTCCGCTTGGAATGAGTTGCGACGTTCCAGCGATGCCCGGTTAAATTCCACCAAATCTGCAACGGCTTGCTCTGGGTCAGTCCGAATGGTGTCATACAGCAAGCTCATCAAGATCGCCACCATTTCAGGCGGATACTTTAAAGCGTCTGGTTGCCCGAATAGTCGTGGGAACACCTTTGTATTCCATCGCTGCCAATCGAACTTTTTATTACCACCCTTCTTTTTTACCTGAGCAGCAATGTCAAGGCCTGAACAGGTTGAAACAACCGTGTGATCATGAGCAAGAACGGCAGGATAGAGTTTGTGTCGGCATAACCTTGCTTAATTGCCATTTCCAGATCCACCAGCTTTGTGACTGCTTGGATCAATGATTTGATAGGCATGGTTGCGACCTCTTGCCGCAGGTAGTAAAGCCGATTTGGATTACCCACATGACAGATTTGAGCAATCTCCGTGTTGTTTTTGATTCGGTTTGAAATTGCACTCTTAACCCATAACCAGGTTCTAAATTGGGTTAGTAGTATCGCAACCATCACCAACCCTGGCTCAGAACGGGCAAGTAATTCACCGATTAGACGCACCACGACTTCACTTTCCCCATTGCGAAGTGCCTCCGCCAATCGTAGATGCTCTGAGTTTGTAATTTTCACAAGTAGCATCAACGCCTGCGGTCTGAAAAACTTGCTCAACGGCATTGAAAACAGCCTCCCCTGATCGCACCTCATCAGCATTTTTGAGGAAGAAACCGATCATGAAATGAGGCTCTATGCCTGAACCTGTGCTGATGTAATAAACTGAAGCAATGTACTCAAACGATTGGTATCCGTCCGAGGCAAAGCTTCCTGACGGCTCCAATCCTGGCGTTGTGCTTCTGCATTCACTATCTGCTGAAAGACTTTGAGCAATTCGTCCCTAATGTAGGGATATTCTAGCTGGAAGGATGGATTAGATTTCTGATACATCACATTGACTCATTCAGTTAGTTTGGTACATTCAAACGTCTGAACTGATTTGTGATAATCCACTACAAACCATTTTAGCGAGGTAAACATCTAGTCCGCGATCGTAGTCTCTGAATTATCTACTAGACGACCATCTTCCATGTAGACAATGCGATCGGCAATATCTAGAATGCGGTTGTCGTGTGTGACTAATAAGATGGTGCAACCCTGCTCTTTGGCAAGTTTTTGCATAATCTCTACAGCATCACGCCCAGATTTCTTATCTAGAGCGGCTGTAGGTTCATCAGCTAACACAATCTGGGGTTGACTAACTAAGGCGCGGGCGATCGCGACTCGCTGTTTCTGCCCGCCCGATAAGCTGTCGGCGTAATAGTCTACCCGCTGTTGCAACCCTACTGCCTTCAGCATGGCAACACTCACGCCATCAACGTCACGATCGAACATTTCCTCATGCAGTTCCAGGGACATTCGCACATTTTGTTTAGCAGTCAGAAAGGTCAATAAATTATGTGCCTGAAAAATATAGCCAATGTTGCGACGAAGTTGAGTTAACTGTTGTTTGCTGGCATCGTGTAATTCTTGTCCGAGAATCTTGAGGCTGCCTTCTTGAGCCGATCGCAACCCGCCCATCAGTGTTAGCAGCGTTGTTTTGCCAGAGCCAGAGGGACCCGTCATGATAATGATTTCGCCTGCATAAATATCTAAATTGATGTCAAATAAGGCTTGTTTGCGGAGTTCGCCGCTGCCAAAGTAGTGATTAAGCTGCCGAGCAGAAATAACTGGTTTTGCTGCTGTTGAGTGAGATTGATCTGACTGCCAAGTTTGAATCATTGCTTTTGTTCTTGTATGTGGATAAGCGATCAAAAAATTGGACGACCTAGAGCAAAAGCAATACAGTCTACAAGCAGGAGGATACCTAAGCCAATCAGTAGGACTTGCAATATTTTTTGTCCCCATTTCTGCACGGATTGATTAATCGCCTGGATCAAATTGACACTGCGTTCGCCCAGGCAGATATAGAGTACTAGGAGAGCAATGGGTGGGAAGACAAAGATGGCGTTGTAGATTGTCAGAATACTCATTGTGGTGAAGAGATCAAACTGCGATCGCACAATGCGCTCGATCGCTGCCAGGTAAGGCAACGCTGTCGGGAAGTCCCAAAGCGTTGCAGCACTGCCAAATAGAAAAGTTTGAACAATCGTCAATCGAGCAGGGCGTTTAGCTTCCTGGGACTTCGTAGCAGACTTATTAAGATTCAAACCTACTATCAATAGAACGATGCCAATGATCAGTTGCAACGTGTACATCAGTGGGGGTGGCAGACTTGGTAAGTTGATGGTCAACCGATTTGCTCCAAGCACCACCGCTAGTCCTGCTGCCCAATAGGTGATAAACACTCCCGCAATAAAGAAAACTGAGCGAGGAACTGGCTTAGGAGTACTGAGCAGATACATTTGGACTGCTGTAGTAGTGGGGTTGAGGCTGTCTAATGCTGCGATCGCAACAAGATAAGCAAGCAAGGATGGCATATAATTACACCAGGTAAAAACTAGAAAATATCAGCCGGATCAGCAGATTGCAGTTTACGCATTGCAATTCCTCCTGATGCCGCACACATGACAATCGTCAACGTCAATACAAGCATCGCGCGGCTGGCTGTCATGCCAATCGGTAGAAAAGTTGCAGCGGCAGCGACCGAATACAGCCCGATCGAAATAACAAACCCTGGGATGAATCCTAGAACTGCCATAATCAACGCTTCCTGGATGAGTACGCCAACCAAGTAACCGTCGCTGTATCCCATTGCTTTCAACGTGGCATATTCTGGCAAATGGTCTGACACATCGGAATAGAGAATTTGATAGACGATAATGGTGCCAACGATAAAACCGATGATTGCGCCAAATCCAAACAAAATCCCGATCGGGCTGGTGGTTTCCCAATACTTCTTTTCGTGTGCCATAAACTCTTCATGCGTCAGGATCAGCACGCTTTTAAGCTCCGATTGCATGGCAGCCTTAAATTGCTCAACATCGGTGCCCGGTTTCAACTGGATAGCTCCAATATCAATTTCATCGGGCTGGCGGGCTGGAAAGAGTCGAAGGAAGGTTGAATGGCTAGTAATGACATTCCCATTGGCAGCGAATGATGCTCCCATGACAAACGTTCCAACTACCTTGACTTGAAAGTTATTAAATTGAATTGGCACCGAGCCGGACTGCTGAAGTTCTTCAACGACATTGCCAAAAAACTGTTCCGCACCCGCGCGATCGTAGAGCATTCGGTTCAGCAGCTTCAGTTCATTCTGGTGTGCTTGTACATCTGGCAGCGCGATCGCTGAGTTATGGGGATTAATAGCAAACACCATTGTGGGCTGATTCTTTCGGGTTTGAGCATTCCGCCACTCGCCCTGACCGATGTAGAGATAGTTAATCGATTCAACTTCTTTAGCTCCTGCCGCCTGATATAGTTGCTCTCTGGGAAAGCTTCTGACCACATTTAAGCTCTCAAACAGCGGGTTAATCAGAAATAGATCCCCTTGCAGCGAGGTGTAGGGTTTTACGACAGACTCAAACAGGGCGTCGAGCAATCCCAGTTGAAAAAACATCAGAATATCGGCGAAGGCAATCCCCGCTAAAGCCACCGCAAGACGGGTTCTTTCCCGTTTTAGCTGAAACCACGCCAGGGGTGTTTTACGAAATAGGTTACGCAGCATAAATCACTTTTTCCCCGCTTTACACGAGACCATGACGGAGGGCAAAAACAACCGCTTGAACGCGATTATCAACTCCAAATTTTTTGAAAATACCTCTGGTACAGGTTTTGACAGTATTGGAACTGACATACAACACCCCAGCAATTTCAGTATTACTTTGTCCTTTAACGAGTAACTTGAGAACTTCCATTTCACAGGTTGAAAGTCTCCTTAGATTTGTTATGTAAATGTCTGCACCAGCTTCTTTGCTCTGTTACGGTAAGGTGTGAATCAACTAATTAGTTATTGGCGAGAATATGAGCGATTTAGGGTTGAATGGCGACCTGCACCTGTAAATTTGTCAGTCCTGAGACTTGATTACTGTCGGCTGCATTCAAACGAATTCTGACTTTCACCACCCGCTGATCCAGGTTCTCTCCCGGTTGATTGTTGAAGATCTCCTGCTGGCTCACTTGCAGCCCAATTTCCTCAACTGTGCCGCGCAGTTCTCCAGAGAAGGGTTCACCTGTAATTACTGCCTGTTGCCCGATGCGAATTTTTTTGATGTCACTTTGATAAACTTCGGCAACTACTCGCATTTGGCGAGTTTGTCCCAGATCTGCAATGCCTTTTTCACCCACCACTTCTCCTGCCTTGGCATAGATTTCCAGAACTTGTCCTGCTTGGGGCGATCGCACCTCTGCCTGTCTCAAATCCGCTTTTGCTCGTTGAGCCACGGCGATCGCTTGCTCCACTTTTGCCTGTGCCGTTTGCACATCCACTGGACGCACTTCAGCAATGCGATTCAAGTTAGCTCTAGCCGCCACAATCTGCGCTTGCAATATATCAGTCGTCCGGCTTTGATTTGCTTTGCCCTCATTAAACTGTGCTTGCGCTTTTTGGAAAGCTAATCGCCTCTGATCAAACTGAGATGCAGAGATTGCTCCTTCCTGATAGAGCGATTGATAGCGATTGTATTCAGAGCGGGCATTATTAACCTCAGCCTCTAAACTTGCTAAGGTTGCTTGCTGTCGCCGAGTTTCACCTGCTAATTCCGCCTGTAAACGTCCAATTTCTGCTTGTTGTGCCTCAATTTCACCCAATTTTGCTCCGGCTCTAACCTGGGCAAGCTCTGCCTGGGCAACGGCGACTTGTTGTTCGGCTTCTAGGAGCGCGCCTTGCAAACGATCGTGGCTGTCTAGAATCGCAATTACTTGATTAGCTTGAACACGATCGCCCCGTTTGACAAGCAGTTGAGCCACGCGATCGTTACTGAGCGTGGCTGGAACTGACACTTTTGTTACCTCAGTTTCGGGTTCTAACCGCCCCAGCGCCACAATAGACTGAATCGTTGGGGTAGTCTGAGTGTTCTCTGCTGGTTTCTCTACAACAAACTGCGAAATGCCATAGTAAGCAATTCCTGCTGTAAGGGTAGATGCAACAACGATCAACGCAAGCATCCAACGATTAGATGGTTTCGACAATGACTGTAAATTCATGATGGTCATGCAAGTAGTAGCGGCTAGCGGAGACGATCAAATTGGAAATAGCAACTTAAGCAACAAGTTTGAGCTAATTACTCAACCAATTGACTTGAAACTGGTGTTACATCAGACCTAGAAGTTTGCCTGAGAGCTTTATTTAAAACTAGGGAAACCGCTGGAATTAACAGCCAGACTAGATCTGACAAATCTGGACTAACCAGCGCGACTGGAATTGATATTAAGGCACAAACAGGTTCAATTAGTGCTTTCACTTTCATCGACCGAATGATTTGAAGATCTAAATCTTCATCCACTAATCGATTTTGGTGAGTTGCATAGATCCAGCTTGTAAACGAGAGCAATCCAATGAGAAAAATATTGGTGTTAAACCAAATCTTGGCAAAAGGATTGCTGGATAGCCTAAAAACAAGATCATTCGAGAACGGAATCACTAATAAACACATCAAGTACAAGGTATAGATAAATAAGTGAGTTTCATTAGTCCGCTTGAAGTAACTAAACTGCTGAGTGTGGTTAATCCAATAAAAGGCAACCAGAATAAAAGTGATGATGTAGATGCCAAGGGACTTAAGTTGTCCAGCCAGAAATTGGTTGACTTCCAAATTTGACAGCAACTGAGCAGTTTCTGGCAGTTCAAATCCCATGAAGGTAATTGCCAGCGCCAGGGCAAAGACACAATCACTCAGCCTTGCTAAATGGTGAATGGCAGTTTGAGAATTTGAGTGGTCTGGCTGCATAGCTAGTTGGATGATTCATCTACGGACCATCTAAATCCATCCACAGCGTTTTTGATACCTATAGCTATCATGAAAACGGATGACACTTGTCATATCTAAACTTGATAGGTGTCATACCTGGATTGGCAGGCAATCGCGCAAACTAGAGAGAACAGGATGGTTAATCTATTCAATGAATCTAGACGCTGGCTCTTCTCCATCACTCCGTCGGACGCTGCGCTTCGGCGAGTGGCTCCTGCTACTCATGACGATCTTGATTTATGTGCTTGACGAAGCCTCTACGCCTGAGCTAATCGTCAAATGTGTCGCGTTTAGCACGCTGTTTTTCTGTCTCAGCTTTATCCTGCCGCTCGATCGCCCACTTTGGCAGCGTCGCGCTTATATTGCATTGGAAGTGGGGTTAACGGGCATTGCCGTCGCGTCTGGAATCGAATTTAGTTTTGTACTTTATCTACTACTGATCAAGACATGTTTCTTATTGAGTCGCCGCGAAGTTATTCTGACCAATATTATGGGTGGAGTGGTCTGGTTGGCTAGTTTTGCCTGGCTGTATCCGTCACTAATTCAACGAAAACTTCCAGAGTTTGATAGTGTCACTTTACAGTCTAATTTGTACATCACGCTGCTGCATGCCTTGCTGTATTATGTCAGTGCCAGTATTTTTGTCGTTTTGCTTGGCTTTGTCATCGTGGCAGAACGCGAAAGTCGTCAGCAGGCAGAAGCATTGTCCCAAGAAGTGGAAGTGTTGGGTGCCAAGCTAGAACGTCTGCGGATTGCGCGTGAAATTCATGATTCCTTAGGGCACACTCTCACCTCATTGGGAGTACAACTGGAAGTTGCTCAGAAATTGCGCGATCGCGATTTAGTCAAGTCGTTTCATTCGGTAGACAATGCCGCCTTATTAGCAAGCCAATGCCTTCAAGATGTGCGGCAACTGGTACAGACGATGCGCTGGCAATCTGGTTTTAATCTGAATGAGGCGTTGCGGGAGCAAGTTGAGCAGCTGCGCCAACAGGGAATTGTTATTTACGTTGATTTAAGCCTACCTGCCCTCTCCCTGCAATCGAGTTATCAGCTTTACTGCGTGCTGAAAGAAGGCTTGATTAACATTCAGAAGCACGCGAAGGCGGCTCATGTGACGCTGCGCGGAGTGGTTGACTCAGACGCGATCGTTGTGACGCTGCAAGATGACGGTCAGGGATTTGACCTGGAACAGCCATTAACCGGCTGTGGTTTACCAGGAATGCAGGAACGGGTAGAACTCTTGGGTGGAACTCTTAAAATTAGTACAAGTTCCCTGGTGGGAACGCAAATCAAAATCCTCATCCCCTATGATTCGAGTGCTCGTCGTTGATGATCAATCCTTCTTTCGAGAGGGGTTAGCTTCTTTGTTGTCCCTAGAGGCAGACATCGAAGTTGTCGGGCAGGCACCCGATGGGAGAGTGGCGATCGACCTGACCAGAACGCTTCAGCCGGATGTCATTCTGATGGATATTCGGATGCCCAACTGTGATGGTGTCACAGCAACTCGTGAAATTCTCCGTAGCTACCCATGGAACCGCATTCTCGTGCTAACCACGTTTGACGAAGACGAATATGTGTGGGAATTATTGCAGGCGGGGGCAATTGGGTATCTGCTCAAGAACACGCCTTCTGGGCAGGTGGCGGATGCTATCCGCACGATTCACAAGGGACATAGCCAACTTGGACCGACGATCGCAGCCAAAGTTTTTGCCCAACTGCAACCACCCGCTAATGCCATCCCAGTTAATTTGACGCTGAGTGAACGAGAGTTGGATGTCTTGAAACTGTTGGGGCAGGGCAAAACAAACCGTGAAATTGCTAAGACCTTGCATATCACCGAGGGAACGGTCAGAAATTACATGAGCCGAATTCTCAGCGAGTTAAACGTGAGCGATCGTACGCAAGCCGCACTCTGGGCACGCGAAAATTTAGACCTGCGATCGCCTTAGCTGATGCAGATGTTTCCTCAGCCGGTAGTGCCATTTAGTAAAGGGTAGAGAAAATTAGGAATCACTATCATGGTTGAGTCTTTTAAGATGCATTTCCTCCTTTACCGTCTTCCATCATGAAGCCATATCTCCTCTGCCCTAACTGGGGCTCAGATGACATCATGAAAAATGGCACCACTCGTCGTGGTAAACAGAATTACCAATGCCGTGACTGTGGTCGTCAATTTGTCGAAGACCCGCAATGGCAACCTATCGACCCAGAGCGCAAAGCGATGATTGATTGTCTGTTATTGGAGAAACTTCCCTTGGCGGGCATTGCTCGTGTGATGAACCTATCCGAGGACTGGCTGCAACGCTATGTCAACCGTTGCTACGCTCAGGTGCTGCAACGGGTGCACTTGCACTCCAAAGCCAAGGGGCACTTAGAGGTGCCGATGGATGAATTATGGTCGTTTGTGGATGACAAGGGCAACAAGCAGTGGGTGTGGTTGGCACTGGATGTGGCAACTCGTGAGATCATCGGGTGTTGTTATATTGGCGACCGTTCAGCAGAGACTGCAACTGGATTGTGGCAATCGCTGCCTGTGGTCTATCGACAATGTGCCATCGTGTACATCGATTACTGGGAGGCCTATGGCAAGCAAGGTTCTACCGAGTCAACGTCATCGTGCGGTGGGTAAAGAGAGCGGCTTAACCAGCTACATTGAACGATTCAACAACACACTGAGATAGTCTATTTAGGAAAGGATGGAGAATAATCACCGTTTTTAGCTGTCTTGCTAGATCAGGCTCTCAGAATGACGCTTTTTTCTCTACCCTTTACGAAATACCACTACCCCTCCTGGTACTGTCTCAACTCTGCCCGGAATTCCCGCTCTAAACGATCGGGTAGGGCCATCTGCTAAGAATGGCTCAAAATGAAGCTCTAGCCCTTCTTTCCACGGGTCATCAAAGCTGGCTTGTGACTCGGACGAATTGGAAGTCGGAATATTTAGTTCATCGCTCATACAACGTTAGCCCATCTATCATCTGTAATCATAGGGATTCGTCGGGTTTATAAGAGCGCCAGTCAAAGCGGCGAGATCGACTACTGCTGTCTAACTTATCGATCGCCCCTGGATCACTGTTCAAAAACTCGCCCAAATCTTCGTACTGGCTAGGATACCGGGAACCAGAAGTAGTGGTTTCGGGTTCATCTGGTAGTACCAGGCTTTCCCCAGGTTTCAGGTGAGCAAAGCGCGGGTAGCATTCATCTTGCGTTTTGCCGTCCGGTGTCAGGAGTTCTTCGCTTTCATCATCGGGTTCCCGATCGTATGCCTGAACCAGCAAACCGTTTTCTAGACGCTTAATGTGCCACGGCATAACTAGCCTCCTTGCCTACTCAATCGAAAAATAGCCACCTGGCTGATTTTGCCAATTTTGTTGTGCGTGAAAGTTAGAAAACAGTCTGACGCTTTTATACAAGAGAACAGTACGTATACACCACATACTGTAGGTAATGGATCTGACCACACGGGTCATCGAGGGTTCTGGTCTCAGCATTCCGATCTTTGATGGGGCGTACAATAACGGGAAAGGACGGTATTTGTCGGAACCAGAGATTATTAAGAACTCCTTGCTGGAGCAGATGTTTAAACCAGAGGAGTTGCAATCTCTGCTGCTGGTGAAAATTGATCATCGCAATCCAGACGCAGATTATCTGCGAGAGAGAGGATTTGCAGATAGTATTCAGCGGCGGCTGGCGTTTAGTTCTGGCAACAGTTACTACTTTGCAGATGACGACTTGCGTAAGAAGCTCCGGCGATTGTTCGCAACAGAGCCGGATGCCGCCTGTCGGTATGGTTCTCTGCTAGTGAGTAACTGCTACAGGAGGTCTGATACGTTAGAGAACCTGCGGGTCAAAATAGTGGATTTCAATGACCCAGAGTATGCTCGCTATAAGACTGGAGATTGCCACGGTAAAATTTCGCCACAGCTTGCTCGTCACTTAGGGGGTGAGCAGAACTGCCCGTTTCAGTTCCGGTTTGCCTGGCGGAGGCAGTGGGCAGAGGGCTCTGAAGAAAACTGTTCCCCTGCTAGCTTCCTATCCAAAAGAACGCTGCTGCCTGATGTTCAACTTACGGATGCAGACGGTTACGACGTCATCATGGATCGATCGTCGATCAAGGGCATAAAAAAGGCACGATTGGATGAGTTGATTCCCTGTGGAGATTACGAGTTTCCGCAAGCCGCGATGGGCAACCGGGGCAATGCTAGAGCCACCAGTTACGACAATAGCTGGCAGTTTATAGCCTTACATAGCTGTGTTAGGACGTTATTCTGAAGGAGAGAAGTGTTGGGATAGAACTATGCCTGCCCCTTACAGTTACGACCTGCGGCAAAAAGCGATTGAAGCGTTTCAAGGTGGAGAACGCAAAAGTGCTGTCTGTCGCATGTTCAACCT
>NZ_JAMPKN010000076.1:0-11655 GCF_039962155.1 Trichocoleus desertorum AS-A10 | reverse complement strand
ATGTTTTCAGTTACAGCGTAGCCACTATGACAAGTGTCTAGTAGAAGTACTAGGCTACTCAAATGGCTTCCCTTTTCTGTGATTAATTTTCCAAGATCTTTAAAAGAAAGACCGTTATCTTGACCAACTAATTCACCTTTTCTACTAAACAGCAACTCACAGTCCGAGGTGGCAATATAACCTTTCGCGGTTTCTTTTACTTGATAACCATGCCCAGAAAAATAAAGAAGAACATCTTTATACTGTTTGGTCGATATAAAGTCTTTTAGCTTCGACTTGAGAGCATCAATCGTGACATGCCCAGTTAACTGGTATTGAGAATCAACTTTATACTGGCTATAATCAAGACTAGTAAAAAATTGCTTCAGTTTAGCGACATCATTGCTTGATTCTGAATTAGCAAAGTTTTGCAACCTCGCATCATCATAATGGTCAATCCCAACTAGAAAGGCTGCTCCTTTTTCGCGCTCTACCATAGCAATTCCTTAACGCTGTTTACCGCAACAGCTTTCCTAGTTGGAACAGAACTATATCCCAACCAGGAAAGCGAAATTTCAAACTAAATGCTCATTGCTGCTGACCAAACAGCGTGAGCCACTTCTGGCTCATCAATGGCATTGTGTGCTCCTCCTAAGCCGGCATCGGGAGGAATTTTGCAGATGTATTGGCTGCTTCCCAAATTGTAAATTTGTCCACTCTTGAAGTCATAGTCCCGATCGCAAGATAGCATCTGAAGGGGGTTCAAAGAGATGCCGTCTCCTTGTATTCCAAAGGCACCAATGGCTCCATATTTAGGAAAAACTTCAAAAGATGCACTAGACATCGCTACACCACTCGCTAGCGGATAAAGCACTCCTACGGCTGAATCATATTCTGAAAGAGTAGTAATGATAGGACCTGAAACCTTGCCATCCCGAATGACTGGATAAAAATAACCAGCAGTCCCACGAGCCTTAGGAATATCCGAGCAATAGGCCCATAGCGATAGCGCCCCCTGAATGAGGGATAGGGAGTTTACAGGACGAGGTAAGACCCCTTGTACTTTCGGTCCTGCTAAAGTCGCTGACATCACAATGCAGCCAAAGCTGTGACCCACCAAATGAAACCGTACCTGCTCAGACGTTGCCTTTTGAAGCGTTGTTAACAACTCAAACCCAGCACTCTCGCCAAACTGCCGTGCTCGTGCCTTCATCTTCCAATACGAGAGCGTTCGTAAAGGAGACAATACTCGGCTCAAGACAAAGCTACCACCATCCAAAAGCCCAAAATCTGCGCCATCTCCTATAATCTCTGTTTCGACTTCGCTCTCCTTATAAATGCTTTCTGGATCAAATGCCTCGCGATCGTCTCCAGGTGCAGCGGTAACTCCCTCGCTGCCAAGACCTGCCTCTTGGTTCAGAACTCGGTAAGCTTCTATGGTTTCTCCTGAAAGTTCATCAGGTTCGAGATCACTCAGTGCCTCTGAAAAAATAGTCTTTAATGCTGACTTAGCAGGTTCACTGTTGGACACACGTTCTGCGTAGCAAGCCGTTAATGCCTCGACAGCCTCTGCTTCTGAACCTACTTCGATTAACTCGTTACCCCAAGGCAAACTAGGCCAATGCAAACCGATGAGTAGAGCCTTAAAGCCAGGGCGCAATTGCTTTATCTTCTCTATATCAGCCGTATTGCTTGCCATAGCCTTGATCCAGCGATCGTACTGATTACGGGCTGCTGGAATATCACCTTGCCACCCATGGCTAAAGATAAAAACATCAGTAATGGGTTCCTGAGACAGCACTTCCAACACCGTTTGACTAAGTTTGCTTCCATCAGGTTCATTACGCTCATTACCTAAAGCATCAAAGTTGATCAGGTAGTAATTGAGCAAGGTGCCAGGAACCGATTCAAAAGGCATACTTAAAACTCCACTGTAATTTCAGGGTGTAATCAGCTGTGATTGGATAATTGGTTGTGTTTCTAGGCAGCATAGGCATAATAATTATTCCCACTAGGCTAGATTTCACAACGCAAGGTCAATGAAAAGCAAACATTCCTTACTACTTACCCCACCGTTCTTTGCTTAGTCTGAATCTGTAGGAATGATAGATGGGCTAATGGCTGAAAATCTGTAATTTCAGTGTTAACGAAAACAAGCAGCCTTAGATTGACTAGAGATGCGAGTGGATTACCAGTGGCACACACACCAGCAAATTCCTCGGTCTTGACGTCATAGCCTTCAACAAGAGCTGTCTTATTAGATCGACTTGCAGAGGAAATTTCCATGCGTGGTACTTATAGCCTCTAGGTAGCAGTAGTATAATTTAGGACTAGAATTAACATGGCTTTTTAAGCTTGACTAATATTTTAGCCCTTAAGTTTTAAGTATAAATACCTAGAAAAAGCCCAAAAAAGCTCTTTTTGTCAATTAATGTCAGATTATTCAAGAGCATCGTATGCCCCTCCGGATTGTGGGGATGCTTGAGTAAGCTTGGAACCTTATCAATCTCTTCGTGGTTAAAGAAAAAACCAATATGCCTTTGGTATGTAGCGCAATTTGTCAAAGGCGATCGCGTGAGCGAAAACGCAGCAGCTAAGAAACCCCAAAGCTCCCACTTGTCCCCACTGAGATAAACATTGCATTCCAAAAAGGTCAGGAGCGATTGCTGGGTATCCTAAATCAAGAGACAGAACTGCACAACTCAATATCAGGTTATCTCTTCAAGAGCCTGCTGGTCCCAAGACTAGTGGGCTTTTGTTTTAACGGTCCTCAAGTCATAGAAAATGTCAAAATCTACTCTCTTATCTCATCCTGAAGGACATCAACTATGTCAACACCTCATCACCCTTTTAGATCCTTGGATATCATTCAGTTGAGAATTCGCTTATTACAGTTACTTCCTTCCCAGCATAAGATTGGGTACCTTAATTTTTTAAAACTAGCTGTAATCCTTAAATCTTGCCTAATCTTTCAGTGGGAAAGGAGTAGGTTGGACATTCACCAAGCATTTCAGGCATCAGTCTCCCTGGAGGAACAGAGAGCAGAGGTTGAAACCCCGTATCCTCAAGGCTCAACTGCGGCAGAAGATTATATCGACGGTTACTTAGACTATCAAAATGCTGCCATGCAACTGGAAGTTCCCCAGTGCCGAAGCGATCGCAGTTCTTACTATGGCTATGGCCCAGGATGGCAAGCCTGCGCTTAGCTTGATAATCGCCGCCAGCATCTGCGCCGATTATCAAGCTGACGAGTAGCGTGTTCGCTTTAACGCCCAAAACAAAAAGCTTTTACCAGAGAAGTCCAATAAATAGACCAATTTTATTTATTGGATTTCTCCTCAATCTGCTCTTAAAACCCTTTATCTACAGGGCATACAGCGATCGCATTTAGATTAAGCAAGAGTGCAAGTTTTTGGACATGTTGACGCTGCGATTGCAATTGGCATGACTGCAAACCAAGCCCGAATTCATTCGATTCAGCCCACAAGTATGGGCGATCGCTGCATCTCTAGAAGAGAAAGACAGCATCCCAATGGTGCGCGAGCAGATGGAATTGATCCAAGAGATTCAGACCGATGCTTGGTGGGAAGATGTAACCGTTCCGATGTTAGAACGCGCCCGCAAACGCCTGCGAGCATTAGTCAGATTGATTGAGAAAATCCAGCGTCAACCGATCTACACCGACTTTGAGGATGAACTCGGTCCTGAAACTCTAATAGAAATTCCTAACTTTGGTAGCGGTAGTGAGTTCGATCGCTTCCGGGCTAAAGCAAGGCAGTTCCTACTGGCACATAAAGACCACCTCACCATTCCCAAGCTCAGGTTTAAGCAACCCCTAACCACAACCGATCTCGATGAACTGGAGCGAATATTGTTGAACTCCGGCGTTGGCACCCCAGAACATTGGGAGCATGCCAAACAAGCCAGGGCTTAGGATTATTTATTCGTTCCTTAGTTGAGCTAGACCGGGAGGCAGCTAAGCAAGCCTTTGGTGAGTTCTTATCTGGCTCCACCGCCTCAGCAGACCAGATTGAATTCATCAACCTGATCATCGACCACCTAACCCATCATGGCGTTATGGAACCGAGCTTGCTATACGAGTCCCCTTCACAGACTTCAGTTCTCAGGGTCCCGAAGAAGTATTCGGCCCAACCCAAGCAGATACGTTGATATTGGTGTTAGAAAGCATTTACTCTGCTGCGGCTGCATGATGGTTGAGGCGATCGCTCCTTCGATATCCTCTAACACTCAACTTGTTACATCACACTGCTACTTTTCGGCCAAAAAGAACCTAAAAAAGCGTAGGAAACACAAGGATTAGCTTCCTACACCCCTAGAATCACATACCCGGGGAAAGTCTTGCTTAAACGGGATTGTAGAGTTTTTAAGAATATTCTCCAGATTTGACATATCGAATATTTGCGAACCTCAAATTTTTGCTAATACAGTACAAAATTACCATAGGTTGATATAGTAATTTTGTACTGTATTTCTGTTCGGCTATGCCTCAATGCCCTCCCAAAAATACCCTCGAAGCTTTACTCCAATACATTAAACAAGGAGAAACCAGTGTTAGGGGCCAAAGTTTGGCAAATTTGAAAACTGCTTTAAGAAGGTATATTCTCCCCAACTTACCTGGATATAATTTTGGTACTGAAGATTTAGAAGGAGCGGGTTTAGAGTACGCACTCAGCCAAATTCCTCTGGATGTATTTCTAAATTCTGAGCCTCTTAAACTTCTTTTAGAGGCTTATCAAGCTGCTTCATCGGCTAAGCAGATTAAAACCAATGTAGAGAGGACAACATACCGTCCGGCTCTTAATACGTTTCTCAAATGGATACAGCAAGAGACCTGGTATGAAGAGGCTGCTGAAGGTCGTTATGGAAAGTATGCTCCCAAAAGTCGCTCCAAAGCAAACATCATGGCGGCAAACCAAGGACGCAGGGCATTGCATGCTAATCCTTATGGCTTACAAGAATCTGAACTGACTGCAAAGCTTTCAAAACAGTTAGAGCAACTTCATACGTTTTGCACTGGGGAATATGTTCCTAAGCGCCAGGACAAGAAGATGCGAGAGATCACTTTCAAGAATCATAAGGAGCGGGTACTTGATATTTTAGGATGGCTCAAAAATGTTGAGAACTACGAACTCAATGACTTAGACCTCAAACTATTACTCGATTTAGAGTTGCTCGACAAATTTTTTGCTTGGGGCATTAACGAGCGTGAAAATACCTGCGGCTGGGCAATGGGGTTTTGTAATTCAGCACTGAACATTGCGAAGTGGTTACATTGCTACGAGTCTAAAAGGCCCATGTACCGGGACATTGCCGTAGTCGAAGAAATTCGGATGATTACTAATAATTTGTCTAAGCGGTATACAGAACAGCGAAAGGCCAATAAGAAGGCTAAACGGGCAGAGAAAGAAATGACGATGGAGCAATGTGTTGAAGTTCTTAAGTACTTGCGAAAATGTTGTGCCCCACGAGACTCTTTTGGTACAAAACGTTCTGACTTAGCCATTATTAAGTCCTGGCAGCGCTATTTACTTGTAGCAATATTGACCTACTGTCCACTGCGACAACGGGAGCTTAGAGAACTTGAACTTGGGCGTACCCTCTTTCGTACGCCCGATGGCTATCGCATAGTTTTAGAACCAGAAGACAACAAAACAGCCGATGAGCGAGACTTCATTCTTTCAGATGTTTTGGCTCCAGAGGTGGTAGCCGATATTGATGAGTGGCTAAACGTCTGGAAGCCTAAAACTCAGGCGGCCACAGTTGATCTAGACAGTTGGTTAGGTTTTGTAGCTCGTCGGGCATATAAAAATACAGAAGAACTGAACAAATATTTAGCCAAGCTACAGCAGAAACACCAACAGGCAGTACAAGCAGATCAGGGTGAAGAAGTTGAAAAGATAGAGAAGCTTATACAGTCAGCCCAAAGCAGTTTTCAAACGGTGGAACTCGCAAGGAGTAATCTTCGCGAAAATTTATTTTTCATCTCCTTTGGAAACAGCCAATTAGAAGGGTATGGCAAACAAATAGAGGCAGGTGACTTATTTACTATAGTGACTCGTGCTGTTTACACAGCAACATCAGCATTAAAAATGCTGGAACATCCGTTATTTAAGGATATTGACCCACGGAAAACAAATCCTCACTTCTTTAGAAATATTGCGATTACTCACGAACGCAGACATGGTGATCCGAAAAAGCGAAAGGCTTTTCATAAGGTTATAGGTAATTCTGAGGCGGTTGGGGACAAAGATTATAACGAGATGCATCCTGGCGAGAAAACCGTTGATGCTAAGGAATGGTGGAAGGCAAAAACCCTTGAGGGTAAAGCTGCTATAAGCGCTCAAATTAAAGCTTTAGCCTCAAAGCTGCCCGTTGAAGAGCGACGAAAACTTTTGCTAGAACTCCTGTAGTCTTGCAGTGGCTAGCCATTGCAAGCTTTTCGATGGCGTAGCGCTTCAGTTAGAGCGATCGCGTCCTCAATTGGTACAGCAAGCCTATCAATTCATCATCCGTAAGCTGACTTCTACGCTTACCCTGGAAGTTATCAGCAATGAATTGATGGGCTTGCTCCACAGTCCACCCCAATCGGACGATTTGGATTTGAACCCCCACAATCACATCGCTGAGATCCTCATAAGCGACCGCAGGAGCTAGAGGCACAGGTTGTGGAAAACTCACTTTTCCCCTCCCTGGACCCTCCCCACCGGAGTTTATTTGTTTTTCCAAGACACCATCATACCCCCCACCCTTCATATAGGCAAAGGTGTGTAATTCCAGTTATAACTGCACACTAATTTGCTAAATATAAAAACTAATTAACTCTTTAGAATTAAGGCTTTCAGCCTCTAAGACTCAAGGGAAACCAAAGGTTTCAGCTTTGGTTCACACAGAAATCTGGGCACTCCTGCTCTGGCCCACTCAGCCTTCATCTTGTCAATTACCTGGAGCTGCAACCAAGCAGGTAGAACATACAGTTATGATTCATCGGTCTCTTCGCCGATCGCCTGCAAGTAAGCTTCAGCCGCAGCCTGCTTGAAAACGCCTTTGGTGTAGCGCTGAAAGACGCGATCGCTCTTGATTCCCATTAGTTCCTTGCCGAACAGCGGATCAACCCCGCGTCGCGTGACTTCCGTGCCAAACGTATGTCGGAAGCGATGCGGATTCAACCCCTCTATCCCAGCGATCGCTCCCAACTGCTTCACCATTCGATGTAAGCCCTTGTAACCTAAGCGCTTTCCTGCACTTTTCGGGTCTTGTGCCAAAAACATCGGGCTCTCCGGCAATGGCTCAAACATATCACCCTGCTGCTGCCGCCACTCGAGATACACATTCAGATATTGTCTCGCTTCTCGATTCAGCGGGACTTCACTCACATTCTGTCCCTTGGAACGATGCACCTTGAGAATCTTGCTGTTCCAATGCTCCACGTTGAGTGCCGAAGCTTCCGATGCTCGCAGCCCATGACTCAACACAGCAATAATGGCGCGATCGCGTACTCGGGTACCAGAGGCATCGCGAATCGCAGTTTTCTCCTCCAATTGCAACACCTGCCAAATCTGAGCAAGCTCGTCCTCATCAATATGAGCCGCTTCTGGTTCTGGCTGCCGTTCTAGGTCGATTGCATCCGTCGGCAAGGGTTTGTTCGTGGGATAACCGTTGCTACGTCTCAGCCACTGATAAAAAGACTTCAACGTGTTGAGCGCATGGTTAATGGAGGTTGCCTTCAACCTCTTGCGCTTCAACTCGCGGCGATACTTGCCGATGTCGCTAGGTGTCACATCGAGCCAGGACTTGTCGCACCAAGCAGCGAACCGGACGAGTTGGCCTCGATAAGCCCGCTGGGTGTTGTCTGCCTTGCCCGTTTGCCGTAGAAACTCCTCAATCTGCCAGTGCCGCAGATCCGGTGGTTCCAGTTGCCGAGGTTCCGGCTGCTTGCCACCTGTTAGTGGCAAAATCACGATGGGCAGAACTGGATCGGTGGATGGTGGCATGGACGCTCGTGCTTTCCCCTCACTCAACAAGCCAAGTGCGATCGCAGGGGAGAGAGCGATCGATCTGTTGCGTTTTGCGTAGACAGAACTGCTCCTGAGCTGGTTCAGCCATCCGCTCCACTCCTGATGGGAGCAATGGCTTGATTTTATCTTGACTTGCAGGGTTGTTCTCCTGATGAAGAGAGAATGTAACTGAGACGGTTGTTTGCTTCCGGCTCCCTAGCAGCATTGTTTTCCCCAGTCTTAAAATGCCTTGCCCAAAATTCTTGGCACTCTCTAGCCCCAAATGTGGAGAAGTCGCAGCTAGTCAATGTAGTCTCGGAGCATATCCGATTTTTCTGGCTCATCCGCCATAATGGGGCGATCGCCATCGAGAGAAAAGGTCTTGCGAGTTTGGACTTTATCCGCGGCAATCGGTCGTTTGCCATCTTCGTCAACCACTGCTTTCACATCCAAATGGCTCGGCCTGATGGGGCGGTCGCCATCAATGCCCAGAGTTTCGGTCGACTCTAAGGAACTAGCTACAATCGGACGACTGCCATCGACTTCAATCGTGGCAAGGACCCGAATGTCATCCGCCACGACGGGGCGATCGCCATCAATGGGCAAAATTCTCTCTACCTGCAGATCACTCTCATCAATCGGACGATTGCCATCGACCTGAAGCATCTTGGCATCTGCTTGATCTGACCCGGAAGGAGTTAGGGCGCTGTTATCTGGCTGCTTTGGCTGTTTACTCACAATGCAAACTCCTAATCTTCATCGCAACTCTCCACTTTTAACGGCTGGACTGAGGAGTGAGCGACTACCTAACGGGTGGTTTTCCAGCAATTCTGCTTGTTCCCGGGTCTAAGCCAACTGTGACCACCAGTCAGTGCGATTTCAAGTGGTGCATGCCTGAAGGTTGCGATCGTCGAGGTTCCTTGTCTTTGTGGCCCTCTAGTAGCACGAGCACGATGAGCAAAACGGGGTCCTCAGGAAGTGAAGTCATCACCACAGAGAAGGTTGAGCAAATTTTAGATAGAGATAACGACACTTATCTCTATCTAATTATTCTAAGATTATTATCAGCACGACCAATTTTTTACTGGGCTCGCCATAATAAGGAAGCCTTTCGAACTCAACGCAGATGGGGCGATCGCCAAACGAAACCTGCTGGGCTTGTAGCCTGTTGACGGCAGATGAAGCCCGAAAACTTCACGATGCTGCTGTTGGAGGTGATGGGTGCTGGCAAAATGCTATCTGTCATAGTCGGCGCTCCTATTACCGGAAGGGACGGGCTCAAGGCGTAAGGCGGCGATCGCCGCTTGAGGAAAATGTGGTTCCGGTTCCTGAGGTGCCTTATGTGGTCCTCCATACTTATGTAGACCAGCCTCGGCAAGTGAATGATGAGGTGGTGATTCATGCGATGTGTGCCGAGCTGTGGGTAGGAAATCAGCCTAAAGCGATAACTCAACCTCAACATACTTTTGGGCTCCCACCTCGATTGGTAAAGGAGTATGCGCGCCAATTACTAGAAGCGTTGTACCAGCAATATGGTGAAGGGCGATGCAGTGGATTTGAGCGCTATGCCCATGAGCAACAGCATTCGTTATCTCAGTGCCCGATCCGTCCTTGTGTTTACCATGCGACTCATCTGGAAGCGCTGGCTTTGAGAGGAATGGAAGAATGAATCAGCAGCTAGAACTGCCACTGTGGGATTCTTTGAGAGCAGCTCAGATCATGCCGGAGCAAGCGAATGTGGCAGAGTTATTGGGGCAGATGGATGCGGCGATCGCCCAAGCGCCAGAGCAAGAACAGTTACAAGTAGCGGGGGAAGCGCTGCTGCGGGTGGCTGAGTTGTGTGCCGTGCGGGCAGAGGTATTGATTACGGAATGGGAGGATGCTTACCGTGATCCGGTTGTTGCACAGGGTTTCTTTGCGGATGTGGTGCGCCAGACAATGAGCGTGGATTTAAGCGAGTTGATGGAGCCTGCTCCTCCACGTCAACGGAAAGCGAAGCGAGGAACAGCAGAGGATGTGGCAGCAGGATCAGTTGCAGCGCTGGTGGATAAGGATGTGATCTTGGAGTGGCTAGAGGAGTGGGTCGTAGACACGGGAGGAGAGGAGGAGCAACCCGCTGAGGCAGATTTAGTCTGGGCGATCGCTCATGAAGAGGCAGTCGCAGAGTGGGGCCAAGCGATCAGTCAGTGGCTTCAGCAGCATCGAGAACCGAGGATTTCCCTCCAGCAGTTGTATCAAGGACTGGGAATATCTTGGGTCAACCTATGGCTAGGATTACTGCTGGGGGGCTTTGAGTTAGAGCAGCCAGGGGAGTTTTATGAGTCAGAGGTTTGGATTAAAGCTCTACCTCCTCAGGAAACCTCCAAGGTTGAAAAGATTTGATGTCAGTTTCATCTTGTGTAACTAGGGAAGAAAGTTACACAAGACCGCAGCTTACTTAAGCCAGAGGGCTAGCGAGTACGGATGGGGATTACACAAGATCGCAGGGCTACTTGAATAAAGCTTCTTGTGTAACCAGGGAAATAACGACTGAAGTTACACAAGAATTAGTCATGCCACGCAAACCTTCTCTAGAATCGCTTCGTGCCACTCTACAACGGTTGAACTTGCAACAGAAGCAGGAGATTTATGCTTGGCTAGCGGAGGCGATCGCCTCAGAAGCGGAGGCAGCTTTAGTTATACCGCTACGACTTGAAGCAGCGGTTACTGAGCAACGGCGTTATCAGGACAAAGCCTACCAACGGGAAAAGCGACGCTGCAATCGGGCAGGTTGCAAATGTATGGTTGGAGAAGTGGCTGATGTGGGGCATGGGCCTTACTGGTATGCCTACTGGAAAGAGCAGGGAAAAGTGAAAAGCCAGTATATCGGGAAGCGAGCCCCTTGGGAAGAACAGCCTAGAACAGAAACAACGGAATGAGGTTTTGGCTCCTTTCTGAAGCGGTCTCTTGCAAGCTCGGCTGTAAACAAACTCATCAATCATGCAAAGAACTGAGACGTTGATTTGGAGACAAGTTTATTTACAGTCATTGGACGCTACAAGCAATCTTTTCGTTCAGGTGGAGCAGATGTAAAACAAATGACCAAATATTTGCCAGCTTGAACTGGAGTAAAGGATTTGCAGCCCTCTCATGGAAATAATAAAGCACTCTTCAGCTATAGGTTGTAGAGCGCGCTTTAAGAGCGATCGCCCCGTTGAATACACTGCATACAAACATTGAACAAGGCGAGCACTGATGCGATTTCAATCGGAATTTGCAGCGACAGTGGAGCCGCAATCAGCCCAGCCAGGATGAAACCCAAACCGACAAAAATAGAGACAATCAGAATCACTTCATCGTCAAATAGCTTCAGACCGACCCATAAGGTGCTAAACTCAAGGGCCCAAAAGATGAAGTGATTCATGGAGTGATCACTAGTTGTGGTTTTTATGATGTCATCTAATGCTTACATCATTTGGCGAATCGGACGGACGATCACTTCGTTCACATCGACATCATCCGGCTGGGACACCGCGTACAAGACCGCTCTGGCAATCGCATCTGAAGTCAACGCTGTTTTGCGGAGTTCTTGCAAAAAACCTTTGGATGCATCATCTGTAATATCAGAGCCGAGTTCCGTCTCAACCACGCCGGGGGATATGGTGGTGACGCGGATATTGTT
>NZ_JAMPKN010000075.1:0-11658 GCF_039962155.1 Trichocoleus desertorum AS-A10 | reverse complement strand
GCGACTGAGGGTTTCTGCGGTAGCCGTTAAAGATACCGGGCAGGGCGATCGCGGCGTATCCCTGCGTCAGTAAACAACCTGCTTTCTTCTCGCCTTCGGTGAGGATGACGGGAACGTTGTTCTCCCAGACCCAGTGCCAGAAACCGAGAGGGCGATCTTCGGGGGCGATCGCCAGGTTATAGCGCTGAGCGACTTGGTTCCAGATATGGGGCGGGACATCCAGCAGGACTAGGCGGCTAGAGCCAGGACCCAGGCTGGGGCTGAGGTACTTGGCAGGCTTGCCTTTGGCGCGATCCAGGACCGGGGTAGCAGCATCCGGCTTGAAACGGCCCCAGTCCATTCGTTGCCAGCAGTTGAGCGGGTCAACTCCACTGACCCACCAACCGCGCAGGTGGGAGCGAGTTTTCTGCCCGAAACGGGTAATGTTCCAGTTCAGTCGCTCGGCGATCGGGAAAAGACTATCGGCGTAACTGCTGGTAGTCGTGTCGGTGAGGGTTTCAACGTTGAGTGCAATAATGCCGAGGTCAACGCCACTCTCTTCCCATTCCTGAACATGGTCTGCGGCGGCTCGGCAGAGCGGTGGGTTCAATGAAATGGGAATAGAAGCATGGATCAGGGCGAGAGAACCTGGCATTGGATCTTTTGCTCACTTTAGGGGCGAGATGCTGTGACCAGATTCTGCCAGAGATCATTCAGCGCGATGAAAAACCGGATCTATGTACTCTATATTGATCTAGCTTGTAATCAAAACTGAAAAGCTTACTACGCAAGGGTTTCAAAAAAAGATTATCCTGAGATCCTAGAGGAATTATCCTGAGATCCTAGAGATTTGATCCTAAGATTCTAGAGGTTTTGTAATCACGCTAAGCTCCTTATGCTGCAAGGGTTTGGGAGCGATTTTTTTAATTATTCTTTTGATTACAAGCACCGCAGCGTCTGAGGGCTGTAATCAACCCTCTATGTTGAGAACCAGACGCAAGCGCGCCTCCTGCTCCGAGTTAGGAGTCCGTTTGCCTTTTTCCCAATGGTTAATTAAGGACTGAGAGACGCCCATCCATCCTGCCAATTTCCTTTGGTTCCACTCCTTGGCCTCCCGTGCCTGGCGGATTTGAGCACCACTCAGGGAGGGAGCGGGCCTTGATTGAGGTGGGATGCGTTTGAGTTCAGTTTTAGCACCAATCAGTTCGGGGATCGGGGCTTTAGGCTTGATCGTGATTCCAGCAGCCAATAAGGTTTCTAGATAGCCTTTAGGGTTCCGGCCTTTGTGCCCAGGCCGAATCAGTTCTGAGTAGGACTCATCAAACTCAATCGACCAATCTAACTGCATTAACAGCAACAGGGCTTTATCCCAACGCTTCTTCAAATCGAAAGCTCTACGGGAATCTTTTCGAGCATTCTCAATCAGCGCTTTTGGCAGAATGGTTTCCAGCAGTAAACCCACCTGATACTTGCCGCTGGGATGAATGCGGCTGTCCATTGTGAGATGGATGGCCATCCGGAGCGCCAGTTCATCATGGTAGGGGTCAATTTTAAGAACTTCTTGAGCAATGTAACCAAATTGGTAGAGTGCCTCTTTGAGCTTGCTTCCTGCTTTGTTGAGAAAGCGCTCAAAGATCATGCCAGGTTGAACTCCCAAGTAAATTTCTTCGGGCTGTGAGATTTTGCCGTCTACATCGAGTTGTCCGTGAGGGTCGATGACCACCGTCCACATCCTGCCAGTGGGAGTGCTGGCATCGAGTCTGCCTTGCTTGCTCCGTCCCTCAATCCATACCGTCCGGACTAACAAGCAGTCCAGAACAAAGGCGGCTTTGGCAATTTCATTGAGCTTGACGTGCATGGGTAGATCGGTCCGCTTGTCCCAGCCCAGTTCCTTGAGAATCGCTGTACCTTTCAAGACAAACCCGCTTTTCCAAGGTTCAGCCTGGTTCATGGTGTGAGCTGCAAACAGCAGATGCAACTTCACGGTGGTGAACCCGAATTTGTCAATAATCTGTTCAGCCTGTTCCCAGGGCAGGACCTCCACATCACCTGGGCTGCTAATGTAATGCTCGACGTAATTATTGGGGTTCCCCTTAGCTCGATGCTGGAAATATCCCAGCCCATTTTGATCTTGCTGCCAAAGGTCTTTCCGTAGCTGAGCGTAAATACTGCTAACCATTGCCACTGCCGTCGGGATCGTGGTGAATGATTCCGTCTGAAAGACTGAGGATTCAATTTTGGAGTACGTTGAATCAGTCGTCCTCTTCACTTCTAATTCTTCAAAGACCTTTGTCACGTTAGTACTCAGGGCTTCTAGGGATTCAAAAGACTCGCTGAAGCGTTCGGCGGCTTTTCTTAAGATAGTGGCTTTGGCGATGGCTTCCTCTGGTGTCAGTTGTCGAATCACTTGGAGGGTTAAGCCAAATTCAGCGTTGGAGACTCTTCGCCAAACCGTTCTATCGACCTGGGACTGGCCAAACTTCAGGAAGTAGGCAGGATGAAAAAACTTGGGAAGTTCGCCGTGAGAGCATTTGCGGTAGAGGGAGTCAGCTCCGACCTCGTAATAAAGCGTTCCCGATGGAGGAGTTGTTTCTGAAGAACCCTCGAAGGTAAAGACTTCTGGCCTTTGAGCGATCGCCTCTAAAACTTCGGCTAAATCCAGCAGTTGCAGTGTGGTTAAGCGAATCGCTGTTTTCTCTAAATCCCGATCCGTCTCGAGCCCAATCAGGTTTTCCCCGATTTGGTTTAATCGTTCAACGACAAAGGACCTCAGTTGAGCGCGTTCAATCAGTTCCATGCGCTAATCATCTGCATCGCAGTATCTCTACAGTTTTTCCCATCCTTTGAGCAGCGGTCGTTGGGATTATTCTACTGTTTTGAAACCCAGTTTTTAGCAATTGAGCGCTCAAGCACGATTCAACCGAGCTGAAGGCACAGGTTCAAAGCACTTCATCGATGTTTCAAGTCAGCGCAATAGCGATCGCGCTGTTTTGATCCTCCAGCGCTGCGAGCAACTTAAATCCCCTATAGCCCCTAGGGTAGCAACCCTGGGAGCCAATACACACAACCTCTAAGAACCTTATAAAGCAAAGCTTTCAGAAAAGTTTTGCAATTAGCGGGCGAGCGAAACCTCGTATCCACGTCAGTCTGCCAAGATTTGCAACGAAGATTACCGGATTAGGTTTCATGCGGAGGAGCTTGATCGGAAATGGTGAGATTCAGCAGCCATCAGCGCCTTAGCAATTTGCTCGAAGATTGCCTTCAGCTTGGGTTTCGCGCGATCGAACTCGGGTACCTGCCAATCCGGTACAGAAGAATGCCCCAGTTGATTGGTATCCAGGTAAACCGGATAGCGAACTTCAATTTGTAACGCCTCAACCTGCGGCATCTGACCGTAGTGCCGCGTGATGTACCCACCGCTAAACACTTTATTGCGGACGACTTGATAACCTTGCGAGCAGAAGGCAGTCTCAACAATTGAGATGAAGGGTTCACAACAGGTGCTGTTATTTCCATTGCCCAAGCAGATTTCATCCTCGATCAACCCCAGGAAACTGTGTAAATCTAGCAGATACACCTGGCCGAATTGCTCAATCTGTTCGTTTAGCAAGCTTTGAAGCTGTTGGTGATAGGGCCGATAGTATTGCTCAACTCGCTGCTCAATCTCTTCTTGGGATGGCAAGGTTTGATAGAGTGACGTGTTAAACGCGGTCTTTTCGGCAATGACCGATTGCCAGAAGTTGCCGAAGAGGGGTTCTTTCAGCGATCGATTAAGGTCAACCACATAACGGCTATAGAGGGTTTGCAGTATGGTAATTCCCAGACTGGGTAGAAAATCATAGAGTTTGTCGAGATGCCAATCTTGATTGGGTAAATACTGCTGGTAGGGAGTTTCTAGACTGTCAGCCATGTCCTTCGGTATCAGCAAGCCACTGTGAGGCAGACTGGCGATGACAGGAATAGCTTGAGTGGTTGGCAAATGAAGCAGAAAAGGGGTTGGCATTGCTGGCTTAGTAAGTGGACTCATCCCTGGATCGTCTCATAGGAAACACCCAGGACCCCTGATGGGTAATGAAAGCCGCCGTTGTTATAGCAGTCGTTCATCAGCTTTTTTGTTCTCATTCCCATTCAGTTGATTGGCGTCAGCCCGATCCCCGCTCCGGGAGTAACAGGAGAACTAGAATAAGGAATCCAGGCGGAAAACAGATGATAAACCTGGCTGAAGACGGGCTTGCTTATGGCTACTAAGCTGCATCCAAGGCTCTAAGCTTGCTGCCGCATTCCCCTAACTCCTCGTGCTGTAATCTTGTCCTAGCGGGTAAGAGATGAATGTCCACTAGGACAAAATTGGATAAACTCTTGGATGAGCGAGGGGATGAAAGGACGTGCTCAAAATCCTGCGATCGCCCATTGAGCTACCTGAAAAAATCAAAAAGCTCATCATTGTGGACATTTCAGCAAACCCGACGTGTTGCTTGCGGTGGTGGAGCGATCGCACGTTCACAAGTTCTCCACAGCACGTTACCCATTGGCCCAGTTTGTCATATTGATAGGAGGCGACGTTTATGCCACTAATCCTAAATGTTTCAGGACGGCCTCCGGTACAAGTTTTAAAACCTCTGACAGCATAGCCGGATCATCCTGTGCCGTCGCTACCATCCCCTGTACATCAGTTAAACAATCCGGTGTAAACCAGGCATCCAGAGAATCTGAGGGAGTAAGCAGGAAAGAATCTCCTTTATTATTACGGTCACTGTTTACCGTATCAAGAAGATACACTTCAGCGAATCTTGCGGCATCTCGGGCTAGCCAAGCTGCAAAAACTGCCTCTCGACCATCTTCATGCCCCACGACTTGATAGACTCGCGTCTGCCTCCCTCGGGGGCCGGGTTGCCCGATCATTTCCAGGTGCAACCCCAACTTCTTTAGCATCTGGCGGGCTACTGTGACGGGAGAAGCGTTGGGATTGATTTTGAGGCCAAACAGCGCTTTGGTCTACCATTCGTTCGCGGTTAGCCGCTCCCTTAGTTGAATCAAATCCTTATCCAAGTTGCGAAGCTCTCGTCCTGGTCGTAATAACTCTAGAATGCCCAGTCGCTCCATTCCAACAATTTGCTGGATCAGCAAAGACCCCTTCAAGTCAGGTAACCACACCGTGCCATTGCCACTGGCGATCGCGTTTTGCCAGACGCGACTGTCTCGCTCCTCCAAATACTGGCGACCGAGGGATAAGTAGTAGTGTAGGCGAATCTGGGGCAGCCAACCATTGTCATCCTTGTCAACCAAGTCCGCCGTCACCTCAATGCCATAGCGCTGATGGAGTTGATGCTTGCGAAGTTTGAAGCGTTCCGCGTCGGTCTTCGCCCGTTGCTGCTCCAATACGGCTGCTTCGGCATCGGTGACCGTCTCTGCCTGCTCCACGCTTAGGCACTCTTCCCGGTGCCCTGCCGTGGCCTCTTGCTTCATGGCATCTCTTTCCTGTTGAAGTTGATCTGAATCAGCTTCTGCTTCTGAGATCACGCAGAGGAGGGTATGTCCTTCCTCCTGAAGTCCTTGCAAGACGGTGTCTCGATACTTCAGCATTCCTGCATTGATGCGACAGGCCATCCTTGCCCAGGTACGTTCATAGACTGGATCAACCGGGGTAGCAATGTCATCAAAATCAGCGTTCATCAGTAGTTTCAGAGCAATGCGGACTGCTTTTTGCTGGTTCTTGAATAAGCTGCTGGGGTGAATCGCCCCGTTGCCGATTCTCGAGGAGGCACAGCGAGCGATCCACACATGACGGTCTACCAGTTCTCGGAGGCGTGCTAGGGTTTGGCGCACTGAATCGGTCGCTCCGACTCCCTGGAAGCAACCCCAAACGCTATCAAAGTGTCCAACCAGGTCGATAGAGACTCCCGTCTCAATCGAGGGCGAAGCAATCACAATGTTGTACGCTCGCAGCACTTCATTGAGTTTAGAGATGCAACCATAAGCTGCATGTTGGGGATTGCTGATGGTCTCACTATCAATTCTGAGGATGCGCTTCTCAGGAAATAGACGACGCAGGTTGCGTTCGACATTGCGAGTGCCCCAGGTAGACTGAGGCTTTTGAGCACTGAGTTGGACAAGAACGGCTTTGGAGGTGGTTTGCAAATGCGCTTTCAAGCGGCTGTACCAAAGTGCTGGGGTGGTTTGGTCGTAGTGGTAAATCTTAGCGCCTTGTTCTGGCTTCCAGTCATTTCGCACAATCCAAGGAGTTAGCTCTGGCTGTCCCGTTAATCCCTTGACCAAATCAATGGAGAGGTCCGTGAGGTCAGCATCGGATAGGATCACCCGCCCTTTACCAGTGGGATGCAGGGCATTGAGCAACAATTGCTTCAATTTCCGCAGCACTGCGATTCGATGACGCTTCACTTCTGTGGCCGCGTTGAGTGTGTGCCAGATGACTTGCTCCGCCTCATCCAGAATCACGAGGGGGTCTTTCCAGTACTCCGCTTGGAATTTTGCTTGTGATTGCGGATGTAAGGAATCGACACAGACCCCGTACCCGAGTAAAGACCCGGTCTGGGAATCGCGGATTTCCGTAACATAGTTGATGCCAAAGCGATCGCAGAGGGCTTGACCGAGTTGAATGCGGTGGGTGAGAATCAAGACCCGCTGCCCCCGCTCGATCGCCGCTTGAACTAGAGCGATCATCGCTTCCGTCTTACCAGTACCTTTTGGTGCTTTGAGGCAGATGAGTCTGGCTGAGTCTGGAATTGACAACGCTCCAAGATAGCGCTGGTTGACAATGACCTGGGCTCGATAGGTCAATGAGCGGTAGGTGTGGACCAGCCACTGCTCTAGGCTCAAGGCTTGCTCGTAAACTCGATCCCAAGCAGCTCGTCCCTGGTTTACCACCAAGTCATCCACGCCTTTGCCTTGCGCTAGGTCCCATTGGGCGATCGCGACCGTGCCCCCTGTTTTCGCCAGCAGTCCCGCCAAAGCGGATAGTGCTCTTGTGACCTTTTGCCGAGTCTGCTCCTTCACGTCTTGGTCAAAGGCGAGAATGTGTCGCCTGCCGCTTTGGCAGAAGCGCTGGACATCGGGAATCAGATAGGGCAGGACAGCATTGCCCAAGGCATCTTTACTGCGATGCCCGCCATAAACGCCAAAGAGGGCGATCGCCACATAACCATCGCTAAGCAGGCACAGCGCTTTCTTGCCACCTTCGGTCCAAATAATGGGAATTTCTGGATGCTCCTCTAGCCAACGCCAAAAGCTTTCACCTGCGGGAGGGCAGTCACAACCATAACGGGCGGCAATTTTACGGCGAGTCGTCTGGTCAATGACTGGCAGATAAGCACGGCTCCCGCCCTGGTAGACGCTTTCGTATTTGCGGAATTGTTTTTTAGTGGCATCCCAGTTCGGGCAAGCTAATTTCGCTTGCCAGCAGCTCCCGTCCTCATTGAAGAAGAGGGCTCCATACTGCTGAGCATTAGCTTCTTGGCGGAAGCGCCGGAACTGCCAGTTGAGGGCGTCGTGAAGAGGCGTTTCCACCTCTCCTCCTGGCAGTTGCTTCAGGTCTGGCTCGACGGCGATCGTCGCTTCAAACAGTTCAGGATCAATGCCCGATCCTTGGCAGAACTCTTGTTCAATCTTTTCTCTAAACGCTTCTAGCGATCGGGGGGCCTGGCATATAGCAGGCGGTAGCGATCGAGCCTTGCGGTCAAAACCTAAAATCCGAGAACCCTTCATTGCCCACCCCCTTGGCTTTGGGAGAGAGCCGTGAACCGGATTGAAGCAACACCCCATCTCTTGGGGGCAGAGCCAAGATGAACAGCCAGAACAGGAATGCCAGGGAGTTTTTGGTATTTCAGGCAAGTCCCATCAGAAGTTGGAACGGTTGCTGGGTTCGCTGTTTCTGGCTCAGGCTGAATAGCAACTTGATGGATAACATACGATGCAATCCACTGGGCTTCAGGTTGGGGAGACTGGGATTGCTTTGAAAGGGATTTTGGATTGGATGGGAGCTGGGACTGTCGCAGCTCCTCAGAAGTTCTAAATAGTGGAAGTTGTGGCACTTGGAAATTCCTTTGACTTGTGGGGGATCAAAGGAACCAGAGTCACCGCGATTCTCAATCGAACGGAACAACCACACCCTTGTCAGGAGGTTGCTTCGTCAAATCTTCAAAGATCGCTGAAAGTTGCGTCATATAAGCAATCCAGTGATATCCTGATGCAATCCCATATAAGATGGGTTAGGATTGAAGACGAGGGCATGAAAGCCCTTCCGATTGAACGTCGGGTTTTGCTGGGTGGCAAAATTAATTCCCTGGTTCCGTTATCGAACTCCCTCTGTCGATGCACGACGTTGGGGGTTTTGATTTTTAAGGCTTTAAGCTGCTTGTTCCTGTGATTGACGGTGAGCGAGGTACGCCCGAATAAATTCAATCACTTGGGTTTGGTGAATTACATAACAAGCTCCTCCTTCTCTGGGGATGAATAAAAACTTTTTACCACCAAGAGTAGTGTACAGATGTTCTTGGTGAGTGGCTAATTTTGTCTGACCCCAAATCACGAGCACCTTAGCCATTGGCTTACGCACGCCTTTGGAACTGCCAAAAAAGTCACGTCTATTCTTCTTCAGCCAATAAGCTTGTTCCGATAGGTCAGTGAGGGGATCAGGCTTCAGTTTGTTCAATCCTTTTCGCTCTCGCTTGTAGTAGAGCATTCCTCTTGATTCGTTGTAAATGATGGTGGCGTCTCCAAACGAGCGGATCGCCAATAGTAAAAACTCTTTACCCGGAAAGCGAATCATCAAATCGATCGGTTGTTCTCTGCCGGGAACCTTTTGCAGTGGCAGAGTTTCAACCTGCTGACTTTCAAACTCTTCCAGGATGGCCGTAATCAGCTTAATCAAGCGGGCAACTTTTTCCAGCCGGACCATTGGTTTCCACGCTAAGAGCAAACCCAGTAAGCTAATGGAGAACGTGGTCAGGCCTGTCAGGATAGAGCCAAAGCCAATGGAAGTAATGATGGATGTCAGCTCGTCCTTTTCCAGCTCCAACTTCTGTAGAATTTCACGATTATCAATGGGGGTCACATAGTCAGCGACCTCTTTTTCTTGAAGCTTTTCTTGGAGAGTTTCCAGCTCTTTTAGAACGGTCCAGTTATCAATGGTTTCAGGGTAGTCCTTGCTGGGTGTTTGTAGGATTGGCGTTGTTGACATTAACTCTGACTCCTCCCGTCTGAGCAAACCTGACTTTGTCCAACCTCTCGGAAGGTTTCCCACTCATTGGGAGCAAAATGATCCTCAATAGCTTGATCTAAAACTTGCTCCAACAACTTAGAAATGCGGTAGTGTAACACAGTTGGACGATTAATTGGATGCAATTCTCCCCACACCAGTTCATACCGCTCCTCGGTCTGAACACAGATGTCGATATATTCCTCAAAGCTCACTCTCAGTCTAACTGCTGCTTGTGTCATAGCGATTTCCTATACCGTTGCTACAACCGGGGTGCATTCTAAGTTGGTGACTAATCAAAATTGTCCTTTCAAGACTAATTCAAAATCAGTTACAAACCTTGAGCGTTCACTTGGATTGAGTTCAGTTACATAGGGATAGGCAGAAAAAAACGTTCACTGTACCACTCAAACAATTGCTGAACTTGGATTAGAAACATGCCATGACTTGCGTTTGAATTACGCCGCAGGGGAAGCGATGCGATCGCGCAGCGACTGCCTTTCGCATCGACGGCAACCTCAGCTTCCATGACAACACTGTTGATTTTTAAGTCGTTTTCGAGGCCCAAGGACTTTAAGTACCTCTCTTCTCTTTCCCCCTTTTCCCCCCTTTTCCCCCTCGCGAGTCGAGTGGTTGTCATATGAGTAACAGGACTCTTCAATGATTAATTTGACAGTACCTGCTGGCCAATAATCTGCTGTAGAAGGCGGGCTTGAATTGAAGTCATGGCTGCTTGGGCAATTTCGTGCCAATCGGACTCGGTGAGTAGGGAGCACAGCATTTGGTGAAGTTGAGATCGCAGTGGTTTCTCAGCAGAGTTCGCTTCCGCTTCGGCAAGCAGGGCTTCAAAGAATTCCTGTTGTTCTAGGCTGAGTTGAGATAGACGAGCTTGGATGAATTGTCGCCCTTGGACTAAAGCAGCCTCGGTGCCCGATCCTAAGTCTGCCCGCTCCAGAAGGTGACGCAGTTCACCAAAGAGAATTGATAATAGCTTCACCCGCTTGAGCTGAGTTTGTAGTTGAGTAGGCTCAATGGCAAGAGGACGGAAAGTTTGAACGCCAATCTGAAGATCCTGCTCACATGCCTCTTCCATTTGAACGGCTGTTTGAAGCCAGTCTCGGTCGTAAGTAAAAGTTTCCCAGTCAAATGGCATCGTCGTTTTCTCCGAAGTGACGTGGGTTTAAGACTCCGTACTCAAAATAGACCATCTCTCGCTCAGCATCGTACCCGAAATTCAACATGTTCCGCGACTCATAGAATGCCTCTGAGTCTGGTAAGGCATGTAACCCCAGTCTACCTTGATAGCCTAAATCTAGACTTCGCTTGCGGGCAAATTGCAGCAGGATGGTGCCGACACCTCTTAGCCAAGGATTAGAGTTAATCAACCGTCGATTCCAGGGGGCCGATGCCAGTGCTTCCACATACACGAGTGGTTGCCCAATCGTCCATTGCGATCGATGCTGTCGAGTTTCAAGCCATAAAAGCCCCTGTTTTAGCTCGTCTTGTTCAATGGCGTAAGCCTCATAGCGGTCATCTGAGAGCGCTAGCCGCTTTTTTCGAGCCCAGTCCCAAAAGGTATCCCCAGCCCTTAGAGTTTCTAGCATCGCCTGCCAAATATTGTTGAAATCACTCAGATGGCAAGGAGCCATGTCGCACAAGCGCGCCTCTACCCATTGACTATTGCCTTGAAGTAACTGGATTTTTTGCTCCATAGGTTTTACGGTGACTTAACTTCAAGTATCCGATTCAAAGTTGGAAATTTGGCGTTGCAAAATAGCAGTCATATTCGATGCAATACCCAGAATGCCAATCCACTGAGATCTGTAGAAACGGCGTCAAGCAAGTGGGTCAGCTTCTCCCCGCTGCTTATGATTCTGACACCATTCCTTAGGTAGGAGAACTCGTTGGCGCAGCCTGCCGAAGGCATAGAACTTGAGACCTTAGCGAGAGCTAAAAGACAAAGTCTGGCTCTGAACAGCAGTAGACCACTTCAGTTGTGGGATTTTAGGATAGGTATTAGGCAACCATAGTGCCGAGACCTTTTCCCCTTTATGGGCGCTCGTGGCCTTAGGGGGTAACAATTGCAATAGCAATACCAGCAGATTCACAAGCAGGTAATAGCGAGGACTGAGGCACTGTTGAAGATGAGCTTGATAGAATGGAGGCAGTATTTTCACTGGAGTTTAGACTAAGCAGAAATCAGCCCAGCCTGAATTTCAATGCTGAGCAAGGATTGAGGAATGGAGTGCTAAACGTTTAGACAGAAATCTGAACTTGTTTTTTGCGTTTCGAGTACCGTTTTTTGACAATCGGAGCGCGAACCCCAGGGGTGCGAGGTTGTCCTTTGGTCCAACCTGGAGATTTTCCTCGTAGTTTCGGAACTTGGGCAGGAGTACCAAGTTGGATAAAAAGAACACTCATAGATCGAGCAACTCGCCCCGGTGTCAGGAGAGGCTGCGGTTTCT
>NZ_JAMPKN010000074.1:0-11785 GCF_039962155.1 Trichocoleus desertorum AS-A10 | reverse complement strand
GAGGCGATGTGCGATCACAAGTAGAATTCGTGTCTCAAATTTTCGGACTTGTTGCTTAATCGGGTTGAGCTAGAGCCAATCCTTTGTTCTTCAATAGTTCTTGCGACACAACCCTTTCCACTGCCCCACTCGACGCTGGAGCGTTCTGAGCTGGCTATCGTAGCACCCCGGATACTGCTCTTGCAGGTATTCAAACAGGGTCATCGGTTCGAGGCGTGGCTCTTGCTTCAACATCGGTTGGAGTTCCGAGGTCCACACCTGGGCGAGGGGGTCAGGACGAGTCCGCCAATCCCGAGGACGGCCTCGTTGCGGTCGATGCTCCCCTTTGTCGATACGGCGAGCGGTGCGCACAGAAATGCCCGCCTTCGCAGCAGCTGTGGTCTGGGCACAGCCGGAATCTTTGGCTTTCATATAGAGTTGAAGTTGTTGAAATTTAATTGGACCCGGCACTAGGCGTCTCTATGGCTATTAGTAGACAGTCCTAGTGTCTTTTCTTTGAGGGGCTTGTTTGATGCGATCTCAGTTTAGAGGTGGAAATAACAAGCGATCTCAGGAGCGGTCTATGTGGTTGTCATCCGGGCCTATCTAATCGTCGCCTAACAGAGGTAGGCACGGGGAAGATAGGAACAGGGATTTAGGCTTTCCCACCTTACCATCAACCTGTTTTTGCGACACAACCGTCAAAGGTACCCCATCGGGTACTGGCATTCCCATTATTAGATTTTATGATGAATTTTAGTTAGACAAGACAGATCAACTTAAGGACTGCCTTTAGTCAGTAAACCGATTAGCTTGTTCAAAATTGTTTAACACTTAAATTTGGTGTTCGATCGCACTCAGTCAATTTTGGAAGTATTAATCAAAGTTGAAGAAAAGCATCCTCCAGAAACATCTATTTTAATCAGGTTAGCAGCTACACATCGTGTTCTAGAAAAAATTACAAAGAAGTGTTGGTTAGCAATGCAATTTATTCTTGCAAAACCTCACTTCTAAACCAGGCATGATGAGCGTAACATCCTGCAATTGCAAGGATGGCAAGATTTAATGCGATCGTGAACTGTCAATGTCGCGCTTCCGTCAGCGTTTCGCTTTGACTTGCTTTTCAAAACAACTTTCTTATATCCAAAAGGAGTCATACCCATAATGTTGTATACCTTTGAAAATCAACCAACGAACTTAGCAACCTGGATACAGAACGAGATTAAGCTCAGCAATGAAATATTTGTCGGGGCACAGGGCTTATCCGTTCGCCGTGTACAGGAATGGCTAACACTAAGGGGTTATCCACTGACGATCGACGAGAGTTATGGACCAATTACTGCGGAAGTTGTTGGTCGATTTCAGGAAGATCTATTTCTAGAACCAAATGGTCGTGTGACTCAGAAAACGTTTGATCATCTGGTCGAACCTCTACGAGAAACCCTCCGTCAACGATTGAACATGTCAATATCACTCAACTCGGCAGTTCTTGAGTATGCCAGAGCACATTTGTCTCAGCATCCTCGTGAGATTGGTGGTCAAAATCGAGGTCCTTGGGTGCGAATGTACATGAAGGGCAACGAAGGTAAACCATGGGCATGGTGTGCAGGGTTTGTCACTTTTGTGCTGAGTCAGGCTGCAGAATCCCTACAAATTGACATGCCGATTCCAGGATCTTTTTCCTGTGACACTCTGGCAGCTCAAGCAAAAGCGGCTGGACTATTTGTATCAGAAGCAGAAGCTCGTCGTCGAGAAATTCCCCCTGGAAGCCTGTTCTTGGTACGACGAACTAGTACCGACTGGACACATGTTGGCATTGTCGCGGAAACTCACGAATTGTTGTTTGACACAATCGAAGGCAACACCAACGATGAAGGCTCACGCGAGGGGTATGAAGTATGTACCCAATCACGTGGATACACCGGCAAAGATTTCATTCTGCTTGAGCCTTAGTCCTGCCCTGAGTTCACAGCGTGTAATGAACGACTTAACGAAACTATTTCCACCAATTTTGGCTAATAACTACCGAGGAAGTTGATCATGGCAAGAGATGTTAACCCCGAAATGATAATGAATTCAGTCTTGGGAAAAATCAGTGATGTGCTATTAAATGGCGACGGGAAAGTCATTCCCAGAAGTGATGATCATTATCTAGCGTTTTGTAGCCCCGGCTATCCCTTAACTGAAGACTTCTTTAACTATGCTCTGGAAGGATTTGGTGGCATTGTTCGTCGGGGAGTTAACCCGAATAAGCTTGATCAGACCGTTGGGCCGGAAGAGGGCAAAACTGAAGAAGGTTCTTCTGAAGTGGATACCGCTGCTCTAGCAGCCGATGCTCGCCGTAAATACATGGCAGCAGAAACCTTTGCCGCTCTGTGTGACTTAGTTCCTGATACAAGTGGTATCGTCAACTCTGGACGCATTAACACCTGGAATCCAGAAACCCGGATTTCTCACGCCTATGCGTTGGCGCTTCAGTTTTCTCAGGTGTATAACGTTGAACCCGACGCAGCAACCAAGAGTAAGCTTGAACGGTGGCGCTCGCTCCTGCAAGAAACCAAAAAGGAAGTTGATCTAGTCACCGAAGAAGAAGTTGAAGTACTCCGCGAAACAGCCCTAGTACAAAAGTATCGTGAGAAGATGCTGGCTTACTACGGCGAAGCCTTGGCCTACAATACGATGCGAATTTCGGCATTAGCGGGTCAAGATGAACAGGCTGTACACCAGTTTGCGATTAATGCTCCACTGATGCAAATGAAGGTACGAGCCGCTGAAAATGATTGGATTAGCAATGGCTATCGCGATACCTACGACCGCATTAATGCGGCGATCGCCGCTGTTGAAGGACGCAGCTTCGCACTCCTGAAACAGCGTTATAAGGAAGATTTCGTCCGTAGCATTCTGACTAATCCATCGTCTGGGGCCAACTTCCTCTATACGGCTCCTGCACCCGCCGAGTTTGCTCGCGCAGACTCAGGATGGTCTGAGTTCTACTTCAATAGCGGCTCGTTCAACAGCAATCACAAATTCTCAGCCAGCCATACTAGTGGGGGGGGTGGACTAGCCATTGGTCCATTTGCAATCGGTGGTGGCGGCAGCGTGGATAAGAAGAAATGGGAAGGCAAACTTAATGCCGAATCCTTTAACCTTCGCTTCAAGATGGCCCGAGCCACCATCTACCGCCCAGGAATCAATCTAGCCTATATCAAGAGTGGTTTCTGGCGGTTTGACCAACAAAACGAAGAGTACAAAAACACCTTGCTCTCCAATGGCAAAACACCTCCCAATGGGTTAATGCCCGCGATCACCACCGACTGTATCTTCGTCAAAGATCTATGCATTGATTTTGGTGAGTACAACAGCGAGTATGAGCGGAGAAGCCAGGAGATTGGTGGACGTGGTGGGCTGTCCTATGGTCCATTCTTCCTGGGTGGTAGCCATAGCAATCGCGAAAGTGAAAGCACATACAACCGTAACTGGACTCGCGAAGGGCTGAAGATTGAAGGACTACAGCTCTTGGGCTTCCTGTGCCACACCTTAGAAAAATGCCCAGATCCCAATCCTAAAGTCACCGATTGGATCTAGGTTCATACCCATCCTTTTTGAGTCGGTGAGGTTCATTGTGCCTCACCGACTCACCCTAATCCGTTTCATTCGTTCTGCTGATAAGGCACAACGAAATACACCAAGGAACCTGATCATGTCTAATAAAAAAGCCAGTAAAGCCCTACTTTCTCGCCTGGCAGAAACCGTCATCGAAGAGTTTAGCCAGGATGATCTTTATGTTGCCCAGGTACCGCCAGGAGTGTTCTTAGGAAAAGAACATTTCCAGGTCTTACAAAAGCTTGCGTCCGATCGATTAGATGATCCAGAATCGCTTGCCCGCTTAGTCGAGATCTCTCGCCTAGTAGATTGTATTCAGATCGATGAAAAGACAATTACCACACCAGATACAACTCCGGGTTATCTATCTGAACGCTTCTCTCAAATTGTTAGGAATGTTAAGTTCGTCAGAACGTCCTTAGACGCCAATGAGCAGCGCCGTTATGAGCAAGCCCAAGCCCTGCTTTATGAAGAGCCAAACATTATTAAAAAAACAGAGTACCAGGACTTTTGCTTACTGAGAGCTGATTTAGAAAAGAAGGAAGTCGCACTCACAGAAATGCGATTGAATCGCGAGAAAGCAACAAGTCCTGAAGAACAATCGGTTTTAACAGGTGAGATTACTTCATTTGAAGCCCTGGTCAAAGAAAAGCGTGAAGCGATCGATGCTTTAGATCGAGTCTACAATTTCCGAGCAGCTGAAAGGATTATTGACGCAGCAGAGCGATCGGTGGATCAAATACCAACTCCAGTGCTTGAAATGCTGAGTTCCATGAATCTGCTCAAAATTTCTGATCCTATTTCCCATGCGACTCATATCGGCTGTAACTTTTCTCCATCCCATTTGTCAGAAGACAATTGGATTCCTCTCAAGCTAACCCGTGAGGATATTGCCAAGTGGAAAAGTAATGGAGACACCGCTTCTGAGAGTGACACAGGTTTAGCAGATAGCGAAATTGATACCATCACATTGGAAGTTCAAACCGTTACCTGTTCCCGTCCCTGGCTCTGGTCTGCACTCTTTAAGCATCAACATTGGCAATGGCAGTCCCCGTCTCCACCCGTTTCTAACGGCACTTTGAATGGCAGAGCCGATAATTTGATTCCAGCTTATATTGTGGGGTTAATTCTGGCTCGTAATTTTGTAGTGAAAGGAGTACCGTCTGCCCAAAAACAATTTGCACAGGCGCAATCTAAAAGGTTAGACACATCCGATCTGCTCAACTATGCCATTACGCCCACAGAAACACTCTCTCTGAAAGCCGCACAGCTGGCTGAGACTAGCGGGAAAGCTGTTTTGACAATGCAAGCTATACCCGACCATACGTTACGAATGAAGTCAGCCGTTACTGCCGGTCGAGTTGCTCCACTCATTAGCCGCAGTGCAATGCAACCTGCCCTAACTCAAGCGAACCAATTTAGGTTGGCTGATTCAGCAGCCTTCAAGCGTCTAGATGTTGACTATGCTTCCGCACAAATTAACCCCAAAGTGTTTCAGCAAACGAATAAATTTAGACACCGAATTGGACGCATACAACTAGAGGCACTGATGATGCCGGCCCGTGGTAGGGTGATTGATCCACAAGGACGGGGGTTGTACCAGGCTGTTGTCACGATTCAAACCTCAAGTGGCGAGCGGTCTGTTCACACCGGGCAAGACGGTCACTTTACCGCCCGGCTCCCTCAAGGGCGCTACGCCGTTCAGGTCGATAAACCAGGTTTCATCACAGCCAGAGGATTCATTGCTGTACCTCAGGTAAAAGACCCTCCAGTTATCACCATGTCCCCTGCGGTTAAGGAGCAGCTCAAGATTTCCCTGGTAGAACAAGGCTCTGAAGCAACCTATCCATTTATCGGCTCTGCCAAAGTTGTTATCGAAGGGGACAATACGCAGCAAGTTGAAACTTTCATCAACCGCTCAGACGCTATGGTATCTCTATCACCTGGCAAATACACCGTCATGGTAACGAGCGAGACGGCCGAGAAAATCCTTCCGCCCAGTCAGGCTGTCGTGATTCTTCCACAAGGAAATTCCTCCAATGCGCCTCAGGTGCAATTTACAATCTACCCTGCCCCTCAAATTATTAACCCTGAAGTCCAACTTTTAGGGTTCATCTGTAAACGGGTTCCGCCTTGCCCAACTCACTACTTGGGGTGATTGAAGCTACGATACTGCTATGTACTTCCATCTCCCGCTCTGGTTGCAGCGACCCTGCTGTGGGCATACAATGTTGGGCATCTGGATTTCCTAGAGAGCTACGTGAGCGCGAGCCTGCGCCAGAGAAGTAGAGACAAGGAGTATGGCTGGAGCAATCAGAGCTTGGCGAGCAGGTTGCTGGCGTGGATGAAGAGTGCCAAGAACCGAGCAGAGGTCATGAAGGGCTTGGCAAAGCTAAGGGGGAGGCTCTTGTGAATCACCCTGCATCTAACATCACCCGACGCTCCTCTCACGTCACCTGCCATGCGGGGCCGTAATGAACGATCGCCCCTTCGCTTTCCATGCCTGCTGCCGCCTTCCCTGCCTCCCCCCGCTACGCCCTCAAAAACTTGTCCTAGCTGATGACGGTGTCGATTTTCCACTAGGATTAAATTGGACAAATTTCCTGGATGCGCCGAGGGGGGTGAAAGGGCGTGATCAAAATGCTGCGATCGCTCACTAAAATACCCAGTGTTCTCGAATTACAGTGATTGGGAATCTTGAGTCCAGCCCTCACAATTTCTGATCATGAGCAGACTTCTGACCTTGGTTCGCTCACTCTTGGCACCCTTGCTGCCTCAACCAAACAGCAATCCTCCTACCCCCACAATCGAAAGTTATGGGCAAGGAGAGTCTGGTATCCCAATGGAAGAGATGCAGCCCATCATGGAGTGGCTGTTCGCAAGTCTCTTGAATGCTGGGTACTACGGCACTGCTCACCTCATCTGGTTCAACGATGCCGCACCTAATCCAAAGCTAGAGAAGGCAGTAAAGACGGGCATCAAGCGGGACGAGCCAACCTTGCTTTACCGCTGTGCATCACAAGTGCAGCCACCACCCAATGGCTACTACTGGCGCTTAATGGCAGAACACCCCTCCAACCGAATCTATCAGCTAGAAGTGAAGGATGAGGATTGATGGGGCTGAGTAGCAGGCGCAAGATACCGGAATGCGATCGCTGCATTTTCTATGCTCACGATCCTCATCTGCTCTGTACTGTGCATCCAGAGGGTGTGAGTAGCGATGCTTGCTCAGATTTCGAGCACGACCCTACAGCAGAAGCAGAAGAACTTTGGGAACCAGAAGGAGCCAGTTACTACAACGGTGAACTGATTTTTGCTCCAGAGCAGCGGTGGACACTGTTGGAGAAGTTAGCTCTACTCGACTCACACCCTATATTCACAGGCCGATGCCCCAATTGTGAGGCTGGCATCGCTTTGGAAAATTCAAGAGTGCATTGGGATTGTGGACACTGTGGCTGGAAAGATGATTCGCTGTAAAAAGCCCATTAATTTACCTGGGCACTTTTGTCTGAGTGCTTCCTTCGGAGCAGATGGGGGAGCCATTCCTAAGTGTAGGTTTTATGGCGAGCGTTGCTTTTGGCCCTCTAGCCTCACAAATAATATTTTTTAATGGGAGTTGTTCTGGGTTAGCTTTTTCTTCTACTTTCTGATCGAGAACTACAGCTCCTACATATCCTTTACGATCAGAGGCCATACTTCCGATCGGCACTGCATAGAAGATTGCGGATGTTGGCGTGTTTTGAAATGAATACTCATTCCAGTCAGTTTTGCTTGGGTAGCCTAGCCCTAAGGCCTTGGAGGAGCTAGCAAGTTTTCCATGCTCAAGATAGTAGGCTTGCTGCGCTCGATTGGTTGTTTCAGTTAGAGACCTTGCCTCTCCTTCCATGTGCTTGCAAGCCATTCCCAGGAAGATACAGGGCTTAAGGAATATGAAAGCCGCAGCAGGTAAAGTGATCGCCGCCAATGCCAAGAATCGATTCATTCTTTCACCGAGAAGGGTCTTTTTCGGGGGGTTATGCAAAGAACCCCAAAATCGTAACCATTCTGCCTTCCCAGGGTACATTCTTCTGCACAAAATCTCGAATGCTGCCATTGAAGACGATGGTGGCTGGGTCAATACAAACGTCGTACCCTTCTCCGGAGGTGTAAACCTTCATTTCTTCGGCAATCGCTGCTCCAGAGAAGCTGACAGATAGGGGAATGAACGCTAACGAGAGGGCAACAGTCCAGCGTAGGGATTTCAACATGGCTTGTTTGAGGAGTGTCTTGCTTAAAGTCCCCATTCAAGAGAGAAAAATCCCTAGGCGATGGTGAAGAGACGATCAACTCTAGGTAGTAACTCAGTCAATTGTTGACCCAGATCTATCATCACCACCACTCGTTCCGAGCAACAGGAAGACGCAGGGACACAGCACGCCACCCATTGGCACCAAGCATCACTCTTGGGCACAGTTTGTCACGCTGAGAGGGGAGTGATGGCAATAATCCAATCGTGTCGGGCACCTATTGGCACCTTCTGTCACCCCCTGACACAATTTGCAGATGATGTGCCGCTGCCGCACTTTGGTTGGCGATCACTACTCCTCCACATAAATCAAATCTTTGGGGTCCAAATCCACTCGCTCGCCTCTAGGGTTTTTGCCGCTGACCCACAACCGACCTGCATTCGTGAACACTCGCTCAACCGTCATCTCTTCTGTCTGTAAGAGCCACACATAACTGCTTCCCGCTGCCTCGTTCCCATGCCGAGTGTTGACGAACGCTTGAACTTTGAAACTGAGGTTGTAGAGGTCTACAAACACTGCTCCATTGGCAAACGCAATTTCTTTCAGTTTTATCCGCATGGCGATCGCCTCCTATCAGTCTTCATGTAGCCAATGGTCTGGATTTCCCAAAGTCCATGACTCAGTCTGTAGGCGCAAGATTGCCGTTTCCGCATGGCGATCGCTTCACCAAAACGCCCGACGCTGGTCCCATTTGCAGGTTGTTCGCCTCTTTGTCTGCTTGCTTAACGAGCTCTACAGCTCTCACCGTTAGGTCAGCGATCGCCTGCCTGTCCTCTTGGCACTTTGAATCAAGCTCGTCTAGCAAGGCAGCGTATTGCTTCTCGGCACTGGGCTGAGTGTCAATCGAGGCGAGCTTGGACTCTATTATCTTCTGACGGAAGCCACAGCTGGTTAGAGCTAAGGTGGCGATTGCTGCACAGGTGAATAGGACTAACTGCCTCAAGGTCTACTCCTGAATCGGTGACTCCACAACGCTAACCTTGCTGAGCAGGCGATCGCTCACTGAAGCAGAACTTAGGCCAAGCGATCAGTCTTACTGGTTTAAGACATCTTTTTTGTGTTGGGGGGCAGCCGCGATCGCAGCGACTTCTGCCAATAGATCTTGAGAAACTCCCATCTCCTTTAGCGTTGCCATCAAATTTTCTGCAACGGCATCAAAGTGTTCGCTGTTTAGACCTTGCTTTTCTACCAACTCTTTGTGGGCTTTGCGCATATAACGACCGTCATATTTATCAGTTCCGCCAAAGGCATAGGTCAGAAAAGCCTTCTGGTGTGCCCGTTGTTTCACCATATCTACATTGGCAAAGAAGTGCTTGATGCGCTCATCCTGCAAGACTCGCTGATAGAATTTGTCAACCGCTAGGTCAACAGCCGCTGTACCACCGAGTTTTTCAAATAAAGTCGTCATAATTCTTCTCATCCTTTTCAGCAATTGCTTTACACTTCAACCGGTTCTTTTTCTGCTGCTTGCACAATTTGCCCGGTTTTCGCATCGATCGCGGCTCTCACCGACTCTGGCAAGGCAGGGCGGTTTTCGGCGTGGGGGCTTTGGAACGTATCTTGTGCTTCAGGCTGTTGACAGGCAATCATCGTCTTGACATGTTCTAATTCGTCTTCACGAACGGCAACAAAGACATCATAGAGATTCGCAATTTGAGGGCGACGAAATGCCTCAGGATGCGTCGTTTGGAATTCGTCAAACATATACAAGTCGCCATTGCGATAGTAGTTGATGGCTACTTCTGGCGCAGGTATTTGTTTGAGGGCTTCACCGTGCTCTTGGAGAAACAAATCGTAGGTGTAGTAGGCGTGCTCTTCAACATGCTGCATGAAGTGGTAGGCAGCGCGGGGATTGAGGATATACACCAAAACGATCACCCAGTAGTAAATCAATCCGCCAATTCGAGCCAGGGAGCGATCGTACCAGTGGTCGTTGCCACCGAGAGATTCGGCAATCAGTAGATGGTGCAGTTCATTCCAGGACTCAGCAAAATGCACTTTCAGCCAGTCAGATTTGCGCCACCAGCCCATCGTTTCATACAAATGCAAGACCGAGGTGTAGGCAAAATAAGGCACCCGAGCCACTGTTTCCAGGACAAAAAATCGCGCAAAAATGCGATCGCGACCTCGATAAAAGGTGTTGAGCAGCGCCTCTAAGAAGTCAACGAGCAGTCGTATCATGATTGAGATCCTCCAAAGCTGCTATCGCAATCGATAGGAATAGAATTGCCCTCTTCACAACCAGGAAAGTAAAAAGAGGCAAGACAACAGGTGAATGACTCTCACTTTGCCAAATTGTTTTCACCCAGGATATGAGCTACCTCATAAACCAAAATTTAGGGATAGAGTAGGCAGATCTTTTCTTTTGTAACGACGGTCATTCGCCCTCATCCGGCCAAGCTGCTTTAGTATCTAGGACGACCATTGCCCTTCAACATCCGATATCGTGCACATTTCATGAGGTAGCTCATATCTCTCTTGTCCGCAGTTTGGCAGAGTAGGGGTATCTGCTACTGGAGGATAAAGCCATGCCTCAATCGACCATCAATCTAGCAACAGCTCCTGGACATCAGGTGATGGCAAGCGCTGGAAAGAAGATTCTGCGACCCGGCGGGAAAGCTGCAACTGAGCAATTGTTTCAGTGGGCTGAATTCCAACCGGGGGAAATGGTTCTAGAGCTAGCCGCGAGTTTCGGCTACAGCGCGATCGCCCTAGCCGAACAATATGGGGTTCGGGTGGTAGGCATCGAAAAGAACCCTGAAAGTGTGGCCCGTGCTCGTACCAATATTCAAGCCGCTGGGTTGGCAGAACAAGTGCAGGTGATTGAGGGCGATATTTTCCATCTAGAGCAGATTCCAGGACAGTTTGACTACGTGCTGGCAGAAGCCATTCTCACCATGCAATCGGCTTCAGGTAAAGCCAAAATCTTGCAGAGTATTGGCGATCGCCTCAAGCCAGGAGGGAAGTTCCTCTCTCATGAGTTGTTAGCCCACAATCGGGAAGCAGAAATTCATCAAGCATTGGCAGCCACGCTTCGAGCCAACTCAACTCCGTTATCTGAGGCTCACTGGATTGCAGCTTGCGAAACAGCCGGATTACAAGTTTCACAACATCAGGTGGGAGCGATGGGACTGCTCAACCCAGCTCGCATCATTCAAAACGAAGGACTGGTCAATGCAATCAAATTCTTCTGGAATGTCCTTACTCGTCCTCAACTGCGCGATCGCCTGCTGGCCATACGGCGAGTGTTCAAGCAGTACGAACAGGAGTTAGGTTATCTCATTTTGTGTGCAGAACGGAACTAAATTAGGAGACAAACGATGACTACGACAATGCAGACTCCCTCATCGCTGACGGCTCAACTCAAAGACAAACTGGAGTATCCTGACACAGGAATCCTCAGCCAAGTGTTACTCAAACTTCCTCATTGCCAGTACACTCTCTTGTCTCTAGCCGCAGGCACTGAGATTGCGGAACATAGCTCAGCTCGCAACGCCGTGGTTCAAGTACTTGAAGGGCAAGGAACGCTGAGATTAACAGGACAAGATATTCACCTAGAACCGGGTGTATTTGTGTGGATGCCTGCTAATGCGCCTCATGCATTAAAGGCATCAGCAAACCTGGCATTTCTGCTAACACTTTCGGATGCCGGTTAATGGTCTATTTTTTGCTGGGGTTAACAGGGAGCGAATCTGTCTCTAGCGTGCCTTGGGCGATCGCATCCAGCCTTTCCCAATCCAAGATAGTGATTTTCCCACCTCGGCTGTAAGCAACAACTGAGTGCAATTGCTTGAAGAGCCGCACACACTCTTCGTAGGTGATGCCGATGCTGCGAGCAATCTGGTAGTGAGCCAGGCGCAAGGTGAGGCAAGCTCCCTGTGCAGTCGTTTCTGTGCCCTGCTCTGTCGCTGAATATT
>NZ_JAMPKN010000073.1:0-11889 GCF_039962155.1 Trichocoleus desertorum AS-A10 | reverse complement strand
CATATGAGCCCGGTCTCTGGTTCGGTGCGGAACCGTTGTGGCAACCCGCAATTCGCTCAAGATGCGGTCTTCCTCCTCGCTGAGAATGAGATGAATTGGAGCAGGCATAGAGTCTAGTGAAGCAAGTTAACACACCTCTCTATCTTAGATTTAATTGCAGCTGCCTACTTATCCCTCATTCATCACTCTAGGCAGAAGAAAAGTGTTGCATAGGAGCCGAAGGAGTCAACGGTGACCAACCTGGAAAGGCATTGATGATCCTGATGAGCTTAGCAAAGCCACGCTCTAAGGTAGAGATATCAAATAGCCTCATCCAAGGTTGAAGAAGGCAGAAAAAGATAAAGGGTTGAACCAGCAGTTGTACGTTGTTGAAACGTCGTTTCCATCCCTTTGCCTCCTGCCAATCAGGATGTTGCTGCAACCGCGTCAAGAGATCGCGTTGGCCCTCATCGAGGATTCCAGGCGGTTGAGCGCCGAATCCATAAAACTGCAAACTGACCATGAGATAGACACTCGATACCATCTCCCACCAGCGTTCGATTTGCTCGTAGTGCGTGAGTCGGTAATCCGCCCATCCTAATTCGTTTTTGCACTGCTTGAAGCCATATTCTATCCAGGTGCGCAGCCCATAGAGATTGCCAATAAACTCTGCTTGGTCTTGTTTAGAGGGCAAGTGGCTCATCACCATCCACGTGCTGTTAGCAGGCAACACAACGGGGTCGTTGGTCAGCGTCCAGTATCGCCACTCAAAGCGACGACCAAAGATAATTTCTTGGATGTATCGCGTCTCAGTCTCACCATTAGCAAACACTCGCTCGAATGCTTGCCAAGCACTGTAGCTCACCTCTGCTTCTTTAGGCATCCACACGCCATGATTCGAGCGAATCGCCATAATCCACGGCAACTTCAACTCGTCGAGCACATCTAAGAAGGGATGGCTCTCTCCGTAGAAGCTGTCGGCCAACACTAAGGAAAAGCAAAAGCCAAACTCCAGCAGTTCCTGAATGATTTGCTGGGCTAGTTGGAGCTTGGTTTGGTAAACATCCTCTACTTTGAGGCGACGTCGGGGCTTAAACACTTTGAACAGCAAGGGAAAGGTGAGGTCGCCCAGCACGCCATAGGCATTGACAGAAACCATGCCATTATCCACTTTGCCTACATTGCCAATGTACTGCCTGTCCACGTAATCGGTCGTTTTCCCTTTTTCGCGGTCTCCGGTGTCGTCCAGGACAAGCACAATGGGTTGTTGCTGGATTTGTTCGAGAATCAGAGACAGCCGTTGATAGCGTACGGCTTCGACTTGCCAGGGGGAGTGGGTCAGGAAGTGGTGCAGCACTTGGTCATTGGGCAAGCCGACTGCTTTGGCGATAGCAGGTAAAGACTTGCGAGGCAGCGGACCAACCAAGCCAAGATGCAGCGAGGTGAATGCTTCAAAACTGCGGACATTGCTAAAGAGATGCTGGTAGGCTCGACAATAGTTATCGACAAAACGAACTGTGGATTGAGGGAGACGAGGTTCAACCATCACAGGCACCTCAAGCAAGCGCATCTATGTTGATCTTACTCTCGCTAGAGTGATGAATGAGGGTTATTGAGCAAATGGGAAGTGGCTAAACTTTTATGTGGATTGAGGCTAGAACCTTTAATTTCTTATCAAATTTGCCTACTAAACACGAAAAAATTTACACTCCCGAGAAATGTCTTCACTTATGTAGTGTTGCTCAGTCATATGAGCTGATTTAATGACTGTTGTAGGAACGTTACTTGTAAACTTTCCATGATGAATTTTACTGAAACTCGTCTGTACGCTTGGCAATTCAGCAAATGATCAATTACAAATAGCACAGGCGTCTATCGAAATTAGTGATATGGAACCCGTTTCTCTTTCTGTAACTACAATTGCAACACTGCTGCTAACAAAAGCGTTAGAAAAAACAGGTGAAGCTCTTGGAGAAAAAGCGTTAAATCAATTTGGTACTCAAATTAGCAAATTGAAGCAAGTCCTTCAGCGCAAATCTCCAGATACCGCCACTACGATTGAAACTGTTGCGCAGCAGCCGAATTTAGCAGAAGTGAATCCAGGTGTATACAGCTCACAAGCACTAGCAGAACGGCTTCAAAATCTCGCCAATTCGGATTCAGAGATTGCTGAGGCAGTCAAGTCTGTCGCAGATGCAGTATATGCGAACCCTCAAAGTGTACAAAGCTTAACTAATATTGCAAATAAAATTGGTGTTGTTGCACCAGGCAGTGTGTTTACTGGTGATTTAAATTTTTGACTGGGATCAAATCCCGACCCCGCAGAAAAGCAGCTTATCTCACTGACGAGCTTTGTTGAAATATTAACTTGGATTGAACGAAAATCTAAATTTTCCGGACTTCGAGGATTACACCCTCCACATCAGACTGAACTTCTAAAAGCGATCCAACGGGTAAAACAAGTAGAAAGGGGATTGCTAGATTTTCGTGCAGTCGAAATTGATGCCTTAGAGCTAATTAGTCATTATGTTTTCTTTTGCCTTGAGGGCCGTCACTCACCTATATTTGGACGAATTTCTAAGACAGAATATCGTGCTCGCCTTAAGCAATTGACTATTTCAGGTCAAAAAATTCGAGTTGGCAAGATACGTTTGAGTGCACTTGTTAACGAACCACAAGTTGCAAAGTTAGTTGAGAGGTTGGAAGTGTTAAATGGGCCTTGATAAGCGACGTAGTCCGGATGTCATCCGAGAGTATTTTGACCTTCTGAAATGGTATAAACGCGGGGGTGAAGCGAAGCTATCACCAGAGGAAGTGGATGCAAATTCACAACTGCACTCAATCCAGCAGAATTTAAATGCAATTAAAACTTTAGTTGCAGAGAAGGAAATTTCAATCGCTCTTGATGAGGATGAGCTTGATAAAAATAAATCAGAGCTGCTATCTATTGAGGATAAATTAACAGCTTTAAGAGAGAAAATAGTTCTACTTCAGCAAAAGCGGTTGCAGTGGGTAGAGGCAATACCACCATCTATATCTTTGGAAGCACCAAAGCAACAAGAGTTAACAGCTATTCCACCGCTGAAACTAGCAATCATTTTACAGCTTCTATTAAAAGGGATGATTTTCGATCTCAAGACGATTTATCATGCCACTAGACTAGCGTTTGTTGCAAACGTTATATTAATAATTCCAACTGTTCTGGCTTTTTTAATAACCTTTATTCTCTACGTTAATTTCGGTTTTTTAGCTAATACTGTAATAACTATAGCATTAATTATTTATCTATATATTAAATCAAATAGTATCAGGAAAAGATATCAAAATGTTTTGAAACAGTATATTGAAGATATTAGAGTAAGGCAGGAAGCGCAAGTTCTCCAACAGCAAAATCTAAGCTTACAGGTTCAAGATAAGTTGAGGGAGTTAGAATTAAGCCTAAATGCTTTTGAAAATCAACAGTCCCAATGGTTGAATCATCAGCAACAACTTAAAACCCAAAGACAAGACTTAATTAGTCGAATTGAAGCGGATTACAAAGATTTAGATTGTTTACGATATGATCATCAAAAACAATCTAATCAGTATCAACAAATTATTGAAGAGTTGATAGAACAGAAGAAGTTGATAAATAAATCAAGATTACTACAACTGGAAAAGCAATGTCAGGAATGGCTAGAAAAAGATATTAATCGACTAACGAAGCAAGCGATGAGGAAGTTAAAATTACTTCCTTGTGATCATATTGGTGAAGTTGGTGCGATTCAAACTGAACCAATAAGAGTTTTAGTTGGTATTACCGAAAGAACTTCTCCAAGTTTACTAGTAGAGGATGACATCGAGCCAAATTTAGAAAACAACATAACTTCGGAGCTCTATATCAAAGCAGAAGAATTTAGAAGTGAACCTAGCTATGATGGTAAAAGCCGAAAGTATGGTGTTTACGAATTTTTAGTTATTTTTCTATGTGCTAATTTTCTAAGCTACTACAAATGCTACTTCAACTTCATTCGATCTAAAACTGTTAATGAAGAATACAGCGAGTATTTATATGACAGCATAGTATTCACGAAAATTCAGGAAAAATCATCTACAAGGCTTAAAGATGATGATCAGAAAAGAGTCTATAGTAAACGACTTCTAATTGCAACAAAAGATGGTAAGGTAATTTCCTTCCGAATTGCTAAATTTCGAGTTGAGCCCAATTTAGCAATTAGGCTCTCACAGATTGATGAGGCTGCTATTGAACTCCGCAAAATGTTGAGACAAAGAAGAATTGATGTTACATTAACCGAAAGTCTAGGAAATTCCTAAATTCGTAAGACTTGTAGAAAGTGCTTTTGCTTTGGGTTCCATGTGGGAACTTTCAATTGTCTTGAGTCAGTGCCAAATCAGTGGTAATTAGGCTTAGGTTTAACAAAGGGATGTTTTAGTCTTTGCCTCGGTTTAGGTACTGGATTAATTCGGTAATGTTCTAGACCTGTGGATGGTTTTCTAGAAGCTGTCTTCAGAAGCGAGGTTCAACCACTCTGATCCACAGGTCTAGAACACGACCTCCCTTGTCATAGCCGCTGCCGCTATAGTCGTTGGGTCTGACTTGATACCAGCCAGTTGGGAATGCGGGACTTTCTCTAAATCTCAAACACTTACCTATTTACTCTCTCGCTCAAGATCATCTTCTAGCCTTCTATGTCCAAGTTTTTCACCTGTAGCTTTTTCAATAAATTCATAAGTTTTGTCTGACAAAAGACCTGCCGTAAAGGCTAATAATATTAAAGTTTCTCGGCGCACCTCATTAATATCTGAATTAGATACAAACGAGTGAAGCGTAATATTGACAATAAAAACAGCAATTGCAAGGGTCATTCCTAAGGGGGGTCTGTAGAAATATTCATATAGATCAACCTTCGTTGAAGGGTCAATGTGTCTCCTAACAAGGTATATCCAACTACCAAATCCACCTAAAATGATCAATAGGATAAATAAATCTAGAAAATCGATTTGTGACTTTCGTGCGGTGGTGGAAGCCTGCCTCTCCTTTACCCACAAAACTGCTTCTACAGGAAGTTCAATTTCTTGCTCCTTAAATTTTTCAAACTTTTGAGTATCTTCATTCGGGCTTGGGAGCGTTCCTGCTCTCGGAGGCGTTTCCGTTTTTGTTGCACGAAACTTTAAAGGCATAATATTATTGCTGATCTTGAGGTTGCTAGCCTCAGAGACTTTAGGAGAAAAATCAGCAATTGACTCTAACCGTTTGGCGACAATATCAAATAGATTTTCGTAATCTCTACGACCTGGAGCAGTCATTTTGCTTCCATTTGCATCATCAATTGCGATAGCATCTCTCCAATTAACATTTACTTGAAGTCGATCAAGCACAATAGCAATAGGGGGAATAGAGGTTTCGTCCTGCTCAGAATACCTCTTCTCAATGTGCTCACTCATCACAGAAAAAACCTCATCCTGGCTTAGAGCTTTTTCCACTTGGCTTCCAGATATTACGGTGAAGTCTTGGCCTTGAGGTATTATGGTGAAGTTTGGGATTAAAGTTAAAACCTGAGTTTTTTTTCTTGGAACAAAAGCTTCAGCAATATCTAAAATAACGGTGGATGCTTTTCCACTTACTGCTTGCATACCAATTACAGCCAATAAAATAGCCCATATTAGCAAGCAAGTATTTGCGATGGCTACTTTTAATTTTGAATCTTTTATTATTAACGATGAACTCTGTATACTTTCAGTTATATGACTTGAGGATTTATTTTCTATTTCTGAATCTGCGTTCTTCATTGAACCGTTTTCCTCTTCCATATCCATGCTCTTTGTTAACTTTTTTGTAGCTTGTGATTTATAATGGTTTAGATTTTTTTAATTTTTAGAAATGACGTCAAAGCTGTGATCTAAAACGATGGTTTTTCGTTGCAGTTATTACAGCGATATTGTGATTTTGGGCATTGGTCTTTTAAGGGGTGAAGACAATGAAACCCACGGCTCGTTAGAATCTCATCTATCGAAAGGGGACGACTACAGTACCCCATTGCCGTTGCCAGAGTTCTGTTTTTTCCCACTCCTCAGTGCAATCGCACCCAATTATGCACCAATCGCTGAACGTCCAGCACTCGTTGCACCCTCTCTACTTGCTTGGCATAAGTATCGCTGTTGAACACTTTGGTCTTGCAGCTTTACTCTGCCGTTTTTCACGGTTTGCTCGCTCTGGCAATGGGAACATTTCATCATTTGAAATCTGTGCACTGTAACTGTTGTAGTAATTACCCTTTAGGGAACCAGTGACCAAAAGCTAACAGTACAGAGGTGCTCCAAATCGATAGTTTCATTTTTGCTAAAGTAAAATACCTCTTCTAGCTCTCCCCATTCGCTAGAAGTTTTAACGTGTTCAGAGTAAAGAATATGTAAAGTTTGATTCCCAGCTTGTATTTACCACTTACTAAGTAGCTGAGGATAGCGGAACTGCTGAGAAAAAGCTCAATCAGTCATTCGCTCTTTCTGTTCATGGAAGTACTGGGTTACGAGGCAATAAATGTTGCCTTGAGAAAAATAGAGGGAAACCTAGGGCTGAAACACCGTTGAACTGATGTTGAGCGGAACCTAGCAGTAGCAAACTCAGATGGCATACGTTGCTTACTTACGCTCTATCAAAGAAGAATTAAGAATTTCAGGTAAGGTCAGGAAGACTTTGCGTGTTAAAAGCATTCTGAAACACTTTGGTTATCTTCGGCGAAGTCAAGCTTTCATCAATGAGTTCAACTCAGCTCTTGATGAGCTAGAGCTATATGCAACTCCTGCCTTTGACATTTATCTGCCGCTAGAGGCCAGAGTGACGATTGCGATCAAAGGAGCAGCCGAAGCACCATCAGGTCGTACGACCGGGTCGCATCCTTCAAACCCAATAGAGCTAGCTTCTCCTCTCCAGGTTAAACACGATTTCTTCTACTACCTATTCGACTTTGGCTCTGAGCAAGAATATGAGCGATTTCAGTCTTGTCTTGACTCAAACCAGCCGATGGGTCTTTTCCTCGTTCCTCTAGAGCAAGACTTCTTTTCAGAAATAGTAGTCAAAGTCTTGACGTATGAGCTTGTTAGAAAAAATCAGTACAAAGGTAAAGGAGCACCTCTCAAGCGATCTAGGCTAGCCTTTTCTGCTGTGGGATCAGACGACATAAGCGATCTTGAAGGTTCACACAGTTCACTGCTTGACTCCAATATTTTCCACTTCAGCCAGTCAACCATGAGCAACGTGATTCTTGGCTCCACGGGGTCAGAGCTGCTGGACTCTGAGAAGTTTGATGAACAACTTGAGCAACTGTCTCTACGCACTCATAAGTACAACTCTGATCAGCTTTTTATCCTGTTTCATTGCCCCTCTGAGGCTCAGATTAGAACCCACAGCAGGAGTGACCTGTTTGGACACTTAGTAGACAGAGTTGCTAGTCAAATCCCTTTTACCTTCACTCTTCGGTGTAAGTATCCAGATCAGCAGTCTATTACAGCTCTTGAGGATATATATACTCACTTCCGTTTGTTGCTAGAAGTTCCAAAGCACCATTGCGAAGAGGATAATGCAGAGCTACTAGATTACTTTCTTGAACTACACAAAACCCAAATGCAATCTGAGCTGCAAATCCTACTTCAAATGCAGCCTGAGCATTTCAATGTTCTAATTTGGGGGCATGAAAGTGACGAACACATCTACTTGAAATATTTTGCTATTAGGACTCTTGAGACGCTGGGTTATGACTTATCGCAGATTCACTGTGAACTCCAGGTGTCTGGGAACATAGCTGAAGAGGCACAGGATGAAGAGAGTGCGGAAGTAGTTGAGTCAAACGCTTTTGCTGAGGATGGGGTTAGAAGGCGACCAGATGTTTATGTTGAAGACAAGCTGATTGTTGAAGTGGAGACTTTGAGAGGCAAGGGGTTCAACGACAACAACGTCTTCCTAGATTTAATCGATAGAATCATAGCTAAATCGGTTGGGTGGCCCAGCCAGCTTCAAACCGTTTGGTTAGTGCTCCCTGGCTTTGAGATCGCTCGTAACTACTACCAGCTCAAAAAAGTTCAAGAGATTCTAGAGCATCAACTAAGAGCCGAGTACACAAACTCGCTACAACTTCTGGTGATGGTTCCTGACTACGAGAATCACCAGTTAATTCCGGTGTCATTCAAGGAAATTGACTACCCCTCCTTCAAGCCTTCTCCTAAGCCCCCAACTCCGCCATCACCTCCTATACCGAACACGACAGAGCTAAGTTTCAAGCAGGTTAAGGGACTTGATGAGGAAAAAGAGAAATTAGGTAAGATCCTGCGGTTGCAATCGAAGGGAATCAAGAGCGGAATTGGCGGCATCTTGCTATTTGGTTTGCCTGGATGCGGTAAGACATTGCTTGCCAATGCTTTTGCCAATGAATCTGGTAGATACTTTTTCAAATTCTCACCTGCTGATATCCAAAGTATGTGGATCAGCCAGAGCCAGAAGAATGTCAAGGACATCTTTGCTCAAGCTAAAAAGAAGTCACCCTCTGTCCTATTTATTGATGAGCTGGACAGTATCGGCTTTAGCCGTAATGAGGTGCAAGCACATACAGATCAAAAGGCTACCATCAACCAGCTTCTGATCGAACTGAACAATGCTAAGGACAGTGATGTGATTGTGATCGCAGCTACTAACTGCCTCAGCAGGATTGATAGTGCCTTGAAGCGCTCTGGAAGGTTGGATTGGAAAATTCCGCTCTTTCCACCAGACAAGCTTGAAAGAGCAGCCCTATTTAGACACTACTTGTCCCAAATTGAGGTGAGCCTAGGGTTAGTCAACTGTGAACTGTTAGCAGAGCAAAGCTCAAGGTTTACGTCATCTGACATTGAACTGGTCTGTAGAGAAGTTAGAAATGCTGTCTTATTGGAGGAGATAAGTTCTAACGTAACGACCGCAGACCTAATTACATATATCACCAATGTTCAAGACGGTGGTTTAACCCTAGATGCAACCCAAGTTCAAGAGTTTCTGGATGAGTGCAAGAGATTGAGTGTGAGGAGTCCCAAAATTGATGCTCTGAAGGCCGAATGGAGTATCTAACTAATGCGATGTTCTGAGGGATTACTAAAATTTTTCCTTTGACATAGCTTGTTCGGACTCACCTATAAAAGTTTTAAGCGAAGTTAGCAGACGGTGCTGTACCTATGTTTTCGGATGTTCATCTGCTGGAATTGCCATACTTGGAGCTATCTCAGCGAAGTATTCTACCTGCCTGTCCTGCTATTTATTTTGCGCTTGACTCAGAAAATCGAGTTTTGTATGTGGGAAGGGCAACCAACCTGTTGGCGCGATGGAAAGATCATCATCGATTTGATCAGCTAAAAAGGCTAAGCCGAAGTGGAACGATTAAGCTTGCTTGGTTAGACTGTAGTTCAACTCCTGATCTACTTGAGCAAGCTGAGAGCTATTTTCTCAAACTTTATCATCCGCTTCTTAACCAAACACGAGTACCTGCCAAGAAGATCATTCCTTCTGAAATTACACTCCAAGAAAAACTGACCAAGATAGCCAAGTACATATTGGTATTTGGTATTGCTCCCGCCCAAGAGAGTCACCCCCCTATTATTTGCCTGAAGTACTTTGGCTGGGCAAGGGAAGTCAACACGCTACGCCGTATCTTGAAGGCTGGTAATCAATCAACTAGCCTAAAGTGGACTGAAACTGTCAAACGGAAGTATGGTGCCTGGTGGAAAACAAGTTGCAATGGGGTAGTTCTGGAGCTTGGCCCTTGGGGAAGCTTGCAAGATAAAGAACTTTTGAGTCAAAAGGCAGTTGCCCAAAAGCTAGCTGGGATAGAGATATTGGCTCTACCAGAAACAGCACTAGAAGAAGCTTTCGTGAAAAGCCCATTTCTGAAAGACAATTACCCTGGGCTAACAGCTTTGGAGTTTGATCCAATACCTCTGTTATGGAGAAAAGGATTTCAGCAGCCTACTAAGCGAGCATCCAAGCCTCAGTCACTACGCTCTCGACCTTTGCAAGAGTTTTAGAGAATATTACTGCCATTGCCAGTAGTACTCTCTGAGAACAGTAGACTCTAATGCTCCCTGAAGTTGCTAGACGACTTAGTAAACACGTACTAAATTGTCATTAGTGCTCGTAATCACCAAGTGGTGAAAGCCAATGACAGAAGCATCAAGCTCAAATCTAATTCTGCCTGACTCTGAAATCATTCAAGAAGTTTTAAGCGGCTCAAGTGATTCGATCATCAGAATGGCAGACAACGTAGGACTGTTCTGTAACGACCAAGTTGAACAGACTAGTGGAGCTAAGCCTAATGATTGGGTAGGCAAAAACATGCGGCTCTACCACGTTCCAGAAGAGCTTTCGCGGTACATTAACGCTTTACACAAGGAACGCACACTCAACGAGTTTCGCTACATAGCTCCTTTCATGGATGGCAGACTCCACCGCTTTTGTGTTAACGCAAGACTGGTTACTTATCGGGGCGATCTCTGCCGCTTAGTGAAGGTCTTGGAATGTGAGCCACTAAGTTAAGGTGGTTTTCTGTAGCCTTGGCTTCTCTCAAAAGCGGGCTATATTACGTGACTCAGCTACTTGACCAATTAGTTTGACAACTGCTCCAGTCACTAGCGTCGGAAAGTTCGTTACGTTGTAGCCCACACTTAGGAACCGGATCGCCACATCTTCCCGCAGGGCTTTCGCTAAAGCCTTTGAAACACCGTATTGCTCATAGGCCAACTCTAAATGCTGCCTTGCTTGGTGCAACCGCTCTGAAGACGGTAGGTAGTGACGTTTGACGTGGGAGTTGAAGTGGGGATCAGCGGGCACTAAGTTCCAGAGTTCGTTGATTGGGTAGATTGACACTGGCACTAAGTGGTCTAGGTCGTAGCTCACACCACTTCGGATTCGATTCTCTGTCCAAGGGCAAACAAACTCATGTCCCTCCACTAGCAGCAAATCAATATTGTTGCGTTCCCAAGTCAGAGGTCGGCGGTTGTCTGGGCGATCAGTTAGCAGACGGTAAATGTCACCGCGATCAACTTGCTGAATGCTCTCCTGTCCCACACCCTCCGAAAAGAGACACCACTCATGAATGCAGAGTGCTTCCACCCATAACGATAAAGTCTGAAACGACTGCCATAGCTCAGCTTGGATAACTAAGCACTTGTCGTCACTCTGCGTTCCCGGTACAGGAACAGCTAGCCCATTGAGTTCCTTGTACCTAACAGGCTGTGAGAATATTGTCCAATTGCCAGGGCCAGCATAGCGAATTGGCATTTCTAGGGTTTTGCTAATTTCTCTAATAGCCTCCCGATAGGCTTTTAAGAAATCTTGAGAGTACAAAGCCTGCTTACGGGCAACTCGCATCTCATTGATGACGAAGAAGCCATCTGAAGGGCGAGAAACGGTTTCCAACTCTTGCTCCCATCGCAAGCGAAGCGCAGCTAGGGTTGGTCGAAACGCCATATCGTTTCTTGTTTCACCATTCAGCTTTGCCCGCTGTCCCTGGAAAATCGGCTTGTTGGGATCAACGAACGGCCAGAAGTAAGCTACCCAGTACTCTGCTAAAACCTTGAGTGGAACTGCAACGTCTTGGTTGTAGCTCCTTAAGTCTGGAAAAGATAGCACGACATCATTAATTGCTCTCAGCAAGGCGATCTTATAGCTTGTCACCTTTGCATCATGCTTCAGGATGGTACTAATGACTTTTCCAGAGTCAACTTTTTCCATGTCTATGATTCATTGCTTGAGAGCTTTGAACATATGCTTACAATTCAACTTAGAGAATGTTTGTAAATAGATATGAAGTAGAAAGAATTCAGGTAGTGAAATGAGCAATATCTAAGGAGTCGAAGCTCTTGGGGACGGAACTATGAGTCCACGCAACTATGACA
>NZ_JAMPKN010000072.1:0-11974 GCF_039962155.1 Trichocoleus desertorum AS-A10 | reverse complement strand
AACTTCCTCAGCGCATCACTGATGTTCTGCTGCGTCACATTGTCTCCCCACAACTTCGCCATTTCGCGTTGAGTCTTGCCTCCATGCTCTCGGGCAAACGCCTCAAAGCGTTTCCAGTCTGTGATCTTATGCCGACACCCCTGCTGGAACTGGGTAATCGCTTGATAGTCCCCGCTTTCCGCTTGCCGTTTCAGCCATAGGTCTAGGGTGTTGCGACTGAAGTTGAACATGCGACAGACAGCACTTTTGCGTTCTCCACCTTGAAACGCTTCAATCGCTTTTTGCCGCAGGTCGTAACTGTAAGGGGCAGGCATAGTTCTATCCCAACACTTCTCTCCTTCAGAATAACGTCCTAACACAGCTATGTAAGGCTATACACCTGTGGCTTACTGAGCTGAAAAGCGCTGTAACCCTCTTTTGTCAATTACATGGGAGAAAATTTGAGAAGCTCGCATTTCGTTGCTGGTATTACCAATTTCTAAGCTAGACAGAACGAACCAATGCAGGGTTCAATCATTCTCTGGCCAGAGTGATAGAAGAGGAGTGAGCAGCTAGCTGGGTAACTTGATGGTTGTGGTTATGCTCGTCTGTGATCCTTGCTTCGTTTACCTGAAACTCCGCCAACTGTTTGCTAATTTGCTTACAAACGATTTCGCGGTAATCCAGAAAATGTTCTAATCGGGCACAGACTGCAATAAATTCAGTGAGGCGACTCCGTTTATATCGCCAGATACCAAAGAAATTCCGCCAGAACAACTTGCGAGTTTCGCTAATGACCCCCTGTCGCCAAAGAATTTTGAATAAGGCACGGATTTCAAGCCAGTGCATCTTTTGAGCAGTCGATTTATGTTTGGGTTCTGCCATCATAAGGTAGTGACGATAAGCTCGATCGAGAAACCGCGCAGGGTCATAAAGCTTCCAAAATGCCTGAATGTATTCCTGAGCAATTTCTTCAATGGGGCGCGTGGGAACAAAATTCATTAAAGTAGTCTGATTGACATCACCCGACTGAAGCCGCAATCGTCCTTCCTTCTCCAATCGCTTCCATAAAGCAGTATCAGGAAGTGCTTGCAACATACTGAAAAATGCGATCGGGATACTAGTTTGCTCGACAAATTGAGTAATGCGATCGCCAGCCCCAGCTTTTTCCCCATCAAAGCCAATAATGAATCCAGACATTACCATCAGCCCTGATTTAGTAATTGCAGTTACCGATTCATAGAGAGAATTGCGAGTATTTTGATGCTTTTGTGTCAGGGTTAAGCTGTCTTCATCGGGAGTTTCAATTCCAAGAAAAACGGCATAGAAATTACAGGCAACCATTAATTCCATGAGCTCTGGATCTTCAGCCAAATTAACAGATGCCTCAGTAAAGAATTTGAAGGGATAACCATGCTTTGCCATCCATTCTTTGAGTTCTTGTAAAAGGAGCTTGACGTTGCGTTTATTGCCAATAAAGTTATCATCGACCATAAAAACGCGGCCTCGCCAACCCAGCTTGTAAAGGGCTTCAAGTTCCACAATCAGTTGTGGTGGTGTTTTGGTACGTGGTTTACGTCCATAAAGTACAATAATGTCGCAGAATTCACACTGAAAGGGACAACCGCGCGAAAACTGAATTGCCATTGAGTCATAAGCACTCATCTCCAGTAGATCGAACCGAGGTACTGGGGTTTGACTAACGTCGGGTTTTTCTGTAGCACGAAATGTTCCTTCTAAGGCCCCTTTTTCTAGGGCTGCCACAAACATGGGAAGGGTAATTTCTCCCTCATCCAGCACTAAATAGTCTGCTCCCATTGCTTTCGCTTCCTGGGGTAAAGCTGTTGGGTAAGGACCCCCGACCGCTACAGATTTACCGTGCTGTTTAGCTAGCTGAATCTGATGCCAGAAATCTTCCTTTTGAACAATCATGGCAGATATGATAACCAGGTCAGCCCAGTCCCACTCAGATTTAGAGACTAGACGAATATTACAATCTACCAGTTTAAACTCCCATGTCTGGGGTAAGATAGCTGCCACAGTAATCAGTCCTAGAGGTGGCATCAGGGCTTTTTTTCCTACCAGTTCTAGTGATTTCTCAAATGACCAAAAACTTTTGGGGAACTGTGGGTAAACCAGCAGTACTCTCATAAAGACCTCTATTTGCTCAGGAAAGTAGGCGCAGTTAATGATGGAATCACGACCTAAGCGAGTCGTTCGGTGACACTTGTTTTACCAAGCAAAGATATGATGAATCGTTGGCTTGATTGCTTAGAATTTCGTTTTAGCTCTCGCTTAATCTCGTTGATGTAGGGATGGAAATCAACCTGCATCGTATGTCGGGTTGAGTCTATATACTGTCGTTTCAGACGTTGCTGTTCAATCTTAATGGTCCGTTTCATCTCTTCCTGGCTCGGTAAGGTAACAGATCCTTCAAGGATTCCAGCTACCCATTTTGACTGCCACTCAGCAATGGGCATGATTGCGCCAATCGGTTGAAATAAACCAATAAAGTAGAGATTGGGATAATTGGGATGGATAACTCGCTTATAAAGGGGTAACTCGTTATTCTGTGGATCGATAAAACTTTGGTCAAAAAAGGGAAAGACAATCTTGTAGCCTGTACCATAAATGATGATATCGATCGGTTCTTCTGTGCCATCTTCAAACCGAACACGATCGCCAGCCAGTTCTTTTACATTTGGCTTGATTTTAACTCTACCGTATCCCACTAAATTTAATAAATCTGAGGTAATTGTGGGGTGTTCACTCAGAAATTGATGCTTGGGAGCTGGCACTCCGTATCTAGCCTGAGAACCCCATGTCAGAAATAGCAGAAATTGTCCATAAATCCGTCGCAACCATAGAGGCATCGCGAAAAAGAAAGGAGTCAAATAGCTATCTAAAGGACGACCCAGAATATATTTTGGTAAAATGTAGGCACTGCGCCTGGTTGATAGAAAAGTTTGTTTGGCACTGCGAGACGTTTCGCAGGCAATGTCACAGGCGGAATTACCAATACCGACGACCAGAATGTTTTTATCTAATATTCCATCTGGGGTTTTGTAATTGTGGGAATGCATTGCCATACCTGAGAACTTACCAGGAAAGTCAGGGTATTTAGGACACCAATGATGCCCATTTGCCACAATTACGGCTCTATAGTTTTCTGTTCGTTCACCCGCATCGTTCCGGATAGTGACGCTGTAGGTTCCATCATTCAGGGGCGTAACCCGAACTACTTCGGTCCGAAAAGTAATTTTGTTACGGAGTCCAAAGTGATCAATGTAGGACTCGAAATAGTCCAAAATCTGACTGTGCCGCGGATAGTCAGGATAATCATCTGGCATGGGAAAGTCTGAATATTCCATGTTCCGCTTAGAGGAATTGATATGGAGGGACTTGTAAGCTGAAGACATTCCATTATCATTCAGATATCGCCAGTTACCACCAATGCCTGACCCCTTCTCGAAGCAGTCGAAAGGAATACCTTTTTGATGCAAAATCTTTGCAGTCGAAATTCCAGATGAACCCGCACCGATAATACAAACGCGATCGGTTGCCATTGTTATTTGCTCCTATGAGTTACAGTGTGCAGGAGTATCAAAAAATAGATTAAAAGTAGTCAAAGCGTAATGTTCGTTTGCTTGACCCAGTTTGTGAGAATTTGCTGATATTCCGTAAAGCGTTCTGCAAAAAACATATGTCCCATCCCTGGTAGAATTTTAAGTTCTGCATTGGGAATTTTTTCGGCAAGCAATCGAGTTTGGTTGTAAGCAATCACTGGATCGCGATCGCCCGCCATAATCAAAGTTGGAGCTTGAATGTGAGGTAGGAGCGCAGATATATCCATACTTGCGAAACTACGAAACAAATAAGCTAAATCATCAAGATTATGATGAATGACTCTGGGATAAACCACAGCAAGTGTGAGTTTTAAGTTGGGAGAGTGGAAGTAAGTGGAATGATCGGCTGCAAAAAATCCACTCACCCAGCTATAAAACATTGGATTCAGCATAGATAATCTGCACACTAGCTTAAAAAAAGATACTCCTGGACGACCCATGCAACATAACTGTTGCAACCATCCCATTAAGCCCTGCCATTGTCCACTGGCAAATCCAGCAATACAAAGAACACGACTGACGGAAGAGGGGTAGTGAGCAGCAAGATTGAGGGCTGCGAAACCACCGACAGAGTACCCAACCAACATTACGGAGCGGTCTCCGACCAGAGACTGAATCGCCTTGTGGAGAAGTGTGGCGAGTTTTTCACTGGTCAATTGTACGTTGTTAGCTCTAGGAAGCATACGAGACGGATAGTGGGCAGGTAAGTTGATGAAGTAACAGGGTGTTGCTTCCAAGATATTTGGTAAATTAGGGAGCCAGAAGTCAGCAGTCAGTGTAATTCCGTGTAAAAACACAATTGGGCTACCAGGCTGGTCTTCGTTAAACATGAAAATAGACAACTCATGCTCATCAATAGTGATACTGTGTTGCAGCATACCACCGTCACTTCTGGAGAATAAACAAAGTCTCAAATGTAGATCTGCTTAATATGCGTTTCCAGGCTTCCCCTATAGAAACTTGATTGTAGTCTGTTGGAAAATGTTTTCGTAGTAACTGACTCACTAAAGGATAGTAGTCAGGATTCATTGATGGAAACAGATGATGTTCTGAATGATACGAGAAATTGCTATGAATGAAATTGAAGAAGGGATGTACGATTACTGAGGTGGTTGCAAGAATAGAGTTATTAGAGACAGCTATTGGATTAGGGAAATGATGAGTTTTAACATAAATGAGGAGTGTAGCAGACGAGATAAAAGGCGGGAAGACTCCCATGAAGCAGTATTTAACGAAATCACTCTGCAGGTTAATAAAGAGAAGAACTTGTAGAGCGACAATAAAACCAATTTCTCCAACAACTGCGGCTTTTTCTCTCCTTGTGTAGGGCTTTTGATATGGAATGAAGTGAAGTGTACTTTTCTGTGACCAGAAAACACCAATTATATTTCGTAATGTGTAGATGACAAGGTGAGTCAGTGGAAGTGGATTGATGAACCAGGGAAATCGCTTAAACTTCTGAGGGTAGAAGAGCACGCTATAAACTTTTCGCAACCAGGTTTGCTCAGAGGTTAACCAAGGGCGATCGGAATCTTTGAGTGTACCCACATGAGGATGGTGAGTATGGTTATGAACATGTACCCACACAGTGCGCGGAATTAAATTAAATCCCCAGGTGACAACTTCTAAACAACTTTTCAGTAATCCTGACGGAAGTACTGAGCCGTGACTCAAAGAGTGTGCAAAGAGAGCTAGCCCAGTAAGACTATGACTGTATAGGAGAGAAATTAGTAGGAGAAAGATCAAATTAGAAGTCAAATGAGCGAGCAGAATACATATTAGTGCTAGAGACAGCCAGATGAGGAAATAAAGAACGTGACTGGGCTTCTGCTGAAATACTTCCTTTGGTAGCAAGGGACGGAGTGTCCGAATGTAATCGCCATCTGTATGTACCTTGGCAGATGTGTCTGTTTCAGGTGAAGAGGTGCCAAGCGTGCTGATCATTGTCTTCTCTTTAGTGCCGTTGTTTTTAGTTCCTCTGTCTCCTTGAGGATCGTATATACACATCTTAAGTCCGATGCATTTTGTCCCGCTGACTCTCATTATGGGAACGCCTTTCTGCGTTTCCTAATCTAGGAGCTAATGAAACAAAAAAGTCTTGAACGCAAGTTAACTGCTAGTGTATATGGTGTCAGTCTCAAGAGAAGAGACAGGGGAATCAGGGTAATGTTTTACCAGGTATTAGATTAATAGATTAGGTAGTAGTTGTTGCGTAGAGAGCTTCAGACTGTGGACTGAAGGTTGCTACCCGTTCCCAAATTAGATAACCTACTTGCTCAATTCCATAGACAACCATTTGGGGAGTGCTGAGCGTGAGGCGATCGCCAGCCAGTTCGACAAAGCGAACCTGATCGGTGCCAACCCAATTGGGAAAGAAACTGACATTGACGTGATGAACGACTTTGTGATCTTCCAGCTTGTAGCTACCGCAGTAGGAAATAAATGAGTCTGCTGCTGCGATCTTTTCCTCAGGCGTGGCACCTGCAATATCTCCTGCCTGAAAGCGTAAGCGATCTGACTTCATGATTGCCACCGACATAAAGCCATTGTCAGTGTAGACCAGATCACCTACGGGGTTAGCGCCTAAGGGTTGAAAAACGCGACCATCTGATGTCCGAGTTTCGCAGCTCAGCAGTCTCCAAGTACCAACGATTTGATTGGTCATGATGTCCTCTAAAAGATGAAGGGAAAGATAATGAAGATTGCTCGTTATCCAATGCGCCGAAATGTGAGCCGCAATAACAGTAGATCACCCGTCAAGAATCCTAGCAGTGCCAGGTAGAGGTAGCGCTCGTAGCGGGTAAAAACAGCCTCTCCAGCGCAATGAATGACTTCAGCTCGATGTGCCCGCAGACTCTTTAGCCAGACTTCTAGCGTGCGCACATAATCTAGACGATCGTTTCTCACAGTCACAATCTCAAAGATGCCTTCTGCTGCTTCTGCAATTTCAGCAAGGCGGGGCGAGTTCGATTCAGGAAAGATTTCTTCATTCGCAAACTTTGCCCCCGGTAACTTTTGGACTTCTTCTGGTTTCCGCTTTCCATAAGCGATCGTCTGCAACGACATCCAGCAACCCGGATTTAACCATTGGTGGCATCGTTGAAAGAATGTCCGGTAGACCTCAATCTTTTCTGAGCTAGACAGTTCTGGTTTGACAAAATGCTCAAACGCGCCTACTGAGGTAATGGCATCAAATGGAGCGGTTGGCGTGTAATCTAACCAACTTTCTAACCGAACTTCGATATGAGGATGGTTGATTGCCTGCACCCAGTTTGCTTGGGCTTCACTTAGGGTTAGACCGATCGCTTGCTCAACGTTGTGGTCTGTTACTAGACGTTTGAGAATGCCACCCCAACCACAGCCAACGTCAAGAACGCGCTTTTGCCCCTTTGCTCTTGCTTGTTCGATGTGGTAGTCAATTTTTCGCAGTTGCGCCTGTTCTAAATCGGTGTTTTGCTCATTCTCAGCCCAAAGCGCACATGAGTAAGCCATGCTGCGATCAAGCCAAAGTTGGTAGAACTCATTGCCAACGTCGTAATGGTGTTGAATGGCGGCAGCAGAAGCTCCAGTGGGGACTGATAAATTAGAGGTTGCAGCGTTCATATTGTTTAATTCATGACTTTAGGTGGAATGGTTACTTGTGAACCACTGAAGAGAAATTAGCAGCAAGCCGTTGAGACAGCACCTTAATCGACGGCAGATCGTATAAGAGTGTTGGACTCAACTCACGCCCTGACAAAGCTTCTATGTGACAAATCAGACTGATTGCTGTGGCTGAATCTAGACCATATTGATCAAAAGCAGCTTGAGTATTAACTTGATTAGGCTCAATTTCTAGCACTTGTGCAACGTAATCAATAATCCAGCCTTGAATGACTTCCGCTGTCGGTGATGTTTGAGAACCATCAGTTGGATGGTTAGGAACTTGAGTGGAGTCAGAAATACTCGTTTGCATGATGAACCTCAAAAAATCAGAAATCAGTATGACCAAATAACAAACTAGAACCTTAGGAAACAGATTCATCAGTCATTGTGTTTGCAGCCTTTTTCGCTTGAACCATCAGTTCTGTAGGAACGGTCACATCCCATACCAGTCCCATGATTTGCAATAGCCGAATAACCCAGTAACCCAGATCAATTTGCCACCAGTACAACCCAAACTTGGCTGAATGTTGAAAAGCGTGATGATTGTTATGCCAAGACTCCCCGGCCGTGGGCAGCGCTAACCAGAAATTGTTGACGCTGCGATCGCGAGTTTGAAAAGGGTGCTGACCCCACAGGTGACAGACTGAGTTGATACACCAGGTCGACTGTTGGGCAACATACAGGCGAATCACACCCCCTAACCAGAAACCATGCCAAACCCCTAGCCAAGTTTGAGCCAAGATGCCGGTCACGACTGCTGGGAACACTAGCCCTAAAATGATCCAGAGATAGTACCAGCGGCTCACTTTCTGAATTGCCTGATCTCGCAGTAGCTCCGGCGCATAGAATACTGGATTGGGATAGTCATACTCCCACTTCCAGGAAAGATGGGAATGCCATAAGCCAAGCCACCGATTGCCAGTAGTATGTGGAGAGTGAGTATCTTCTAGTTGGTCACTAAAGCCATGATGATGCCGATGATTGGCTACCCAGGATAATAGCGGACCTTGCGCACTCGTTGAACCGAGAATGACTAGCAAATTGCGAATTAGGGGATGGGCGTTAAAACTTCGGTGAGTAAAGAGCCGATGATATCCAACGGTGATTCCTGTACTGGTCAAAAAACACATACCGAGAAAAACAATTCCATCGATCGCCGTGAGTGATTCATTCCATAACACGACGATCGCAACCACAAACCCAACGAGCGGCAAAACATCACACATCAAGAAATGGCGCTTCTGCATCAGTTTGATGTAACGATTACTAATCAGATTCTTCTTGAAGGGTGGTTCATCAGAAGTCGGAGAAATGGTAGCTTCCATGTTTAGACTCCTTTCCCTGCTCCTAATGGCTCTAGGTGATGTGAACAGTTCTGTACAGGTACGATCTCCAGGTTTTGAGCTAGAAATTGCTCACGGCAAGCAAATCGGCGAATCTTGCCACTAGACGTTTTGGGAATACTTCCTGGTTTAACGAGCATGACAGTATGAACTTGTAATTCATGCTCTTGAACGACTGTTTGGCGAATCTGACCCACTACTTCCATGTAGTTGAGTTGGCGGAGATAGCGGCGATTGACTTCTTGCACTACAATCAAGCGCATCTCACCCCTCTCACCCTGGCGAGAGATGGTAAAAACAGCCCCATTACCTCCGTAACAAGCTGGATGGCTTTGCCGTACGGTCAACTCGATATCCTGTGGATAGTAGTTGCGTCCACGGATGATGATTAGGTCTTTTAACCGTCCTGTGATATAGAGTTCTCCGTTTTGCAGAAACCCTAAGTCGCCTGTGCGTAAAAATGGACCTTCACCACTATCAGCCAGATAAGCGTGGAAATAGGCAGTCGTCGCCCCAAAATTGTTCCAATAGCCTTGAGCAACACTGGGGCTCGATACCCAAATCTCACCCACCTCGTTCGGCAAACAGGGAATCAGCTTGTCAGGATCGACAACAATCACCTGTTGGTTTGTTAAAGGCTGACCACAACTGACCAGAATTTGACTTCCTTTCTCTCCGATTTCAGCAGGAATGATCTGATTTTGATTGAAGGCTTCTTGCTGAACCACTTGAAGTGTGGGAGTCGTTGTTTTATTGCCACCTGAAATAATTAGAGTTGTCTCAGCCATGCCATAACAGGGATAGAAAGCCTCAGATCGAAACCCACATGGGGCAAACAGAGCAGTAAACTTCTCAATTGTTTCTGCCTGCACCGGCTCCGCTCCGTTAAATGCTACTTCCCAGCTGCTTAAATCGAGACTGGTACGCTGTGCTTCAGTTACTCTTTGAATACACAAGTCATAGGCAAAGTTAGGGCCACCGCTCGTCGTTGCTCGGTAGTGAGAAATTGCCCGCAACCAATAAAACGGCTTGTACAGAAAAGTGATTGGAGACATTAACACGACCGGCATCTCACTATACAGGGGTTGCAAGATTCCTCCAACTAATCCCATGTCATGGTAGGGCGGTAACCAGATGACCCCACAAGTTTTAGAGGAATGTCCAAATGCTTGGTGGATGAGAGCTGAGTTATGTAACAAATTACCCTGGGTGATCATGACTCCTTTGGGAGCTGCCGTTGAGCCAGAAGTATACTGCAAAAATGCTAATGTCTCTTTTTCTATCGATGGTCTTTGCCAATCTGACCGAGTCATCCCATCTAGTTGGTCAGTTGCAAACCATTGGATAGCTTGCAGGTTAGGGAGTTGGTTTAATTGCTGCTCTATGCTCGCCAAAACCTGCTGATTTGTTAAGGCAAACTTAGGTTGGGCATCTGCCACAATCGCTTGCAGGCGTTCTAAGGACTGATTTTGGCGGGGAGGATAGGCAGGAACTGCGATCGCGCCAGCATACAAACAGCCAAAAAAAGCAGCGATAAAGTCGAGACCAGGCGGATAAAGTAAAATCACTCGCTCTTGGTACCCTCCCCGACTCTGTAACCAAGCGGCGATTGTTTGTGCTTGCTGGTGTAACTCTAAGTAAGTAAGGGTGGCATGTTCATTGCCTGACTCATTGAGAAAGCGGTAGCCAATTTGATTGGGATGGCAAGTTGCCCGCTCATATAGAACATCAACAAAGGTTGAAAGAGTAGAAAGCAAAGCAGGATTCATGAAACGAGAGTGACAACAGAGAGAGAATCATTTGCTTCAAAAGCTGAAGACGCTGGAGCATTCGTGGCGGACTTTGTCAGCACTGCTTCCATATCGGCACTGAGAACCGAATCAATATTCAATTCTGCCCGAATTTGGTCAATCGGCGTTTCCCAGTGTTCCTGCCAAGGGATACCGAACAAAGGTTTGGCTCGTCTACCCATAATCCAGCCACGCACCACTGCTGCCATTAATTCTTCGCACAACTCAATCTCGAAGAGTGCTGTTTTCAAGAAATTTTTGGCGAGTAAAGCAATCCAGAAGCGGGCAGGATAGAACTGCGCTAAGGAGAAGGTTTCAATCTGAAGTTCTCCGGCTTTTGTCGTATCACTACCTGTGACGATATGCCAGATGTCGTGGGTTTCAGAAATATAGTTAAACAGATAGACATAATCATTGGGTGCTGGTTCACGAACTGGGGGAGGGACCAGCCCATTTTGCTTCATATGCGCAGCATAGAGATGCCCCAAGGTGTTGGGGGGGAGTTGATATAGGGCATCAAGATCAACCTTTCCTAGATAGCGGCGTTCTGCCAATGCCTGCTTTCCTTCTGAAGTGCAGGAAAGATGCTCGATTAATAACTGCATACCCTGCTGATCCATCAAGACATCGGCATACTTGCCAATCTTGCTGAATGCTCCATAGGGAGCTTCAACAACTTGCATGAAGCGATAACCAATGATCAGAGTTTTGAGCTGATGCTTGAGGAAACTTATAAAGTTCATGATATTCATTTCCACGGAGAGTGAGGCACTTCAGAGTATGATTGAGTTTCAGCGCAGACTGAATGGAATGTTTTTCAAACTATAGAAAAACAGGGAGAACTTGCTATAAATACTCTCAAAAATTTGGACTTTTCAAGATTCTTGTATCAGAATGTCTTATCTAAGAGTGACATACTTCCTGCCAGCGGTTCCCCTCTCTGGGCTAACATCTTTCACCTAACTGGTGGATGTTAAAAAATATACTTGTTGCTTTATAAGGTAGATTAATCTTGCCCTTGATCAGGAAGTAGAGCGTGCTCAACATTAATCGTGCGTTGAAGAAGGACCGGCTATTAAGAGCATTGACTGGGCGGAATCGGAAAGCATTTGACCCGTTATGCGAGGTCTTCAGCACAGTCTATCAGGAGCAACTTGAGCGTACCCCTCAACCCAGCGTTGCATAATGGGAGTATGAATTAGGGGGAATAGTGATGCAATGTCCTGAATGTGGCTCCTCGCATACCCGTAAGAATAGCGGTAAGGAAGGTAAGTAAAATTACATTTATGTCAACTGCGATCGCCAATTCATTGACCAGTATGACCCACCGCAAGGATATTCAGACGGGGTCAAACGCGAATGTCTCAAAATGTATGTCAACGACGTGGGGTTTGCGTGCTTCGCACACGCTACGCGAACGCTCCATCGAACGGGTGAAAGGAGTGTATCACACAACGGTCATTTACTGGGTTGGTAGACAGGGCAAACGCATCTTATTGAGCAAAGACTTTAGCCAGATAATCATTATCCCAGCCTGCTTTGAGGCGCTTGGCCTTCATTCCCCCCTTGGCAGTCTTCTCTTGGCTCAACA
>NZ_JAMPKN010000071.1:0-12067 GCF_039962155.1 Trichocoleus desertorum AS-A10 | reverse complement strand
GATATTGGCATGGCAGAAATGGATGGCTACACACTCATGCAACAGATTCGCTCGCGTCCTCCGACTCAAGGCGGTACGGTCCCAGCGATCGCCCTGACGGCTTATGCTGCAGACATTGACCGAAAAAGAGCCATGCAAGCTGGTTTTCAGACGCACCTGACAAAACCGTTAGAGATAGAACGATTCGTGAGCGAGATCATCAACCTGCTCAAACCAAACTGAGTTTAGAAGGCTCTAAGGTAGCGAACATACCACTGGCTTATGTAGTATGAATCATGTGTGATCCACTGGTTCCATTGAGAGACGTGTGCTTCTCCCTCACTTTGACATCACCCGTTCAGCCCCTAATCAGTGCGATCGCTCGGTAATGTTCTAGACATGTGGAGCGAGGGTTAGATGGATAATCCAAACTCCTAGCGATTGATGAACAGTCCAATGACTACATCATGCAACCAGATGGACTTGGAGAAGCAAATGGTTTTGCGAGCCAGCCGTTTTATTCTGGTACGTAAGGTGAGATGCTTGTGCTCAATTGTCTGAGTATTGGCTTTACCTACAGTGTGAAAAGCAGGATGGAGCAATCGTTGATAAGCGCCCCAATCATCCGTGTAAGACTGGGTGATGCCAAAGGCTTCTAACAGGGCTTTGAGTTGCACAAATGCTGTGTCTTTATGGTCTGACAACACATATGCCAATACTTCTCCTGTGTCGTGGTCGATGGCATGCCACAGCCAACGCTGTTGCCCTTTGGATTGAACAAAGCTCCACATCTCGTCGACTTCTGCTTCAACCTCTTGCCACTGAGCCAACTGTACAATCGTCTGATTGGGTTCCATCTCGGCTAAACGAGCTTCATTCATCGCACTCAAGTAGCGATGTTTTTTTTAACGACTCAATGACAGTAGTTGGGCTAATGTTGAGCATTCGTGCAGTATCGCGTATCCCGCTGCCATTGAGTGCCATTTCCCCAATCTGTTGTTTGACTTCTAGCAGATAGCCTCGGTAGGTATAACTGCGAATAAAGGTGCTGCGCTGGCAATCCTGATTGCGACATTTGTAGCGAGGTTTCCCGGCACTAGAGCGACCGTGCCTCACGATATCAGTGCTGCCACAATCTGGACAAAGAACTGGCTCCAAAACCATAGCTCAATTCAGGAAACATCACTGGTTTTATTCTTCCTCATTTCCACACGTCTAGAACATTACCCCTCTCTTAGGTTAAGGATAAAGTCGAGTTCAGAGAAAAGCCTCTGACAGCGAAAGTTTGCCTCATATTAGATTGTTAGGAAAGTTAGTATAGCCAAATACGTTAAATAATTTCTGGATTTCACCAGAGATGGATAGCAAGGATTCATCTAAGGATGGATAGCAGAAGCTGGTGCTCGTAAATAGCATGTAAGGGCAAATTGAGCGGTTGAGGAACTGCAAATATCGATTACCAGAAATTCATTTAATACAACCATTTAAAGTCTCCGAAGAGAATAGAAAAGTGTGCATTAAGATATTCAAAAACAGATCTGGTAACTGAATTAAAAGAGTAGGTCAAGAATTTGCGAGATTTCATGATTCTGTCTGTGTAGCTTTGCTCAAATTGCTTTAATCGGTATCCTGGCTTTCATCCTTAATTCATTCGTAATCCTTGTTTTTAATAGGCCACAATTTGTCATTGCCATTTTGTAGAACCTGGATAGGAAGGCAATGCGGTCGCTTTTAACCATTTCAATGAGCTAAGTTTTCTCAAAGATTCAATCGTTGAGAGTAGAGTTTTTGCTGCTCTGTAGCAGAATTTTGGATCTCGATAAGCCAGAGGCTTACGAACAAAACGTTTCCCATTTTCCTACACCGTCAGCTTGTGGCGGAGTAGTTAGTTTGTCACGTCTACAACACTTTTTATCCCTCCTACACCTTTCACATCTAGGAATGTTATGACTAGCTACACTTCGCCACTGACTCGTTCGGTGTTACCCCAAACAGAATCCCAAAGCTCAGTGATAGCTCCCCTCGGCACCATAACTGATTTGTGGAAGCAACAGTCTCCCTACAATCGAAAGGCCCTTAAGACAGGAATCGTCCATTTCGGACCGGGTCGTTTTTTTAGAGGACACCTTGCCCGTATCATCCATCACTACCTCGCACAGAAGAGATTTCAAGACCAGCGATGGGGTATTTGTGGCGTTAGCCTGAGGAGCCGACGCACCATGATGGCATTGGAACCGCAGAACTTTCTCTACAGCTTGATCGAGCGGCATCACTCTGATGAAAATCATGAGTCAGCGGAACTCATCGGTTCAATTAACGAGATTGTTGATGGCACCCAAGAACAAGAATATGTGCTTGATTTGATGACCTCTCCGGCTGTGCATCTCGTAACGCTGACGGTGACTCAAGCAGGTTACTGTCTAGATAAAGATTTTAATCTCGATACTGCCAATGAAACGATCGCACGTGATCTTGGCAATCCTTTCACTCCTACGACTGCGATTGGCTTTATTGTCGAGGCTCTCCGTCGCCGCCGCGATCGAGGCATGGCTCCGTTTACCACTCTCTCTTGCGACAACCTACCAAGAAATGGAGAGATTATGCAAAGAGCCGTCCTCACCTATGCTGAGCAGGTTGATCCGCAGCTTGCCGCCTACATTAGAAATCAGGCGACATTTCCTAACACAGTTGTAGACAGGATTGTGCCTCAAGAAGACGAATCTGACTATGACTATCCTTGCCGACTATTGCAAGTTCGCGATCGCTCCCCCATCGTCACAGAACCGTTTTGGCAGTTTGTCGTGGAAGACAACTTCAGCGGCGATCGACCCTCCTGGGAAGATACGGGCGTGATTATGACGAACGACATCACTCCCTTTCTATACATGAAGTCGAGATTCCTGAATGCAGTGCACTCCTTCGTTGCTTGCTTAGCAGTCAGAGCGGGGATTGAGTATGTGCATGAGACGGTCAGGCTACCAGAATTTCACTTGTTTACTCAACTACTCATGGACGACATTGCCGCAGCAACGCCTGTGCCTCGTTCCATGTGTGAAGAATACAGGTCACAGGTGTTAGTCAGGCTGAGTAACGAAGCAATGCCCGATACGATTGAGCGAGTTTCGGCAGAAACCTCCAGAAAATTAGGCAAATATATTGTGCCGATTCTTCAAGATGCCTACCGTCAGAATGTCAACATAAAGCGGCTAATTCTTCCGGTTGCAGCCTGGATGCTTGCCGTCAGAGAGAGCGCGATCGAGGCAGGCCTGCCCTATCATGCCAAAGATAAGCCGAACGTTCTGGCAACCACTCAATCGGGTGCAGCGCTCAGCCAGATCACTGGATTAGAGAGTTGCAAATGCACAGAGGTCATTGATCGGGAATGCAATCAAGCGTTGCGAGATCTTCGGGCTCATGGGCTATCCACTACCCTGAAATATTACAGTGAGGAGATGCTTCAAAATGAATTTGCTTCAGCCGCCTAAGGTGATCCTGTTTGACCATGATGGAACAGTGGTTGATAGCGAAACCATTGCCCTCAAAAGCGCATGGAAGCTAACGACTGAGATTGCTTCTGAGTTTCCTGGTGCCCAGCTCTATGATCTAACTGAGTTTGTTAAACGCTTCGCTGGGAAACCTTATGAAGAAATATTGGTGCAGCTCTATGCAGATTCGTCCACTGCGTTGAGTGAGGCAGATATTGAGCGACTCGTCACCGAGGAAGAAAATCGAGCGATCGCGCAACTTAATGTAGAAGCGAGAGCCACTGAAGGCACACCAGCAGTCTTGGCTGATCTAGGCGATCGCGGGCTGGAGTTTGCCCTCGTCAGTAACAGTAGCCTCCGACGGTTGAGTGCTTGTCTAACTGCCTCTGAATTGACTGGCTATTTCCCTGACGATCGCACCTTTAGCGCCCATGACTCTCTCCCAGTTCGGCGACCCAAACCCCTGCCAGACATTTATTTGCACGCAGCCAAGTGTCTCAATGCTGACATTTTGGGTTGTGTAGCGGTGGAAGATTCGCTCAGCGGAGTCAAATCTGCGGTTGCAGCTGGAATTCCCCAGGTCGTCGGCTATGTCGGTGGAACGCATATCAGTGAGAGCGAACGTAGCAGTCGTGCTTCTGCACTTCAAGCAGCGGGTGCTCAACAGATTATTGAGCAAATGCCTGATTTGATCCCGTTACTGGCAGAGGCAGCAGGATAAGCGATCGGAGATCAACAATCATGTCTACGCTTGAGTCTACGGCTCCCTTACTCTTGGCACTCGATTTTGGCGGCACAAAGCATGCAGCAGCTCTATTAAAAGCGGGTGAGAAACAGTGGCTCGCTCACCGACGGACGCTTTCACCTCCAGGTGCGAACGCTCAAACTGATTTAGAAGTGATGCGATCGCTGATTCACGAGCTGCTGCAAGATGCCCAACCCACAGCGATTGGTGTCAGTTTTGGCGGTCCCGTTGATGCCTCTACAGGAGGGGTACGGCTCTCGCATCACGTGCCAGGTTGGGAGAACATCCCTTTAGCCTCCTTGCTATCCAAAGAATTTGGTGCTGCCGCCAGCGTGGACAATGACGCCAACGTAGCCGCCCTGGGTGAGTATCGCTTTGGAGCAGGGCAAGGCTATGACAGTTTAATGTACATCACGATCAGTACAGGCGTTGGCGGCGGCTGGATTTTGAACGGCTATCCCTGGCGAGGTGCAGAAGGAATGGCGGGGGAAATTGGTCATACTGTGATCGATCCAAACGGTCCACTTTGCCTGTGTGGTAAGCGGGGATGTCTGGAGCGGCTCACTTCAGGTCCCTATATGGCTCAACAGGTTCGAGAAACCTTGCAGCATTCTCCTGATCGAGGGCAGGGGATACGAGATTTAGTGGGCAATGACCTGGAAGCAGTTACAGCTCAGATCATTAGTCAAGCAGCCACTCAAGGCGATGAACTTGCCAGAGAAACGCTGGAAACGGCGGGATGGGCCTTGGGAGTCGGCATTGGCAACACGGCGAACTTAATCAATCCCCAGCGATTTGTGCTAGGGGGTGGTGTGACCAAAGCAGGTGAACACTTTTGGGAACCTGTACACCGCGTTGCCAGAGAGACTGCCTTACCAGAGGTGAACTTTGAAGTTGTGCCCGCTGCCCTAGGAGATGAAGCACCTTTGTGGGGTGCAGTGGCCCTAGCGAGCGACTTGGTTGCTCGGAGCTAACTCAACCAATGTTGCTCTGGAGCCAAGCTTATATAGTTTCCCTAAAGCATCGGTCACTGCCTCGACGAAACGGGGTTCCTGTGGCAGATCTTCTCCAAAAATCTCAGACAGGCTGAGTAAGGGTCTGGGATCTAATCCACCGATGCGAGTTTGTTGCTTGAGCAGGTCTGCTAAGGGGTCATTAATGGCGATCGCGTCACCTTGGTCATCCTGACCACCGAGATAGCGACACCAGGCAGCAACCGCCAAGCTCAGGTACTCGATCTTCCCACCCCGCCGTAACTGGTCGCGCAGTGATCCGAGAATAAATTTTGGCAGTTTGGCTGAACCATTGAGACAGAGGCGCGGCAGTTGGTCCTGAATTTTAGGATTGGCAAATCGGGCAACGAGCGTTTTCTTGTAGTCGCCCAGATCAATGCCAGGTACAGGCTGTAGTACCGATGTCACCTCTTCCATCAAGTTGATCACCGCTTGCCGGAAAACAGGATCAGCCATGACTTCATGGACGTAATCATAGCCTGCTAGTAATCCGAGATAGCCAATCAGGACGTGGCTGGCATTCAACAAGCGAATTTTAATCAGTTCATAAGGATGAACATCGCTGGTCATTTGGACGCCAACCATTTCCCAATCGGGTCTGCCAGCACTGAAGGAATCTTCAATCACCCATTGGATAAATGACTCTGCCACAACTGGAGCATCATCATCAATCCCAAACTGTTCCGTGACCATCCTTCTGTCTAATTCAGTCGTCACTGGCGTAATGCGATCGACCATACTGTTTGGAAATGCCACGTTTTCAGCAATCCAACGTCCTAAGGCAGGATTGCGCAGTTCGGCAAAAGCCGACAGCATATTCCGTGTGATTGTGCCGTTGCCTTGCAAGTTGTCGCACGACAACACGGTAAAGGGGGGTAGCCCTTGTTGACGGCGGCGCTCCAAGGCAGCACTCAAAAAGCCAAAGGTGCCGATCGGCGCTTCAGGATGGTGCAGATCATGCTGAATTGTCGGATGGTCCACATCGAAGTTGCCGCTGCCCTCAATGTAGTAGTACCCCGCTTCGGTAATCGTCAGCGTGACGATGCAGCACTCCGGTGCTGCCAGTGCTGCAATTACCGCTTGACGGTGATCAGGTGCAAATAAGTATTGATTGATCGAGCCGATGATCTGAGCTGAATCACCAGCAGGGTCTCGCTCTACTAGGGTATATAAACAATCTTGTGTTTGGAACGCATCGCGCAGTCGCTGATCTTGTTCCATTAATCCAACCCCACAGATGCCCCAACGGCGATCGCGCGTCTGCTGAAAATAACGATCAAGGTAGACCGCTTGGTGCGCCCGATGAAATCCACCCACTCCAATATGCACAATTCCATTGGTGAGTTGATGGCGATCGTATTGAGGGACACGCACGTTATTAACAAAGCGAGACAGAGAGGCTTCATTCAGCCTGATGGCAGGGACGATGTTAATTCTACTGTTCATGAAGTGCTAAGAAGTGAAGAGAGCCTAAAACCGAGAACCGCAAGTCCTTGAATGCCCTTAGCTTTGTAGAACCGTCTTTTCCTAAATTTTCTCCAGCGGGTGTATGAACAACAGGCTGAGCAGCACGCGCTAAGTTGCGATCGCGATACTCTAATCTGAGTTTTCCCACCTCTGCCTTAGACATTGCTTATGGCAAATATCATTCTTTAAAGGGTATTCAGCATTACAAGCTTCAGCATCATTAGCCTAATTACAGGCCGTCAAATCTTCTACACAAAACTTGTTAAGTATAGAAAATCAATCGAGGGGTTGATTCTATGTTAATGCTCGTTCGATACCTTAAGTCAGGGTATTAAGAACCTTAGACAAGTATTTGTACTCAAATCTTGAAATGCTTAATCTAGACGCTACAAGCTTTTAGCTACCTTATCGCTCTGTCCCTCAAGTGATGCACTTTCCAAAGTAATATGCACTCTATTGAGCAGAGAAAATTAGGTAGCAAAAATTGCAGCAACAAAGCAGCCTCAGCCAGGTTGCTCTGCCTATCAAAAAAGTGATTTGACAAAGAAAGTAGGTAAATACTCCATGACCGTAGTAGGTGGAATCAAGCTTCCGAAATTAGCCGACGTCTCTGATTTATACCTCCAGTGTAATGAAACTGTCTCGATAGAATATTCAGAAGGTGACCAACCAGAAAACAACAGAAAAGTCGTGCTGCGTCGGGGAGGTGTTGTATCTTCAAACTCTTATTTCAATTCATTTTATGAAAGCTTTTATGTTAAATATACAACGCTTCGTTCTGTCTACTATCGGCTGAAGCTTGAAGGTGATTTCAAAATTTCTGTATATAGGGAAGTTAGCGGCAGCAGCGAAAAAGAGGCAATTTCTGAAGAGAGTTTTGAACAATGTCGATCCTCAAATCCAGTAGAAATTTCACCCATCACTCTTCTGCAAGACAGCAATGCAGGCAGAATCTACGTTGAAATAATGTGCCTAAGCGAACAGGGAATCTTTGAAGGTGGTTGGATAGCAACGGATGAGCCTAAAGCCAGAGAAATCTCGTTAGGAATTGTTATTTGCACCTTTAAGAAAGAAGATTACGTCAAGAATACATTAGCTGCTATCTTGCAAGATGAACTGTTGCAAGATCAGGAGTTTAAAGTATTTGTTGTTGATAACGGTAGAACGTTAGACAAAAATAACTTTAAACAATCAAGACTAAAACTGATTCCCAACATCAATGCGGGCGGAAGTGGCGGTTTTACCAGGGGGTTAGTTGAAGCTTTAGAGGAAAACGTTTACTCTCATTTTCTGTTGATGGATGATGATATTGAGTTGGAAAGCGAATGTATTTATAGACTATTTGCTTTACACGAATATGCAAAGAGCGATTTTGCTGTCGCTGGTGGCTTGTTGAACCTGCATAAAAAGCATGTTTTGTACGAAGCAGGAGCAACTTATAACGAAGACTCTAAAACCAGAGGATTTGCACCGGGCTCATTAACTGCTCTTAATCATAATATTGATTTACGAAACGCTGATTCTCTCAACAATTTGCTAATCGAAGCAGATGCAGACTATGGAGGATTTTGGTTTTTCTCTTTCTCTAAAAAGTTAGTTGAGAAAATCAAGTTGCCACTGCCGCTCTTTATCAAAATAGATGATATCGAGTTTTGTCTCAGAATCAAAAATTTGGTGGGTAGCCCCATTGTCACGTTTCCCACGATCGCCGTGTGGCATCAACCTGCCTCTGCAAAGAATTTGAATTGGGAAACCTATTATTATGCTCGCAATGACTTAATTACCTACGCCATTCATTTCGCACCTGAATATAGTCATACAGTCAGCCATTTCACAAAAGCAATTATTCATTCTGTAGACAGCTCAGATTACGATCGCGCCCAAATGCTGATCAAAGCGTTTGAAGACTATCTCAAGGGGCCAGATTTTATCAAAAATTCTGAGCCAGAACTCTTGCATCTTAGTATCCTGAAGCTGAGTCGCAGTTATGAGAGTCAAAGTGAGGTTGACCAATTAGCTGGGACTCAGCTTTTGGTTAGATGGTTTGAAGTTGCTGCTAAATCTGGAGCGGAATGGTCATCTGTCACTAGAGACTGGAAGGGCGCTGCCAAAGAGATGACATCTACCCTATTTTGGCAGCAATATCTGGGCTTAAAGGAGCCTGCATACCCAAGTGCTGCCCGTCATTAATGAGCCTGTCGAACTCACAACTACTGTCGTTTGACACGGTAGGCTTTTATGCCCTTCTTGTAAAGCGGCGCTCATCGATGACGTACTGAGCCATCAAGGACTATGGAAAAAGGAGTATAAATTAACGAGGCTGAAACAACCTTAAATCAGGGTCGGAGTTGTGAGTCAAAGCCCTATCAAAAAAGGACCCTTTTTTGATACCCTGGCGGCACACGAATGGGGCGATCGCCCTAAATCTTAATTGCGGGGGACGCAATAACTCAACGATGGAATGAGGGTTGCAGGCTCTAGAAACACCCAAGATTACGCTTGTAGTACGGGTGTTTTTGGATTTTTTAGGCCAAAATTAGTCCAGCTCGTTGTAGTACAGGTAGATTGAGCCTGTTTCAAACTTTTCTATAAATGGATGAAAGGGGAGTAGGCAAGGCAGCGATCGCTCTCTTAGTTTGTTACAGATGGCTGGAGGGTCTATCCCAGGTTCATTGAGGTAGGGGACCAGACCCTCAGCAAAACCTCTATGACTCGGGGGGAGGGAGAGAACACTCGCTGCTCCACTCTTTGAGATATCGAATGGTACCGCTGCCAGCTTAGCTTCGTTCATTACCGTTTCAGCAACGCCATGTTTAGGTGATGCGTAAACGTTCAATGTCCTTAATCGGCGGCGCACCAAACAGGCGAGAATATTCACGGCTGAACTGTGAAGGGCTTTCATAACCAACCTGATAGGCAGCGTTGGTTGCATCAGCATTCTCGGCAAGCATCAGCCGACGTGCTTCCAATAGCCTCAACTGTTTTTGATATTGCAGCGGGCTCATGGAGGTAACTTGCTTGAAGTGGCGGTGAAACGATGCCGGAGACATATTTGCTTGCGCGGCGAGCTCCTCAACCCGCAGCGACTGGGTGAAATCAGCTTTGATTCGTTTAATTACCTCAGCCACGCGCTGCATATTGCTGCCAGATGTAGCAATTTGGCGGACGGCTTCACCCTGTTCACCTGTTAAAAGGCGGTAGTAGATCTCGCGAATCATCATCGGTGCCAGGAATGGAATATCCTGTGGCGTGTCTAAAAGCTGTGTGAGCCTGATAGCACAATTAATCAACGGTGCATCAGCATCGCTAATGAACAAGCCTCTCACTGAGTTTTCTTTTCTATCTGGGCCAAGTTGGGTATGGGCAATAATATCGCAGAGTTGGACTGGGTCTAAGTTCAGCTTGAATCCCAAATACGGCTTGTCTGGTGTCGCTTCCACCACAAATCCACTGAGCGGCAAATCCACTGAGACCACTAGATATTGAGCTACGCCATACTGATAAGCTTCCTCACCTAGCAACGCTTCCTTTCTGCCCTGAACAACGATACCGAGAACTGGTTCAGCCACACCACACATCGCGGTAGAGACAACAGATTCCCGCATAAATTCCAAGTGAGGGATAGTGGTTTTGTGGATACCATCCCCCTTAACATTGGTGTGCCGAGTCACTAATGCTGCCAGTTCTTGACACGCATTCTTGGCTTGATTGGGCTTCAGTATTTCAATCACCATGCTGGCTTCCTGGTTGATTCAGCCGTGCTCATGCGCTCATTATAGAGAGTATTCTCACTTAGCAAAATTTACTTGAGAGGATTAGGCAATGACATGCGAGGTTTGTGTATTTAGCGCTAATCTCCTTGAGCCTATGATGAGCCCAGTCGAGAAAGTGGTGAAAGGATAAGGCAATGACACCAGACATGATAGAAATCGCTTGAATAACCGGAGCGAGCCGAGGGTTGGGTAAAATACCGCTTTGTCGCTTGCCCAAAAGGGACTAATGTCATTGTGACGTATCGGGCAACGGAGCAGAAGCCGAAGATATTGTCGCTGCAACCGCAGCTTTACTAGCTAAAGACAACTGCTGGGTGAATGCTCAGAGAATTGAAGCCTTTGGCGGCATGTTTCTTTAATTCACACTAATCGAAACAAACAGAAACTACACCATGATGAACGTAGAGAACAAAGTCATTGCGATCACCGGAGCCAGTAGCGGCATTGGGGAAGCTAGTGCTAAATTGCTGGCTGAGAACGGTGCAAAGGTGGTTCTAGGGGCGCGGCGCACCGAAAAGTTAGAAAAGATTGTCGAAGAGATCCGTAAACAAGGTGGCACAGCGGAGTTCAAAGCGCTAGATGTCACCGATCGCGAAGATGTGAAAGCATTCATTCACTTCGCCAAAGACAAATTTGGTCGTGTCGATGTGATCTTTAACAATGCAGGCGTCATGCCCCTATCGCCGATGAATGCCTTGAAGGTCGAGGAATGGGACCACATGATTAACGTGAACATCCACGGTGTATTGAATGGCATTGCGGCGGGGCTGCCCATCATGGAAGCACAAGGTGGTGGACAATTCATCAATACTGCGTCCATTGCGGCCCATGCGGTAGCGCCCACTGCTGCAGTCTATTGCGCGACCAAATATGCAGTTTGGGCCCTCTCTGAGGGACTGCGGCAGGAGTCAAACAATATCCGCGTCACCACCATATCCCCCGGCGTGGTTGAGACGGAACTCGGCTCTGATATTACAGATGATGCATCCAAAGGTTTTTTGCAAGAACTCCGCAAAACAGCGTTAACTTCAGATGCGATTGCCAGAGCGGTCTTGTATGCGGTGTCCCAGCCAGATGATGTCGATGTGAACGAAGTGATCGTGCGTCCGATTCGCCAAATGATGTAAGCATTAGATGACATCATAAAAACCACAACTAGTCATCACTCCATGAATCACTTCATCTTTTGGGCACTTGGGTTTGGCACCTTATGGGTTGGTCTGAAGCTATTTGACGATGAGGTGATTCTGATTGTCTCTATTTTTGTTGGTTTAGGTTTCATCCTGGCTGGGCTGATTGCGGCTCCGCTGCCACTGCAAATTCCGATTGAAATTGCATCAGTGCTCGTCTTGTTCAATGTTTGTATGCAGTGTATTCAACGGGGCGATCGCTCTTAAAGCGCGCTCTACAACCTATAGCTGAAGAGTGCTTTATTATTTCCATGAGAGGGCTGCAAATCCTTTACTCCAGTTCAAGCTGGCAAATATTTGGTCGGATACTGTTGGTAAACCTTGACTGGGATCACCTCGGCTATTTTAAGAGCAATCTCCCCAGTTTTCAGAGGTGAATTGCCATGTCCCTCTCATTTGAGCCCATTTCTCCGGT
>NZ_JAMPKN010000070.1:0-12450 GCF_039962155.1 Trichocoleus desertorum AS-A10 | reverse complement strand
GTCATCAGATGGAGGAGGATAGACTTGTTGGAGCCGCTCAGCGACCTCTTGGGCAACCGTAACAAGAGCATGATTAGGAGAGCGCGCAGTGGGAAAATGAGTCTGAGTTGAAAGCCTCGATTGCTTAAAATCATCTTTGGGCGATCGTGGACTGAATTTCATAAAATTGTCCTCAGTCAAACATAGATGGCGAGTAAAGATTGAGAAGCTTAATGACTTGTAGTAGCAATGGCTGTTATTAACTCTGTCATTCTCCAGCGTCCGGTATATTGAATGTTATTGATAAACAGGGCTGGGGCAGTCGTTACTCCACTGTCTATTCCGCCTTCGATATCTTCGTTGATGCGATCGATATGCACTTGTTTAGACAACTCTTTGAGAAACTGAGGAATGTCGAGCCCTAAATCATTGGCGTACTCGACAAGATAACCGTTCTCCAACCTTTGTTGATGGTCAAATAAAGTATCGCTCATTAACCAAAACTTTCCTTGGGCGGCGGCGGCTTCGGCGACTTGGGCTGCCCGTTGAGCATGGGGATAAATCTTTGTTTGTGGAAAATGACGGAAGATAAAACATAAATCATCCTCTCCAGAAGCAGCACTAAGCTCTCGTTTGATCGCTTTAATCAGCTTGTAAACGTCTGCACTTCTAGGACATTGATAGTCTCCATACATCACCAGCACGACCTTAGCACTCAGCACACCTTGCATCCAATCTTGGGTTGAAGGAGGTACAAGTAAGGAACTATGGCTACGATCGTCGCTCATCTTTGTACATTCGTATCAGACAGGAAACCTTGCAATTAACTTACTCGATCACTTGACTGCATCTCTATTTGCATAAATTCAATATAGAAGATCGCTTTCGAGTCGTCGTCTATAGTGAGTTAAAAGTTTTACAGTACAGATTGATAGAGTTGCTATGCGATCGCAGAGTAGAAGGCTGGTTATAACTTAAGTTAGAATGGGACACACTGATTTGTTTGAGAGTACATCAGTTTGTAGTGACTATCAGAGTAGGTAGTATGATCAGTCAAACGTTTCTCTCCCAATAGGGCGGATTCCCAAATCGTTGAATCAGGAAATCAATAAACACCTGAACACGTCGCGAATGCTTACGACTCGGTAAACACAATGCATAAAAGCAGTTCGTCCAGATTAAATTTAATCTGGACGAACTGCTCAATTTATAGTTGAACTTTAGTCGCTAGCAGTGTGACCAAATCAGCATGAGCTAACACCACATCGGGGTTGCGTTGAAACGCCGCATCATACTTCACAGCAAAGTCATTTCCAGCTTCATCAGGTGTGAGTAGAATCCGAACATCAGCAATGAGAGCAGCAATTACCTCAGAGGTGATCGGCTCATCCGAGTGGATTAACTCATCAATTTGCACAATCAATTCTGAGAGGTGATGCAACCAGGCAAATTGATCGTGATTGATCACTAGTTGCAGGAATTCACCTTTAGAAACCCGCCCGCGCACCTGTTCGTAACGAATACGCTCTGTATCCAACAACAGTTTATGTAAATGCAATAACTTGATGCGGATATCGGTCAGCAGTTGATGTTGGGTCATGCGGTGTTGAAGCGTGTTATGCATAAATATGTCCCATCCTTCCATTTCGGTAATCGTCGATCGCTTGCAGGATTTCGGCTTCAGTGTTCATCACAAAGGGACCATAGCGCACCACAGGTTCATTCAGCGGCACTCCGGCAATCAGCAGTAGATCAAGGGGTTGGGTGGCATCCGTAGGATTGGCTATCGCCACTTCCTCCCCATCAGGTGCAAAAATCACCATTTGCCCATCCTCACCCCGTTCCTGCTCAGTGCTAAACAAACCAGCCCCATCGAGGACATAGGCAAAGGCGTTGTACTCTTTCGGTACCGGTTGAACAATGCTTGCTCCCGGTTGGAGCGTGAAGTGCAGGTAGATAATCGGGGTGCGGGTTTCAATCACCGCTTTCGCCCCCAACGCTTCTCCCGCAATCACACGCACCGTCACAGACCCATCTTTGGTCTGAGCCACCGGAATCTGCGCTGATGGAATTTCCTGATAATGAGGAGCAATCATCTTGTCCTGCTGCGGCAAGTTGACCCAGAGTTGAATGCCGTGCAGTCGCCCACCCGTGCGGGTAAACTCAGCTTCTGGCATTTCGGAATGCACTACGCCTGCCCCAGCAGTCATCCACTGCACATCACCGGGATTGAGCAGTCCGGCATGACCGACCGAGTCCTTATGTTCCAGCCGTCCATTCAGGACGTAGCTGACGGTTTCAAAGCCACGATGGGGATGATCCGGTGCGCCCTTTGCTTGACCGGGCTTCAGATTCACAGGACCCAATTCATCGAGAAGGAGAAACGGATCAAACTCAGAGAAACTGCTCTTAGGAAAGGGACGACGCACCAGGAAGCCTGCTCCTTCAAGCGTTTCTACACTATTGATGATTCCAGCAACGGTTCGGAGTGTTTGAGTTTGAGTTGTCATACAGTTGCCTCCAGGCAAACAATTTATAAGATTTATCTTATATATGATTAATCATATAATAACATAGAAGGATATAAATTCTATGGGTAGGGCTTGTCCTCCCTATTCGTTCGGTAAACCGCCTATGTCTCTTGCCCATGTGATTCTGGGTCTGCTCCAACAACAGGAGCGGACAGGCTACGACCTCAAAACCGAGTGCTTTGACGATTGCATTTCCCATCTGTGGCCAGCAGATCAGGCGCAGATTTATCGGACTTTAAACAAACTGGAGTCACAGGGGTGGATTACCTGTACTGTTGAGATTCAGCACGATCGCCCCAATCGCAAGGTTTACCGAATTACCAAAGCAGGTGAAACAGAGTTAACCCAATGGCTCCAGACGCATCATCCGTTGCCCGTGTTGCGAGAGCCATTGCTGGTGCAACTCTATTTGGCGGCTCAGTTGCCTAACGAGGCGATCGTGTATCTGCTAGAGCAGGAACTGGAAGCACGGCAAGAAAAGCTAGCCCAGTGTGAGGCGATCGAGGCTCTATCTTTGAGTAATCCGACTGCATCGCGTGAACAAAAACTGCATCGACTGGTTTTGGACTTAGTGAAGCAACGGGAACAGACTTATTTAGATTGGTTGGAAAAGGCGATACGTGCTATGCACACGCTGCGCGATCGCAACAATCCGTAGCCAATCAACGTAAATTCCTTTGAATATATTGCGATGGAAAGTCAACAGAAATTCAAGCATTGGCTACGACGTATGGAGACGGAGAGGTAGGTCATCTGTGCCAGTGCTTTGCGCCTCGCCATAGCGCCCACGCAGTGCCCGCACAGGCCCTTCCTGCGGCACGTCGGACGGAGCCAGGTAGATGCTTTGCGCAGGCGTGTTTTCTTCCGCAGCGGGCAAGGCGATCCCGAGCTGGAAGCCTTTAACCTGCGTGTCGCCAATGGGGGTGCCGAGTGCCACACGCCGTTTCCTGCCTTTATCCATTCAACACCGCCAGCCGCCAAAACGCCTTGCTGACCAGTCGTGTCCACATAGCGAAAGTTACTTTGAGTCATGAACGTCAGCGTCGCGATGCCGGAGTGCGGGTGTATGGGGAACCCTTGGTTCCCCACAGTGGCATCAAAACTGGCTAGGTCAAGGAACACGAACGGTTTTAGCAACTCGCCAAGGTCACCAGAACTTTGCGCCGCTCATGGCTGCCATGAACGCCATCGGGTCCCAGTACTCGCGGTAATTGACGATCAACCCATTCTTGACAGTCACAAACGTGGCGTAGCTCATTTCATAGGGGTTGCCGTTACTGATCACCCGGCCTGAGACGCTCCATTCGGCAATAGCCATGTTGGGGTCATCGGTAGAGTTGATCTTCAGCGTGGGAGTCCGCTGCACGTCAATAACGCTGGGATAGTTCTTCAAATACTCGTAGATAGCCGCTCGGCCCACCAGCTTTCTGGACGCCACGTCGGGCGCGAAGGGAAATTCGACGACGACGTTTTCGTCGCAGAGTTCAGCCCAGCCCTTAATATCTTTGGCTAGGAAAGTGTCCAGACTGCGCTTCAGCAATTGCGCTGCGGTCAGACCCTTGCCAGCCTCTTGCGTGTGTGCGGGTGCGGCGGTGGCGAGCGTGACGTCGCTTGTGAGATGATCTTGTTTCATGTGATTGTGTCCAAGTTGGGGTTGATGATGTTGACTTGCCCCTGCGGCAAATCTCAGAGCTATCGCTCTTTCGGGCGGGGTTGCTTTCACTGATTGCGTACTTCTCTTAGGCCATCCGGGCAGCGATGCTTTCGGCCAGCATCATGGTCGGGAAAGCCGTTGCGACGGAGGGCACGTCAGGCCAGATCGAGGCATCGACGACTCGCAGGCTCTTGACGCCACGAACGTGCCCGTCAATATCCACCACGGCCCCGGCATCGCGCGGTCCGCCCATGGGTACAGTGGAGGTCGGATGCTGATAGCTCTGCACAGAGGTCGCGAGCGCGGCGTTGATCGAAGCGCGGTCGCTCTTTGCCGCGCCCGGCGCCAGTTCTGCACCCACCATATCGGCAAAAGGCTGCTGACGCGCAATGTTCCGGATGACTTCGACACCATCGACCAATCGCTCGCGGTCACTGCTGTCCGTCAGGAAGCCGAGATCGATGATGGGCGCAGCATAGGGATCGCGGCTGGCGATGGTGAGGGAACCCACGGAACGCGGTCTCACGAGCGCAGCGAACAGCAGGAATATCGCGCCGTCGGAAGTCTGCCCATCGTCGGGCAGGGTCGCGGTGCTGATGTTCAGATCTGCCTCGCCGTTCGTCGCGTGGTTGGATGCCGTCCACAGCATTGCCCCTATGGGTGGATACGGAAGGCCTACTGCTTCCTTGCGAATCGACCAGACGGTCGGGACCATCGGGTGATCCTGTAGACGGCGACCGACCGGCAGCTCGGACACGACCGGGATGTCAAGACCTCGCAGCACCTCAGAGGGGCCAATGCCGGAACGCATCAGGATCGCCGGGCTGACATAGGTGCCCGCTGAAAGGATGATTTCACCGGCTAGGATGATTGCCCCGCCCGCCAGTCGGACGCCTTGGGCCTGGCCATGCTCCACTAACACGGCATCGACCAGCGTCTCGTCGCGGATGGTCAGATTAGGTCGGGCGCGCACCGCATCGCCCAACAAGGTCATTCCTGTGTTAAGCCTCACACCCATGCGGGTATTCATCACATAGGGACCAACGCCCAGCGGCTGCCCCGTCGTAAAACCCGATGTGCGCTGGTAGCCCGCAGCCAGTGCCGACGCGATGAAGTCGCGATGCTGGTCAGACACTTCTTCATCGCCGAGCTGGTGGATGGGGACGCAGCCGTCGCGGCCGTCGCCGCCAGTGCCGGAGGTACGCTCCAGCGAACGATAGAAGGCCTGCGAGCTTTGCCAGTTCAAGGCGTCGAGGTCATGCGCCTTGGCCCAGCGATCGTGGTCGTATTTCGGCACCCGCATCGCCACTGCACCGTTGATGGCAGACGAGCCACCCAGCACCTTGCCGCGGTTGAGCTGAAGCCTTCTGCCCAGCACGCCAGGCTCGCTGTAAAAGCCCCAGTCGTGCTGCGGATCGCCACCCACTAGGTCCTGGCGGCGGACTGGGTCGGGATAGGCGTTTGGGGGATAGGCCTTGCCCGCTTCGATCAGCAAGACACGGCGAGATGGATCAGCACTCAGGCGATTGGCCAGCACTGCGCCGGCGGATCCGCCACCGACGATGATAACGTCAAACTCTGCTCAGCCAGCGCGCCCAGCAAAGTCTCGGCGGCTCTGTTCTGTTGCATTGATTGTTTGATTGCCTTTCATTTCATTACTCCTGTAAGGTCTTTTCCGCACGGCACATGCCGCGCATTGGGGTGGCATTGGCGCGGAGGACTAGGAGTTCAATGTCATGCACAAGTTGGAAGAGTCCGCTCTGATGATCAATCAGCAGCAGCACGCTGTCATTGGGATCGATCATTGTGTCGATGGTGTTGCTCATGGGTTTGTCTCCTTCTTGATTCAAATTCAATCAATGTCGTTTTTTCCTAGCTATCTGGGGCGTGTCCAGTTCTAGTACTCAGCTTCTTTCGGAATAAGTTCAATATAGGAGATCGCTTTCAAGCCGTCGTCTATAGTGAGTTAACGCTTTTACAGTACAAATTGATAGAGTAACTGTACGATCGCAAAGTAGAAGGCTGACTCTAACTTAAGTTAGAAGCTGAATTTGATCGAAAGTACATCCTACAAACTAACAATGCCGCGTTTGACGGCAACAATCACCGCTTGGGTGCGATCGCTGACATCTAACTTATTCAAAATCCGATTAACATGAGATTTGACAGTGCCTTCACCGATACTCAAAGCAGTCGCAATATCGGCATTGCTCATTCCCTGTGCGAGTGAGCGGAGTACTGCTAGTTCTCTTTCACTCAGTTCTGGATTGCTGAGGCGCTGTACTAACTTTGCTCCTACATCGGACGGAATATACTTCTGACCCCGATGAACGGTACGAATGGCATTCAGAAGCTCGTCTGGTTCAGTTTCTTTCAATAGATATCCTTTGGCGCCTGCCTGCAATCCCCGATAGATATCTTCGTCACTATCGTAAGTGGTCAGGACAATAATCCGAGCCGATTTAGCAGCAGCACAAATTGCACCGATGGCGGCAACTCCTTCCACTTCCAGCATTCGCAAATCCATGAGTGTAACATCCGGTTGATGTTCCCCAAATAGCGCGATCGCCTGTTCCCCATTTTCGGCTTGGGCAATCACCTGCATATCTGGGGCACGGTCAATAATCGTGGCTAATCCTTGCCGAAAAATGGCGTGATCATCCGCAATTAAAACCCGAATGGGCGTGGCTTGGCTCATCGTGATGCTCACTCAAGGGTTGACGGTGACAATAATCTCTGTTCCTTGTCCAGGTTGACTCCAAATCGTCAGTTGTGCGCCGATGCGCTCTGCCCGTTCGCTCATGCCGAGTAAGCCAAAACCCTCAAAGGATGGAATACTCCCAACTCCAAAACCCTGTCCATTGTCTTTCACGCGCAAGCAAACCTGATCGCGATCGTAGATTAGCTCCACTCGAATTTCGTCAGCATTGGCATGTTTAATCGCATTGGTTAATGCTTCCTGCCCCATCCGCAGTAGGTTACTCTCGACTTCAGTGGGGAGAGCATACACTGCCCCTTCGATCTCATAGTGCAAAGTAGTATCCATTGCGGCAGTTCTGATTTGAGCGATGAGACGATGGAGAGCGCTCTGTAAATTGCCTTCTTCCAAAAGCTGAGGACGCAGCGCGACGACCGATCGCCGTGCTTCAGTCAGTCCAGTTCGTGCCAATTCTTTGATCAGGTCTAGATGTGCCCCAGTTGCTTCTACATCATCCGTGAGCACCTGTTTTGCAGCACCCACCTGAGCCAGAATACCTGTAAACGCCTGAGCGAGTGTATCGTGAATTTCGCGTGCCATGCGGTTGCGCTCCTCTAAAATTGAGGCTTCTTCTGCTTGCTTCAGCGCCGTAATATCTCGCACTAACCAAATCACCTGCTCGTGCCGAATCGGGGCAATGCGAACCGAAAACCAGATTTCTCGTCCAGCTTTCCAGTGGCTGTATTCAACGGTGAGGGCTTGTTGGGTTCTCAGCACCTGCTGCATGCAACTCAGGAATTCATCGGCTTGTTCCTTGACAAGGAGTTGATGCAGTGTTTTACCAATCTGCTCCTCGATTGGTTTACATGACTGATTGGGCTCTCTCTCGACTGCATCGAGTACTTGCCCTTCAGCAGTTAGGACATACAACGGGTCGGGAATTGCCGCAATTAAAGTTTGCAGCTCTTTCTCTGAAGCTTGTAAAGCCTCTTCTGCTTGTTTACGCTGGGTGGTGTCATTGCCAACCGATAAGATTTCAACGACCTCTCCCTGTTCATTGAAGATGGCTTGATTCGACCAAACCATCCAAACTCGCCGTCCATCTCGACACAGATTTTCACCTTCGCCCTGCGGGTACGATTGAGGATTACGAAGTAAATCGTGGACCATGGGTCTCATATCGCGTCCAGAGGTTTCGATGTCTGGAATGATGGTTTCAAATAAGGTTCGCCCTAAAATCTCATGTTCTTCATAGCCCAAGAGTTTCACCCCATAATCGTTGATGTATCGAATTCGTCCTTGCGGATCATAGCGAATGATAACGGAATTCGCGGTTTGTAGCAGGTTACGATAATTCGCTTCACTTTGTCTCAATGCGGCTTCGGTCTGTTGACGTTCAGCAATTTCCTGCTGTAGGGATTGAGTTCGCTCTTCTACCTTCCTTTCCAATGTTTCGGTATAGTCTGCTAACTGTTCATATAACCGAGCATTCTCCAGTGAAATTGCTGCCTGAGCCATCAACAGTTTGAGGACTTGTAAGCGATCGCGGGTAAACACTCCAGTACTGAGATTGTTCTCCAGATAAAGGATGCCGATCATCTGACTTTGCTTGAGAATTGGCATAGAGAGGAGCGATCGCGTCTGTTGCTTTTGAATGTAAGGATCAGTCAAAAAAGATGGTTCGCTGACTGCATCATCAAACACCAGAGTTTCTTGAGTACGTTCTACTGAGTAAATGACGGGGACAGGAATCGTTGCACAGTCAGTAACAGCGATCTTTTCCAGGTTGCACTGTCTACTCCCACTACACTGAGCCACCACAGTGAGTCGATCGTCTTCCAGGAGCACTAGAACGCCTGTTTCGGCTCCGGCATTTTCTATCACCACCTGCATTAACGTGGCGATCAATTGATCGAGATGGATTATTTCTGAAAGAGCTTGAGCTGCTTTCATTACCGCAGCCAAATCGATTGCCGCAGTCGGATGAAGAGTCGTTTTAGCGGTCAAGATTGAGTTCGATTGCCGAATCAGGTTGGAATTAAGTAGTTGTGGATAGCGTTTTTCTAAATCTTTGACTTTAGCAGTTGCGCCCCATCTTTCATAGCAGTAGTGTGCTTCTTTCATGTAGAGCTGAGCAATCTTTTCCCGACCTCGCGCTAGATAATGTTTTGCAGCCAATTCGTATGCTAACGCCTCTTCCTGGATATATTCATTTTCTCTGGCTCCTTGAATCGCCTGTTCATAAAACTCTTCAGCCTCAAGAAACTGCCCTAAGACTCGCGCTTTCTCTGCCTCGACTAGATAAAATTTATGTAAATAATTCATTGGGGCGTGCTCTGCCCATTTCTGCATTTTTTCTTGGTTGGTATTAACACAGTTTAGCCAAACTACTTTTTCAGAGTTTGAAGCATCAGGTGATAGGCTCAAAAGCGCTAGAGAATGATAGAAACAGAATATAGGTAGACTTATTATTGCTGACACCTCTTCAAAATGTTGACTTGCCACAACGACGGTTTGTACAGCTTGATGATGTTCTTCAAATAGATAAAACAGTATGACTTTGTGTAAATAGAGTATTTGAATTACAGTTCCATCTTTAACTGCAATAGCGTGTGATAACGCCTTCTCTTCATTACACACCCGACCAACTAAGCGACTGGGATTCTCAGACCTATCTAACAAATTAAGAATAGTCTGCCACACTATTGCAAGCCAATTCGAGGGGCTTTCCCGTCTGATTTGATTGGTCGCTTTGCTATAGGTTGCTGTTTTTTGTTCCAGTTGGGTGAGTTCCTCTCCAGCAGAAAACGAGTTATAGCATACGTTATAGGCAGCATAACCAGCACATTCAAAGTCTCCAGTTTCTACTCCACTTTGATAGGCATCAGCCAGCATGGGTATTATGTTCCTAAGATGCACCTTCCATTGCATGATATGGGTACCCGAAAACCTTAGGGTTCTAGCCTTGCCTCTTTTGGTATTCAATCGTTCTGCTAAGCTAAGAGCCAATTGACCAAATTTATAGCCGAGTTCAATGTCTTGAACAACTCCACATAGAACAAATCCGTAGGCAGCATAATACATCGGTGACCAGATAGTATTACCGTAGTTGATTGATAAATTTACCGTTTTGCATATAATCAGTATCCACAGTGCTGGTAACGTTATAAATGCAGCAGATCCTATATTCGCTAGGATTGTTATAGCTGCCAGTGGTTCTGGTGCAGCAATCTCTGGTAAATTAGTCAAGTCTTTGATTTCTCGTTCAGCGAGTAGTGCAGCCGTTGACTCCAATTCCCTTTGAACATCTGCCTGACTTGGATTTTCTATTAAATCTATTCCCAAGAGCTTTAACGCTTCCAACCCAGTTTTGAGTGTTTCTTTCAGGTTGCCCTGTGACAAATATCTTTGAATGCTGCTATGGTAAACCTGCACTTTATCAACCACTGTTTTGGCACGATCGAGTACCACTTCTACCAACTGTTCCATCTCATCAAAGCAACCCTGGAGATACGCCGCTTCTGCTGCTTCTGAGTACAGCGCTAAGGTAAGGTCATACTCACGCTGCCAACTCTCTGAATTGAGAAGTTTAAGCCCTGTCGTGAAATACTTAAAAGCTGCTTCATGAGCCGTTGCTGCCTTTGCTTTCTGACCTGCCATTAAATTCAATCTGGCAATTTCAGTTCGTTCTGATCGAGCAGTGACTAGCTCAAGTCCTTGATTGAGATGATCGATGATTTCAAACAACCGCTCGGATCGTTGATCTGGTGAAGTTTTTTCGAGCAAATTGCCACCGATTTGGAGATGAACAACCTGTTTCTGCGAATCATCAATCAAAGCATAGGCCGCTTGCTGAACGCGATCGTGCAGAAACTTATACTCTTGAACTAACAAATCTTCGTCCAAGTCAGACAGAGGTTGAATTAATCCTGCTTGTATTGCTGTTAATAAATCCTGAAAAATTGCTTTCGGTGATTTTTCGCAAATGATGGCTAACGTTTCTAAATCAAACTCAGACCCAACACAAGCAGCGATGGAGAGAACTTGCTGTGTTGATTCCGGCAATTTCTGCAACTGACGCAGCAGCAACTCCACCACATTATCCGTGATATCTTGAGCTTCAATCTCAGCCAGGTTCCACTGCCAACTCAACTGTTGAGCATCAAAGGTCAACAGGTTTTCGCTATGCAGCAGCTTCAAAAATTCACCAACAAAGAAAGGGTTGCCCTCGGTTTTACGCAACACAACTTGGGTTAAGGAACGAACGGTATCAGGATTGTGATGTAATGTCTCAGCCACCAATTGAGTTAACGGTTCCAGGGTTAAGGGGGTCAGGGTGATTTCCTGAAGTACTGCTCTCTGGTTTCGCATGCTCTTTAGCGTTAAGACCAACGGATGCGTTGGAGTCAGTTCGTTATCTCGGTAGGCTCCGATCAAAAACAGATACTGGATTTGCTCATCAAGTAAGATGAGTTCGATTAACTTCAACGTCGCAGAATCGATCCACTGTAGATCGTCTAAGAAAATGACTAGGGGATGCTCTTTGGCACAAAACGCCCGCACAAACCTCTGAAACGTGAGATTGAAGCGATTCTGTGCCTCAGTTGCTCCAACTTCGGGTATAGGCGACTGCTTGCCAATGATTAACTCAACTTCGGGGATGACATCAATGATGATTTGTCCGTTGCTGCCCAGAGCAGTGAGCAGGCGCGATCGCCACACTTCCACCTGCTCATCCGGTTCACTCAAGAGTTGCTGCACCAATTTTTGCAGGGCATCGACGATCGCGCTGTAGGGAATATTGCGCCCAAATTGGTCAAATTTACCCCAGATAAAATAGCCGTGCTTTGCGGTGATCGGTTTAAAGAGTTCCTGTACCAATGCTGTTTTGCCAACGCCAGCGTAACCAGAGACCAGCATCATTTCACGGACTGCCTTACTCCCTGCCACTCTGTCAAACGCCACCCATAATGCTGCAATCTCCGCTTCTCGCCCATACAGTTTTTGAGGAATGCGGAACTGCTCGGAAACATCTTGCAGACCCAATGGCATCGGTTCAATTAAACCCACTTCTGCCAGTTGCTGGGCACAGCGTTCTAGATCTGCTTTGATGCCCCAAGCACTTTGATAGCGATCCTCCGCATTCTTTGCCATCAGTTTCAAAATCAGATCTGAAACAGGTTGGGGAATCGTTGCGTTCAATTCATGCGGGGGAGTCGGCGGTCTGGCAATGTGGCAGTGGACTAGCTCTAGGAGATCTGTAGTGGGAAACGGTAATTGTCCCGCCAACAGTTCGTAGAAGGTTGCACCCAGTGAATAAAAGTCGGTGCGATAGTCAAGCATCCGGTTCATTCGTCCGGTTTGCTCTGGCGACAAATAGGCGGGGGTTCCTTCTAGAAGATAGAGACTTTTGAAGGTGGGATTGGTGCGGCTGAAGCGAGTGGCAATACCAAAATCAATGATTTTGACCACGCCAGTCCTCGGATTAAAGACAATGTTGCCAGGATTAATATCTTTATGGATGACATGAGCCGCATGGATTTTGCCTAGAGTATCCGTAATGGCGATCGCCATATTCAAAAAAACCG
>NZ_JAMPKN010000069.1:0-13044 GCF_039962155.1 Trichocoleus desertorum AS-A10 | reverse complement strand
GTGAGCTATTTGGAGCTGAAGCGCGAGACCGACGAGTTTCAACGCGACGAGATTGATCAGGCGATCGCAAATTACTGGTCGGGGCGCGCGGAAGCCAGTGCGGGATAACCACGCACTGTAACGGACCGGGCGGACGGAACGGTCCCTGTTGCCATAACCGTCGAGGAGCCGCTTTAGTCTAAAGACCAAGAATGAGGTTGGTGAGATGAAGGTAGATGGACATGGCCAAGCCAAAGTTTTAACATCCGACGAAATTGCAAAATTGTTTGAGGCATTGGAAGGCGATCGCGATCGTGCCCTCTTTGGCATCTGCCTTTACACTGGATGCCGCATCAGTGAAGCTTGCTCGATGCTCACGACCGATGCTTACGACGCAGCGGGGGTCAGAACTAAGATGACGCTCCCCAAGGCCAACACGAAAGGGAAGCACGAGACGCGCCAGATTCCGGTCAATTCGGTTCTCAAGGAATACCTGGAGACGTACCGCGCCGGGGCGGGCAAGCAGTACCTCTTCCCCGGACGGCACGGGCGCGGGCACATCAACCCCAAGTCAGCCGATGAGATTCTGCGGGAGATGTGCGATCGCCTGGGGCTGGTGGGAGTCAGTACCCACAGTTTTAGACGGACGGCTCTAACCCGGATGAGTAGTGCGGGGGTGCCGCTGCGGGTGATTCAGGAAATCTCAGGCCACCGCAGCTTACAGGCACTCCAGCGGTATCTGGAAGTATCGGAGCTGCAACTGGAGGGGGCGATCGCGGCTCTCAGTTTTTGATCTATTGAAATCTAGATATTTAAGTTCAACCTAATCGAGGATCGCTGTCCAGCAGGCTCTAGGATCATTAATTTTGCTATATGGCATCGATCCGAGATACGTGTAAAAATTTATCATATAGGCATCAAAGCTTTGCTGGATAGGGTTTGTGGCGACCGAAATGAAAGCATTGACTGTTTGCTGGGCAGGCAGCTATTCGGTTGTTTGTAGCGCTGAAGCTCAGATGAGCAGATTCCTCCGGTGGTACCCAAGGAATTCAAGGTGGTCTGCTTCAATCACCTCCACTAATAAGTCGGGCTAGTCTGGAAAGCTTCACATTTAATATGTTAGCCTCTGCAAAGTCCTCAATTAAACATGAATCCTTCCCGACAATATCGGCGCTAGCAACAATGCCATATCCCTCTAAACCCTCTGCTGAGCCTTGTGTAACGACCTTCGATGAGTTTGTGCAATTGGCGGATTATTCTCTGATGGATACCTTAAATGCCGATCCTGATGCCACTGGAGATGGTGATGATCACCGGGCCCGCCAGGTTTTTTCTGGTCATTTCGTACCTGTGACACCCACGCCGCTTGCAGACCCAGAATATGTAGCTCATAGCCGCACTTTTTTTAAGGAACTTGGGTTGAGCGATGGACTGGCGCTTAATGAAAAATTTCGCCGTGTATTTTCTGGTGATCTCTCTGCTACCCATGAGCCGATGCGTCAAGTGGGCTGGGCGACGGGTTATGCCCTGTCGATTTATGGCACCGAATATACCCAACAATGTCCATTTGGTACGGGTAATGGTTATGGCGATGGTCGAGCGATATCTGTATTTGAAGGAATCATCAATGGACAGCGCTGGGAAATGCAATTGAAAGGGGGTGGCCCAACGCCTTATTGCCGGGGTGCCGACGGGCGCGCTGTCCTCCGATCAAGTGTGCGTGAGTTTCTAGCGCAAGACTATATGCAAGCGTTAGGTGTGCCAACATCGCGCTCTTTGACACTGTACGTTTCTAAATCTGAGACTGTTACCCGGCCTTGGTATTCTCAAGACTCCTACTCGATTGACCCTGATGTTTTGGTGGACAATCCTGTGGCCATTTCAACTCGCGTTGCACCCTCCTTTTTGCGCGTTGGTCAGCTAGAGTTATTTGCCCGCCGCACTCGCAGCAATGCTCATCCAAAAGCATTAGAAGAGTTGAGCATGATCGTGTCGCACTTAATTGAGCGAGAGTACAAAAGCGACATTAATCAAAGCCTTGGTTTTGCCGATCAATTAGTTGAGTTGGCTAAGCTATTTCGCCAGCGTCTCACTTCACTGGTGGCTAATTGGCTACGTGTTGGTTATTGCCAGGGTAATTTTAACAGTGACAACTGCGCTGCTGGAGGCTTTACCCTAGACTATGGACCCTTTGGATTTTGTGAAAAATTTGACCCTTGGTTTCAACCTTGGACTGGTGGCGGCGAGCACTTTTCATTCTTCAATCAGCCCATTGCAGCAGAAGCAAATTATTACATGTTTTGGAAAGCAGTGAGACTGCTACTTACAGAAGATGCTGAAGCATTAGAACAGTTCGACCAAGTAGGCCGCGACTTTTCAGAAGCCATGCAAAAACAAATCCAAAAAATGTGGGCGGACAAACTTGGCTTGACTGAATATCACCCAAAGCTATTTGAAGAATTAATGCAGTTAATGACTGGCTCAGAGGTAGATTACACCATTTTCTTCCGCGAGTTATCCCATATACCAGATGATATCTCAGCATTGGAAAAAAGCTTCTACGTTAAAACTTCACCACAACTCGATGAACAATGGCAATCTTGGCTAAAAAGCTGGCGCGACCTCGTCATTAACGACGGCAATTTGGCTGAGATATCAACAAAGATGAAACAGACGAACCCAAAATACACATGGCGAGAGTGGTTGATTGCCCCTGCCTACCAACAAGCCATGCAAGGTGACTATACTTTAGTTAAAGAGTTGCAAGAAGTCCTTAGCTATCCATATGATGAGCAATCACAAGACGTAGAAGATAAATACTATCGTCTAAGACCTAAGGCGTTTTTTAATACGGGTGGCGTGTCGCACTATAGCTGTTCATCTTGAATAGCTGCGTGACAAGCAACTATTCAATACGAGCAGCTTTGTTCTTGAGCAACTGCTGAAAGCCAGGTTTGCAATGAGTTTGAGTCCGATATAATAAAAAATTTCACGTATCTCGGCTCAACCCCAAGGTGAGGTGCTGGTTGATTGTTGGGTTGCCCACAGTGCTGCTGGTGGCCCTGCCAGGACTGAGAATCTCTACTGGCAAGTTAGAAGCCGTAACCCTATCTTTGACGGTAAGAAATCCAGGTATCTCAAAGCATTTGAGGTGGCAGAGTACGAAGCGGCGATCGCTCGGGGTAAGCGTATCAAAGCGTTAGGTAAGGAAATTGAGAAATTACAGCAGCGCATCAGTAAGGTAGAGGCATTGCTAGCAACAGTGTGAGCGATCGCCTATGACAACGGGTAGAGAAGAGTGTGCTGGTATGCTGGCTCGACTAGCTGAACTCATTCAACTGTACGAAGACCCAGAAGCGAGGGAAACACTAGTTGAGGCCCAAGCACTACTACAAAACGCGATCGCCAATGCCTCTGAAGCTGAAGCCGTAGCCATTGTTCGCCTATTTCAAGAATGTTTGAATAAGAGGAGCGATCGCTAGGGATAGTGGTGGAGCAGTTTCACATCACCGCGAACTTTTGATTTCTGGGTTTGCGAGGAACATTGCCGAAAACAAACAAGGGCATATTGTTTGTAGTATGCCTCAACGGTTGTGCCTGCAAGCGATTGCAATTTCTACAATGCCGAAATGAGTCATTTTCGGTAATGTTGTTGCGCCTTGGGTTCTATGAATATCGCGATGCCACAATGATTTTGCTGTCTTATCAACATGGGTGCGGTTACAAGCTCATCAATGATGGGCATGATACATGCTCGATTAGCACCATCTAGGGCACAGAAACATTCAGCATGGGGTGCGTTACACAGAGCTATCTCCACCATGTTGTAATGATTTTTGGCACGATTAGAACGTCTCGAGGAGATCAGATTGAATTAACAATCTCCCTAGCTGCTTCTCGCAGCCGTTCCACATCGCGCATCGGTGGCGTACCAAAGAGCCGCTTATACTCCCGGTTGAAGTGCGAGGCATCATCATATCCCACGTGGTAGGCAGCACTGCTAGCATCCAGGTTTTGCCCCAGCATCAGACGGCGAGCCTCTTGGAGTCGCAGTTGTTTCTGAAACTGCAACGGACTCATAGCAGTAACCGACTTGAAGTGATGGTGAAAGCCTGAGATACTCATGCCAAGCTCTCGGGCGATGTCTTCAATCCGCAGCGGTTGGTTAAAGTCCTTCCGCAGACGATCAACGGCTCTGGCAATGTGGTGGGTGTAGCCACCCAGTACGGCAATCTGACGCAGCCGATTTCCTTGCTCTCCCATCAACAATCGGTAGATAATCTCCCTCTTAATCAGGGGTGCAAGCACAGACGCTTCAGCCGAAGAATCGAGCAGCCTGACAAGCCGAACCACCGCGTCTAACAGATTTGCATCTAGTGGACTGACATCGATCGCTTTGACACTAGCACTCCTTTGGGCTGAGGGATAGCCTGCCTCAACCATGGCTGAGCCAACGAGGGCAGGGTCGAGATCGAGACGGAGACCCAGGTACGGCTTTTCCTGGGTTGCTTCTAGAATTCGGCTGGCAATCGGCAGCTCGACCGTCCCCAGCAAATAATGCATGGGGTCGTACTGATAGCGATCGCTGCCCAGAAGGACTTCTTTGCTGCCTTGAGCAATCACACAAAAGGCAGGAATCGAGACACTATGAAAGCATTCCGAAGGGGAAGAGGCACGGTAAAAGTGCAATCCTTTCAGCGGCTCGATCGCTCCATCAGTACGAATCGCTTGGGCCATTCGCTCCGTGAGTTCCTCTCGGTTGGCTTGCGCTCGTTCTACCTCACGCTTTGCCTGAGGGTCATTCATCAACGCTCTACTAGACTTTTCACTCGTTCTTGCAGCATTCATTTCTTGTGCCTGTTCAAATAGATTTATGGACACATCAAGGTAAAGACAAGGGTTTGACAGCTAAGCCTGTAAAAAATCTAGCGTGACTTGAATTGAAGCGGGTGCAAGTTTGCAGGATTGTACAACCATCCTAGACAATCGTCCTATTGCTTGCCTTCGAGGCTTCCTAGAATGAGGTTAAAGCAATGAAACGTGATTCCGGCTGCTTGTAAGCGTCTGGATTTCTCTTCAAGAGAACACTCAGGTTTATTTAGTTAAGCGCTTCTTGCGATTGCACGAGAAGCATCATCAAATCCACGGCAGGCATGGGTCGCTGTGGGAAAGCTTTGCATGACGAAGCAAAAACATAGAGGAATAAAAAATGAAACGGCTCACGCTCCCGGTCATGGCATTTCCCCTATTAACTTTAGGGTTTGCGCAGGTAGGCCATACTCAAGCCTCATCTGGCGATCGCCCCCCAACCGTAGAAATCACTCGGAATGGTTCGCAGTCTTCCACTGAAGGATCTACCGACTCTTTCACGGGGTCTGTCCGCATCAATCCTCTGTTTCCGGTGCACGATCCATCACGCGCCTCTGGCGCACGTGTCACCTTCAAGCCTGGTGCGCGCACAGCGTGGCACACCCATCCCCTGGGGCAAACCCTCATCGTGACGGCTGGGTCTGGCTGGGTGCAGCAATGGGGCGGTCAAATTCAGGAGATCAGACCTGGTGATGTTGTCTGGATTCCGCCAAGTGTAAAACACTGGCACGGAGCTACGGCAACTACAGCCATGACCCATATCGCCATTCACGAACAACTCGACGGCAAGGTTGTGGACTGGATGGAACAGGTCAGCGACGAGCAGTATGAAGGAAGATCTTAATGCCTTTGAGATGGTTTCCTATCAAGGGAAAAATTGTCAGAAAAGAATGCTGATTTTGGTTCTCGCCCTAACGATGTCACTGAGCTATTCAGCCTGTCGTGCCGACAACAGTATGACCATCAGCACCCCGTCAACGATACCAACTGAAATATCAACCGAGCGGGCAAACAGTATGAAGATTAACATCACGCTCGAAGACCAAGTTGTTACAGCCACGTTGATTGACAGCAAAACAACTCAGGATTTTGTTTCCCTGCTGCCTTTAACGCTGATGTTAGAAGACCACGCGAGTACCGAAAAAGTCAGCAATCTACCCAGAAGATTATCGACAGAAGATGCGCCCCCAGGCAGTGACCCGTCTGTTGGAGATATTGCGTATTACGCTCCCTGGGGAAATTTGGCGATCTATTACCGAGATTTTGAATACTCAAACGGACTCGTGATTCTCGGAAAAATAGATAGTGGCATCGAGGCATTGAATGTGCCTGGTTCTGTAGACGTGACAATCAAGCGAATTCAATAGAAACGTCAGTGCGTAACGAGTCGAACCGAAGCTAACCCTCTAGATAAGTCCATCTACACCTATGAAGAACCCAATGAAACACCGCGCTCTAATCCCAACCCTTTTGATGAGTGCAATCTGCACAACAGCAGCATTTGCACTCGACAAAACAAACGTCTCGAGTGGGACCGCCCAAGCACCCGTGCAGCAGTCTGCTGTGGTCGAGGGGGCGGACAACTTCTACAAGAGCGACCAGGTGACGATGCAGAGAGTTACGTTCAAAAACCAATACGACATGCAGGTTGTCGGGAATCTCTTCATTCCCAAAACCTTAAATCAGAACGTTAAGAATCCAGCAATCATTGTCGGGCACCCAATGGGCGCAGTCAAAGAACAGAGCTCAAATCTGTATGCCCAAAAACTGGCTGAACAGGGATTCGTCACCTTAGCCATCGACCTGTCGTTCTGGGGCGAAAGCGAAGGGAATCCGCGAAACCTCGTCGCGCCAGAGATTTATGCCGAGGACTTCAGCGCGGCGGTGGACTTCCTGGGCACCCGGCCCTTCGTCGATCGGGAGCGGATCGGCGGCCTCGGAATCTGCGGCAGCGGTAGCTTCGTCATCAGCGCCGCCAAGATCGACCCCCGCATTAAGGTCGTCGCGACGGTGAGCATGTACGACATGGGCGCGGCGGCTCGCAACGGGCTCAGAAAGTCGGTGACCGTCGAGCAAAGGCAGCAGATGATCGTGGCGGCGGCGGAGCAGCGTTACGTGGAGTTCACGGGCGGCGAGACTACTTACGTGGGTGGAACGACGAACGAACTGACGGCGAGCACCGACCCGGTCCAGCGCGAGTTCTTCGACTTCTACCGGACTCCTCGGGGTGAATTCACACCAGAAGGCTCGTCTCCGGCGCGGACGACGAAGCCGACGATGGCCAGCGTTGTACGGTTCATGAACTATTACCCGCTTGAACGGATCGAGGAGATCGATCGTCCCCTGCTTTTTATCGCCGGTACCGACGCCCACTCCCGGGAGTTCAGCGAGGACGCCTACAACCGCGCGGTCGAACCGAAGGAGATCGTTTGGGTGCCGAATGCGGGACACGTCGATTTGTACGACCGGGTGAACTTGATCCCCTTTGACAAGCTCACATCCTTTTTCACCCAACATCTGAAATAGGGTGAAGCAAGAAACAAGGTAAAAAATCCCATGAACAATCAGAACTTTACAAGCAAGGTAGCCTTTGTCACCGGAGCCGCAAACGGCATTGGTCGAGCTACAGCGCTAGCGTTTGCACGCGACGGCGCTCATGTGGTGGTCGCTGACATCTCAGAACAGGGCAATCAGGAAACGACCCGCATGATCGAAGACCTCGGCGGACGGGTGCTTGCTGTTAGATGTGACGTAACGCGAGCCGAGGACGTGAAAGCGGCTCTGGACAAAACTATCGAAACCTTCGGGCGGTTGGACTTTGCCTTCAACAACGCTGGCGTGGAACAGAAGATAGCGGCGACTGCTGAACTGGATGAGGCAGATTGGGATCGCATCGTCAACATTAACCTGCGCGGTGTGTTTCTGTGCCTGAAGTACGAAATTCCGCTGATGCTTGAACAAGGGGGCGGTGCGATCGTGAATACCTCTTCAGGTGCTGGAGTCAAAGGCTTCAAAGGTCAAGCTGCTTACGTGGCTGCAAAGCACGGCGTGGTCGGACTGACCAGGGCAGCCGCACTCGACTACGCCGCGCAGAACATTCGCATCAACGCTGTGTGTCCCGGAATCATCGACACCCCAATGATGGATCGCTTCAGCGGCGGCACTTCCGAAGGACGAGAACGAGTGATCTCGCAGGAACCAATTGGCAGGATGGGTCAACCCGAAGAAATTGCCAATGCCGTCGTCTGGCTATGTTCAGATGCATCTTCCTTCGCTGTTGGGCACGCCCTAGTCGTTGATGGCGGTCAAACGGTGTAGTGATTAGAGGATGGGTTGAATGGTAATACTGCCCGGCCCATCCAACTCTATATTGAGCAAGTGACCACAGCACCTGTATATAAGTGCTATGAATTTCGCTAAGCAGGCAGCACTAGAGATGCGTTTCATCAAACTTTACGTAATTTTTTGCAATTGCGTCAACGTCTAGAACCCTATTTTTATACTCTTGCTTGAGAAGCCCATCAACATTGCTCTCCTTTAGTCCGTCCGCTTTGGTGAGTCGCTCCAGAAGACGCGGAGTTTTGAAGCATTGAGGATGCGTTTCTTTTGGACGATGTTTTGTTAGTGTGCCCCATTGTGCAGCAAGGTGCGAATTCTTGTACTGTCAAGCTGCCTCAGGGAGAGTGATATGAATTTGAGCAGGATAGATTGCATACGGGCGATCGCTCTATTCAACTCACAGCACCCTTAGAAGAACTGCCACTTTCGGTCAAGGTAGGCAGCATTATACCCACACAAGAAAACCATCAGTTGATTTTACACCTCTATCCTTCAGCATCAGGATACTGCGAGGGCCGTATCTATAGTGACGCTGGGGATGGCTACAGAGAGTGGCGGAGCAACCACTTTTGCCTAAAGCCACAACCAAACCATCTGGAATTGACTTGGCAGCAAGAGGGAGACTATGCCTTTCCCTATAAAGGAATACGGTTGCAGGTGCATGGTCTGACGTTAGGGCAGGTCTACATGGATGGACAGCCCCTTTCCTTTAATAACAACTGTATTGAAATTAAGCGAGCTGAGCTTGAGCCTGCGCTGAGCTAAATCCCCATAGGAGCAAAGAGTCAAATGAACGGTGAGCAACACATACAAACTATCACTCAATCTACCGATGAGCCACAGCCGCAAGTTCCTAAACCGCCTCAAGGACGAGATTGGCTGAAATGGTTAGGGCCTAGCTTCCTCTGGATGCTATCTGCCGCTGGCTCTGGTGAGTTACTGTTCACTCCCCGAATTGCAGCGCTCTATGGCTATACGCTATTGTGGGCACTCCTAGCGGCAGTAGTCCTAAAATGGTTTATCAACCGTGAAGTTGGCAGGTTTACCGTTTGCACCGGGGTCACAATTCTAGAAGGCTTTAAGCGGCTACCTGGACCCAAGAACTGGGCCATCTGGTTGATTTTGGTGCCTCAGTTTGTGGTGGCGATCGCTACGGTGGCGGGTATGGCAGGAGCCGCTGGAACCGCACTAATTTTTATGACCGGAGGTACCGCCCAACCTTGGACAGTAATCATCATTGTGGTGACAGCCGCGATCGTCTTTCTGGGGCAATACGATGGCGTCGAAAAAGCTTCATCCTATATCGGCATCGGGCGCACCATAGCCGTGGTGGCTGCTGCCGTTTTTGTCTTCCCCAACCTGAAACAACTTTCAGGCGGGTTAGTTCCTCAAATTCCTCAAGATGTCCAGTATCAAGAAATCCTACCTTGGTTGGGGTTCATGCTAGCGGGGGCCGCTGGAATTATGTGGTACTCCTACTGGATTGGTGCTAGAGGTTACGGTGCTGCTACTAACAAGCGCGAAGAACCGATTGACTTTAAGCAGCTCGATCGCGATCAACGACAGCGGTTACAGGGATGGCTCAGTCTGATGACCTTCTCCAATACCCTCGCTGTCGTAGGAGCCTTATTGGCAGCCCTATCGTTTCTAATTTTGGGAGCAGAACTGTTGCGTCCCCAGGGCTTAGTACCCAGAGAAAATCAGATTGCAGAAACCTTGGGGAGCCTCTTAGGAGATCTTTGGGGGCCTTTTGGCTTCTGGTTTATGGTCGCGATCGTCTTTATCACCTTTTGCAGTACTACCATGTCTGTGCAAGATGGGTTCGGACGGATGTTTGCCGATGGCACCCAGATTTTGCTGCAAGGGTTTGGGGTTCGGGGTGGTCGCTGGACCAACGAAAAATTCCTACGCAAGTTCTACATTGCCACCTTGCTGGCAGTACTCCCCATTGGTGGGTATCTGCTTTTTGGCAAACCTGTGGGGTTACTTCAAACCGCTGGAGCCATTGAAGCCTCGCATATCCCAGTCGTCACTGGGCTGACTTTATATCTCAACCACCAGATGCTACCGAAGAAGCTACAGCCTGATCCGCTCAGCTTCTGGGCTACGACTTTAGCAGGACTATTTTTTGCTGGATTTGCAGTGACTTATTTATTACAGCTCACTGGCCTGGTCGGCTCAGGTGGAGTGTAGAGCCAGGAACGAAGTGGATAAGCTGCTGTGAACAGCGCTGTTTAAAGCATCAAAGCAGCTAGAGCAAACTCAGAAAGTAGAGCCGAGAGAATAGTGATGCCACAAAGACAAGAGACTCATCTCACCAAACCCCAAGCGACTAAGCCTGTCTGTAACCGCATTGGAATTGTGTTTGACTTTGACGGCACGCTGGCCCCGGATACTTTCGATGAGCTAGTGAAAACTTTAGGTTTAAACGTCGATGAATTTCGCCAGCAGCAATATGAACCCTTGAAGGACGCAGGCTGGGATCATGTGGCAGCTAGATTTTACTGTTTAATTCAAGCATCCAAACAGTATCCAGAGATCGAGCACAAAATCACCAAAGATTATTTGATTCAGTTTGGTCAACAGCTCCAGCCTTTTGATAGTGTTACGGAGATGTTCGATCGCCTGCATCAGCACGTACAGGATCTCAATCCCCAAATTGAACTAGAGTTTTACATCATCACGGGTGGATTTGGGGAGGTGGTTCGCCACACCTGCATTGCCCCTTACTTTACTCAAATTTGGGGATGCGAATTTCACTATAGCCAAACGGGTGAAATTGAGTTCCTGAAGCGCAGCATCAGCCATACAGAAAAGACTCGCTATTTGATGCAGATTGCCAGTGGTCAAAATCAGGTGGATGGAAATGGGCGCTCGTTTGCCTACCGAGATGTTTCAGAAGATCAATTGCACATTCCCTTGTCACAAATAATCTATATCGGAGACGGAGCATCGGATATCCCTTGTTTTTCAGTCTTGAATGATAAAGGCGGGATTACGATCGGTGTTTATAAAGAAGCCCAGACCTGGGATCAACAGATTCAAGTGAGTGAGAGTCAGCGAGTCACCAACTTGGCTGAAGCCGATTATCGTGAAGATTCAGAATTAATGCGATTGCTCACTCTAGCAGTTGAGAGCTTATGCAAACAGATTACCTTACGTCAGTTAAGCGTTGGAGAATAAACAAAGCACCGTAACGTCAGGAGGTAGCAAAACAATGAGTCAACCAATTGGACACACCCATTGGGCGATCGCCGAAGGGTACATTCCTGCCTATAGCAATGGACCCGAACCGCAATTTACCAGCCATGAAACAGCCTGTCTACTGAATACCTCGGATCAGGATGCCCATGTCGAGATCAGGATTTATTTCAGCGATCGCGAACCTTTAGGACCCTATCGTGCCACTGTTCCGGCTCGTCGGACAAAGCATTTACGGTTCAATGACTTGTCTGATCCTGAGCCGATTCCCCGTGATACAGATTACGCCAGTGTGATTGAATCGGATGTGCCGATCGTGGTTCAGCACACTCGTCTAGATTCCCGCCAAGCGGAGAATGCTTTATTAAGTACGATTGCTTATGCCAGTAGTGATTAGGAATCGGATCAATGAAAAGCGTTTGGTATAAAGATACCATCATCTACTCGTTAGATGTGGAAACATTCATGGATGGCAATGGCGATGGTATAGGCGATTTTATTGGACTTACACACCAACTGAACTACCTAGCTGGGTTAGGAGTTACTTGCTTGTGGCTCCTGCCATTTTATCCCTCGCCTAACCGGGACAATGGTTATGACGTTACAGATTACTACAATATCGATCCTCGTTTAGGCACATTGGGTGATTTCGTCGAGTTCATGCACCTAGCACGAGAGCGAGGGATACGAGTGCTGATCGATCTTGTCATCAATCACACATCTGATCAACATCCTTGGTTTCAGCAATCCCGTGCTAACCCAAATTCTCGTTACCGGGATTACTACGTTTGGTCCAAGAATCCCCCCGAAGATGATCCGAGTTTGATTGCCTTTCCCACCGTAGAGGATAGCTTGTGGGACTACGATGAGCAGGCAGATGCCTACTATCTGCACCACTTCTACAAACATCAGCCCGACCTGAATATTACTAACCAAGCGGTTCGAGAAGAGATCTGCAAAATCATGGGCTTTTGGCTAGAACTAGGCGTGTCTGGCTTCCGGATTGATGCAGCTTCCTTCTTAATCAATGGCATTGGTGTTCCGGAAGCTGATCAGGAGAACTTGCAGAACTTTTTTGATGAGATGCGAGGGTTTCTGAGTTCGCGCCAAGGAGATGCAGTACTGCTAGCAGAGGCGAATGTGCCCGCAGAAGAAATTCCTACTTATTTTGGTCAGGGAAATCGCATCCATCTCCTATTCAACTTTTTGCTGAACCAGTACATGTTCTTGGCACTGGCTCGTCAAGCAGCCGAACCGCTATGCTATGGGCTAAAAACCTTACCAGAAATTCCTGCTCAGTGTCAGTGGTTAAATTTTGTCCGTCATCATGATGAGCTAACGCTCGATCGCTTGAGTAACTCAGAGATGCAAGAGATCTTTGATGCTTTTGCTCCTGAAGAGAATATGCAGATCTTTGGACGGGGAATTCGCCGCCGCTTGCCGCCTATGTTCAAGGGCAATCGCCGTCGCATCGAACTCACTTATAGCTTGATGTTTAGCTTACCAGGTACCCCCTTATTACGCTATGGCGATGAGATCGGCACAGCAATTCTCATTTTGACGAAAAGCTGTTCAAGCTTTAGCAATGCCGCTATTGTACTGACATCTGAGAAACCCAAGAGGGCCAGAACCGTTGAAAGAACGGGGGTTGTTTGA
>NZ_JAMPKN010000068.1:0-14351 GCF_039962155.1 Trichocoleus desertorum AS-A10 | reverse complement strand
ATGTAGTCGAATAGCACCCGATGCTGTGCTTCTCCCTGAGTTTGGCCGAGGCGCTGAGTGTAGTACTGACGCGATCGCTGGTGGAGTTCGGCATACCAATCGGGATTGCGCCAGCGTAGATCAGCTACTAACACTTCACGGGCCAGATCATGGGGGAATAGACCCGCTCGCCCAGACTCGACAAAAGAGAGCGATCGCAACCAGTCGAAGAGTTCATGCACATCCGGTTGATCGAGCATGACCGTAAGCAAGGCTTCTGTAGTCAACCGAACTAAGCTACAAGCTTCCAAAGCAATGCGATGAGCAGAGCTAGGCACCTCTTGCACAAATCTCTCTAGGAGGTTCTTGACGACATCCGGAGCAGTTTCAGGCTGAAAACTTAACTCTTGGCCCTGAGCAAAGACATCCGCGACTAGAGATAGAGCTAAAGGATACCCATAAGTAAAGTTGAGCACGGCCTGATGTTGATTTACCGGAACGGCTCGCTTGATCAGGTAATCTCGGCTTTCCTGTGGGCTAAGGTTCCGTAAGGGTAAAAGATGGATTAAAGCTTGCCAACCTGAATCAGTCCGCCAGCTCGCCGCGGGTGCATGACGACCCGCAATCACGGTGAGGATATTGGCAGGAAGCTGAGGTAGAAACTTTTCGCGCAGCCAACTATCAAGGGGAGCGAGATTTTCGTAAGTGTCGAGTAGGAAAACCTGGCGACCTGTATGAGCCGCTAAAGCTACTAAAGGGGAGTCGATCGAAGCTAGATTCAGATGAAATCGCAGAGCTTCTAAAAAGGACTCTGGCGACGGCTCGATGTTGCGGGCATCTAGTTGGATGACGGGGATCTGGGCTGGTTCACAGAGGCGGGCAAATTCTCCCAGAAGTGTGGTTTTGCCAACGCCACCAGGCCCAAAAATATGCAGAACATAAAATGGCAACTCAGCTCGGCTTAAAGCTGACTCAAATAGGTGGCGCTCGTGGGTACGCCCTACGAATCGCTGCTGGCGTACTGCCTCTAGATGCTCAGATAAAGATGGCATGAAAAATTACAGGAAAGTGCGGAGAGCTGAAAACCGCCGTAGTTCGTCCAGTAAGGTTATTCTTTTGATGTTTAATATATCGCTATATTGCTGAATTATTGCCTGGTTGAGATTGCTAGCGATCACTGTAAATTGTGCTCAGTGGGAAAACTCAAGTTCAAAACGAAGTGTGGATTGGGTGGGATACAAAGCTCACCTCATTGAAATCTGCGATGATGCTTGCCCTCATTTCATCACTAAAGTTTGTACAACGCTGTCAACAATGACTGCCGATGCAGTGGTTGAAACCGTTTATCAAAGCTTCGCTGAGAAAACGTTACTGCTTGAAGATCATCTGATGGATGCTGGCTACGTCACTGCGGAACGCATCAGCAACAGTGAGACAAACTATGACATTGACCTGATGGGTTCGGTTCGAGGCAATTCTAGTTGGCAGAGCCAGAAAAACTCTAAGTTCACCGCAGACCAGTTCTAGGCCAACTGGGGCGGACAAAAGGTGACTTTTCGCAAGGACACCGAAACGTCATTTGGCAACCCAAGATTGATAATTGTGGCTTGGCTGTGGTTCAAGTTCACTTTTCGAGCCTAAACACCGGAGGCGTCCTCCCTACTCGCCAAGCTAAGCCGAATGGATCAACTAAAACGTTATGCTGCTTCTGGATAGGGACGCAGCCTCAAGGGGAATGCGCTGTTCTAGAAATGAGAAAATTAGAGTAGCCATGCATCCAAACCAGCCGTTGGTTCGTACTGTTGACTGAACTCTACTGGTTAAGGCTAGATCCGGATGAATAAGGCAAAGCGATCGCTCTTCAACTTTTGGCTGGGCACAATTACTTGTGTGCTGTTGATTGGTCTTTCCACAGTCCCCTCTTGGAGTAAAACTCCATCGAATCGCTTGGTTCAGAGCGGAGACGTTCCGTCCTTCAGCACATCTCAAGCTGCTCAACCCGCACAAGGTCAAAATCCTATCAATCAACATTTGATGGCAGATTTGCAAGAAGCTGAGTCTGTGCTCACCGCTCAGGGTATGTCAGGCAGTTCCTTACAACTCTATGCAGCAATTTTGACGAAGAATAACGTAGTTCCGAAGGCACCCTCAACAATGGCGACGGGGGTAGCTGGAGCCGCATTAGCAGGCGATCGCCTCATTGTTCGCGGAGACTTTGGAGGTCTCTCTAGTGCTCTACGTGACTATGAAACAGATCCCGTCGATCCTCCCAACCCCAACATTACCTCTGCGGCTCACATTCATCGGGGTGAGCCTAATCAAAATGGACCGTTTCAATATGCGCTAACCGTGATGTTGAATGATACCGGAATGGGTGGTCGCTTGTCTGGAGCGTATACCTTGACTCCTGAGCAACTCCAGGCACTCTCCGATGGCCAACTCTATGTAGACATTCACACGAAGCAGAATCGGGCTGGAGAACTGCGCGGCATTTTTCGACCCCTCTAATCTAGATCTCGGTTTGGCGACCCTACCGGAGTGGGGGTGAAGGAATCACGATGATCGCTGGCAGGTATAGTCTTGTCTAGATGGCGTAGTATACTTGCGGCTGACAATTTAACCAGCACGCAGACAAAAGCTAGGGGGCGAAGGGAGAAATTCCTATCCTTCCCGTGATCGCGGTTGTGCGCGTTTGCAGCTTTGCAGTTGCTTCCACCCCTCCCCAACTCCAGGCATTCGTCTTCAAACACAAATTCTGGTGCCTATGCAGTCTGAGCCATCTGCCAATCAAGCCTCTCCGGCGTCAAATCAGACGGATGCAGAATTGATTGTGGCCTTGAGCAAGGGTCAGACTGCGGTGCTCGGGGTTCTCTACGATCGCCATGCTGGGTTAGTCTACGGACTCGCCTTAAGTGCCTTGGCCAATGCTCAAGAAGCAGAAGACTTGACCCAAGATATCTTTCTGACCCTAGCCAAGGGGACTGTGTACGACCCAAATCGGGGATCTCTCCGCACCTTTCTGGCCATCTTGACGCGATCGCGCGCCCGGGACCGATTGCGATCGCGTCACAGTACTCGTCAGACGCTACAGCGATGGAAGTTGAGTGGACAGGCTGAGACCGTCTCAAATGCTCCGCTTGAGCACGTCTTTCAACATGAGCAATCCCAAGAAGTTAGTACCGCCCTGGCTCAATTATCAGACAGCCAGCAGCAAATTCTAAGAATGGCTTATTACGATGGTCTTAGTCAGGCCGAAATTGCCAAACGACTGGAGATCCCCCTGGGCACGGTGAAGGCTAGAGCCAGAAGAGGTTTGCTCAAATTGCGCCAAACCCTCACAAGTTTTACGAGATAGTACAGTGATGGCTATGTCAATGCCTTCGGAAGAGTTACAGCTACTCATTGCAGGTTATGTTCTGGGTGACCTCAGCCCAGAGGAGGCAGCAGAATTTGAGCGCCTATTGCGGCAAGACCCCGCGATCGCCCAAGAAGTGGCCCAAATGCAAAATGCTTTAGAGATGTCCTACGCTCCACCGGAGGTAACGCCACCAAGTCATTTGCGCTCAGTGATTCTAGACAAGGCTCAGGTGGCGGGTGCTGAAATGAATACACAACCTGCTTTCAGATCTCGCAAAACACTGTCGTGGCGCAGCGGCTTGGAGGTTGCGGCAGCAGTCCTGATTGTTGCTCTAGGAATCAACAACTACCGTTTATCGCAAGCTTTACAAACGAGCCAAGCTGAAACGCAACGTTATGCAGCACTGACTTATATTCTAGATGCCACGGAGAGCAATAGTCAGGCTGCCGCGACGGTGGTGGTTAATCCCAATACTCTAGAAGCAACCATCACAGTCCAGAACTTACCTCCATTGCCACCCGGTAAAGTCTATGCCTTATGGACTGTTTTAACCCCAAACGCCCCCTTCACGACAGATCAGAAGCAGGCAATCTTGACAGAAACTTTCCAAGTTGATGAACGCGGCAACCTGGCTCAAACGAGCTCAGTTTCCAAAGTCTACCGGTCCAAAGAACTAGTGACGAAGATCGCAGTCACCGTTGAGGATGTCAATGCTCCTCAGAAACATACTGGAGCACCCATCATAATCACAGGTTTGTGAGTGTGAAACATCCTTTCAGTTTTTACGGCACAGCCAGATTCTCGACCTAAGCGATTTGAAGATTTGCTTGGAACTTCTAGCAGCGATGTGGGATTCACGGGGGAATTCCTGACTCTGCATTAGCTGCTTCACAAATTTTTTATACATGCTATTTGAGAGAAAGTCCCTGGCAGCATGGCTCTAGCGTCGTTTGAGCCAAATGTCTGGTTTATCTGCCAACCAATCTCTATGAAGTTTGGATGAAGCGTACGTAGAAACATCATCCGTTTATCTGCGACCAACGTACTACCACCACATTGATGCTTGCTTCTACTTCAGAACGAGTATTTCACTGCTCGGTAAAGCGACTGAATCACCATTTGTAGAACCCATATCATCCATCAGAAAGGATCTTCATAATGAAACTTCAGACAATCAGCACCGTGGTCGTAGCCTTAGCAACCGCTAGCGCTATAAATTTATCCATCTCTGCCAATCCTGTGGCTGCTTTTCAACTAACAGGTTTGACTGCGAACAACCAGCTACTGCTGTTTGACTCGGCGACTCCTAGTGCCACAAAAAATGTGCAAGTGACAGGAGTTGAAGGAACGTTGTTGGGGATCGATCGCCGTCCCCTCAACAATCTGATTTACGGTCTGACGAATACCAATAATATCTACACGATCAACCCACTCACGGGTGCGGCAACGTTTGTCAGTACGCTGTCAACTGCTTTCACAGGTAGCTTTACATCTGGGGTGGATTTCAACCCGGTTCCCGATCGGCTGCGAGTTGTTGGTGCCAACGGTCAGAACTTGCGCATTAACGTAGACACAGGGGCTGTGATTGTTGATGGAGCAATCAATCCTGGTGATCCTGACATCACGGCTGTTGCCTATACCAACGCAGACAATGATCCAGCAACCGGAACCACACTATATGACATTGATGCAACGCTAGCTCAGTTATTCATTCAGAATCCGCCTAATAACGGTACCCTAGCGCCAGTCGATTCCCTCGGTGTTGGAGCGATCGCTCCAGTGGGAGGATTTGACATCTTGACTACTAACGGAGCGAACACTGGTTTCGCTGCATTAACAGTTAGCAATCGCACCAAGTTGTTTACGATTGACCTAAGTTCTGGAGCCGCAACGGAAGTGGGGAAGATCGGCAATGGTAGAACGTCTTTGGTCGGGCTAACCGCCTCTGCAGCAGCTGTGCCCGAACCCACAACAATGGCAGGATTAGCACTAGTTGGAGCAGGCTTGATCTCTACTCGCCGCAAACTGAAGAAAACGATGTAGTCATCTATTCATCTTGTCAAGTTCAGGGGAGTGTTGTTCAGTGTAACACTCTGACAACACTCCTCAAAACATTGTGGTGTGGTATTCAGTACAGGATCACCATTTTGATCTGTGACTATGAGACCTAATCAGATCCGAAGCAAAGAAGCTAAATGAGCTCTGCAAAGGTTGGGTAAGCTCTGGGTAACCGCATCAATAGACTGATAGCTGAGGCGTGATCTCTGTTTCGATAGCCTTGGCTACCTTAAAAGAATTGTTGGCAACAATACCTCGATCTTGGCCAAGTATTTTTAGGCCAAAGCCTAGACAACATTAACAAGACTAGCAAATTAAGTAAAACTTATCAGTCAACGACAGAATCAGGGTTCCAGCGATTTCAGGCAGCAGGCGATTAATAAGCTGGGATTAATTGCTTTTTCTCGCTGGATGTAACAACGGCGTATCAATACTTTGACCCATTTACCTGAAGAAATTATCATTACTTCAGCTAAATGTTGAGGCTGCTTTATGAAGGTAGATGGTCACGGCCAAGCTAAGGTTTTAACTTCCTACGAGATTGCAAAATTGTTCGAGGCATTTGAGGGCGATCGCGATCGTGCCCTCTTCGGCATCTGTCTCTACACAGGATGCCGCATCAGTGAAGCTTGCTCAATGCTGACAACAGATGCTTATGACACAGCCGGAGTCAGAATGAAGATGACGCTCCGCAAGGCCAACACGAAGGGGAAGCAGGAGACGCGCCAGATTCCCGTCAATCCAGTTCTCAAGAGCTACCTGGAAACGTATCGCACTGGGGCAAGTAAACAGTACCTCTTCCCCGGACGGCACGGGCGCGGGCACATCAATCCTAAGTCCGCCGATGAGATTTTACGTGAGGTGTGCGATCGCTTGGGACTGGTGGGGGTTAGCACCCATAGTTTCAGACGCACTGCTTTGACCCAGATGAGCAGTTCAGGGATACCGCTGCGAGTCATTCAGGAGATATCAGGACACCGTAGCTTGCAAGCACTTCAACGGTATCTGGAGGTGTCAGAGCTACAACTGGAGGGGGCGATCGCGGCTTTGATGTTCTAAAGGCGGTTCCGCATTTCCTCCTTCGCATAGTAAAGGGAAAATGTTAGTTGCTAAGTTGTGCAATGGTTCTGTACTCTCCTTTATAAGGCCATACCTACCTCTATGAAGCAGTGGGACTTTTGATACTCAAAGGCGATCGCCAATTTGATTAGGCGTATTGGCTAGAATCTACAGTGATTTTCATGGCTCGTGATTAACCCATTCTGATTCACCTTCCTCCTGGGTCGTTATGACTGACCAACTGCCTCAAAAGCTTGTAATTACAGCCCTCCCGGCAAACGAAACTGAGCGGTTGGCAGCGTTGCATCGTTACAAGATTCTCGACACTCCCTCTGAAGCTGCATTCGATCGCATTACTACCTTGGCAGCACGACTGTTTGACCTGCCTATCGCCCTGGTTTCTCTAGTGGATGAGTCCAGAGCCTGGTTTAAGTCCTCCGTTGGCTTCGATGCTTGTGAAGTTCCACGTGATGCGACACTTTGTAACTTTGCCCTGCTAACGAACGAGCCTCTGATTATTCCTGATACCCGCAAAGACGAACGCTTTGCCTGTAATCCTTTTGTGCAAAGTGAGCCAGGCCTACGATTCTACGCAGGTGCCCCCCTCCTGACTCCAGACGGTCTTACCCTCGGCACGCTCTGTTTGCTCGATACTCAACCCCACGAGCCCTTGAGCCCAAAGCAACAAGCGACCTTGGTTGACCTGGCAGCAATGGTAGTCGATGAAATGGAATTGAGATTGGCCGCTCATCGGATGGCTCAGGTCGATGTGGCACTGCTAGAAATTACTCAAGCTGTGGCGACGGTCACAGGAGACACTTTTTTCTCGACTTTGGTGCAGCACCTTGCTAAAGCCTTAAACGCAGATTATGCCTACATCGGCTTGGTAGAGGGAGATGAGCCCAAAATGCTGAAAACGATCGCCACCTGCGCTCACGCTCAGCTCGTGGATAACCTGGAATACCCGCTGCAAGATACGCCCTGCTGGGAAGTCATTGAACAACGAAAAACTTGCTGCTACCCCCGCCATGTGCAAGCTCAGTTCCCTGATGCACCCTTACTGAAGCCACTTTCCGTTGAAAGCTATGTAGCAGTTCCCTTCTTTGACTCCAGCGGCAAACTTTTAGGGTTGTTAGGGGTCATGGATGGCAAACCACTGGAGCAGGTGCAACTGGCAGAGTCCTTGCTAATGATCTTTGCGCTCCGAATTGCGACTGAACTAGAGCGTCAGCAGGCAGCAGCGGCATTGCAGGAAAGTGAGGAGCGTTTCCGCACCCTGGCACATAATATGTCGCAATTGGCATGGATGGCAGACGAGAACGGTTGGATCTTCTGGTACAACCAGCGCTGGTTTGACTATACAGGGACAACGTTAGGGGAAATGCAAGGCTGGGGTTGGCAACAGGTTCATCATCCGAATCATGTCGATCGCGTGGTGAAGCATATTCGCCACTGCTTTGAAACAGGTGAACAGTGGGAGGACACCTTTCCGCTCCGGGGCAGAGATAGAACGTATCGTTGGTTCCTGTCTCGTGCCGTTCCGATTCGAGACGAGCAAGGACAAATTGTACGCTGGTTTGGCACGAACACGGATATCACCGAGCGCAAGCAGACGGAAGAAAAATTACGCGAATCCGAGGAGCGCTTTCGGGCATTCATTGAGACAAGTTCCGACGTGGTCTACAGTATGAGCGCGGATTGGAGTGAGATGCGCTTTCTCGAAGGGAAGAATTTCATCGCCGACACCAGTGACCCAAGCATCTCCTGGTTGAAAAAATATATTCACCCGGACGACCAGCCGCACGTGCTAACAGTCATTCGAGAATCCATCCGCACCAAAAGCATTTGCGAGTTGGAACACCGGGTCATTCGCGTGGATGGCACATTGGGCTGGACTCACTCACGCGCTATTCCACTGCTGAACGCACAGGGTGAAATTGAAGTATGGTTCGGAGCAGCACGCGATATCACCGAGCGCAAACAGGCAGAGATTGAAATTCAAAAGTTTGTTTCTCTTGCCGATAACAGTGGAGAGTTCATCGGTATATGCGATATGAATTTTGTCCCGTTTTATGTCAATCCAGCAGGTCAGCAACTGGTCGGGCTAGATGATATGCAGCAATATGTCGAAACCTCGGTCAAAGACTTCTTTTTTCTTGAGGATCAAGACTTTATTATTAACGAGTTTTTTCCTCGTGTCTTACAGGAAGGACGGGCAGAGGTAGAAATTCGGTTCCGTCATTTCAAGACGGGTGCAGCGGTGTGGATGATCTACAACGTCTTTTACATTACAGGTGCGAACAACCAGCCAATAGGGTTAGCTACTGTTAGCCGTAATATTACTGACCGCAAACGAGCGGAAACTCAAGGTCAGCAGCTTCTAGAGCGCGAACAGGCAGCGCGAGCGGAAGCCGAACGCGCCAACCGCATCAAGGATGAGTTTTTAGCGGTGCTGTCTCATGAACTGCGATCGCCTCTGAACCCAATTCTCGGCTGGACGCGCTTACTGCAAAACGGTAAACTCGATGCGACCCAGCAAGCCGAAGCCATTGCCACAATCGAACGCAACGCCAAGCTGCAATCGCAACTGATTGAAGATTTGCTTGACATCGCCCGCATTATGCAGGGCAAGCTGACCTTAACCGCGACCCCTACCAGTTTGGCGTTTGTGATTTCTGCTGCCCTTGAAACCGTGCAGTTGGCGGCAGAAGCCAAGAGCATTGCCATCGTGCTGGACCTCACCTCGGATATAGCTCCCGTCTTTGGTGATGCGGCCCGACTCCAGCAAGTCGTGTGGAACTTGCTCACTAACGCAGTTAAGTTCACACCCAATGGTGGACAGGTAGCGGTTGAACTCAGACAAGTCGGTCAATTGGCTCAAATTCGTGTGAGGGATACAGGCATGGGCATCTCTTCCCAATTCCTCCCCTATGTGTTTGAGTACTTTCGCCAAGCAGATGGTTCCACTACCCGCAGATTTGGGGGCTTAGGTCTGGGTCTGGCGATCGTGCGGCAAATTGTGGAACTGCACGGGGGCACGGTGAGGGCAGAGAGCGCTGGGGAGAATCAAGGTGCAACCTTCATCGTGCAATTGCCTATCATGCCGCAAACAGCATCAATCGTTCCTCAGCCAAGCTGCACTCAAACAGAAACAAAAGTGCCTTTAGACAACATTCAGATTTTGCTGGTGGATGACGATACCGACACCCGCGAATTCCAGGCTTTTCTGCTAGAACAAAATGGCGCTAAGGTCACAGCGGTTGGCTCTGGTTTGGCAGCGCTGGAAGTCCTAGAGCAGTTTATTCCAAATGTAATTGTCAGCGATATTGGTATGCCGCACATGGATGGGTATATGCTGATGCAGCAACTGAGAGCCTTACCCCCAGAGCAGGGCGGACAAACTCCGGCGATCGCCCTCACGGCTTATGCAGGAGAGTTGAACCATCAACAGGCTTTGCAAGCAGGGTTTCAGCAGCATCTGACCAAACCCATTGAACCCGATAACCTCATCAGAGCAATTACAGCTTTGGTAGGAAACAGAAGTGAGTCAGGAAATAGCAAGACTCGCAGCTAATGAGTGGAACGCTACAGGTGTCTCATCTACTTCTCAAATTACTCTTTTTTGGCTATTCACCGATGCCTCTATCAAGTCTTGGGGTGTTGGAGTTTCTACTAAAAGGGGCGATCTCAGCTCTCAGCTTCCAGTTAAGCGGAAGTCAACTCCGAGTCCTTCCGCTTGACCAGTAAATTAAGCCTGACTTACAAACCGCGGCGCATTAAGAATTTTGGAGTCGTAAAACCAAGCCGACAATCTTGCCAGTAGAGTTGCTATTACAATTATTGTTGAGACCGTTGAAAAGTTACATTCTCAAGAGGCCACCCTCATGACCCTGATTCAAGTTGCTCTCATCGAAGATCATGACCTGACTCGGGTGGGGCTCCGTGCCATGTTCAACCTTCAGGAAGGCGTCCAGGTAGTTGGGGAAGCAGCTAATGGTCCGGATGGCTTGACCTTACTGATGGAGACCCAACCCGATGTTGCCCTGGTTGATATCGATATGCCTGGTCTCAATGGCATTGAGGTGACTCGTCGCTTCAACCAATGGTGGAGCGAGAATCATCCTGAGGCCGCCCCAACGAGAGTCATCATGCTAACGATGCAGGATGATGAGGCCGCAGTTCTAGCCGCTTTTGGAGCCGGGGCGGATTCCTACTGCATGAAGAATGTGAGTGCAGCTCATCTGCTCGAAGCCGTCAGAAGTACTTATAACGGTAACCACTGGATTGACCCCACCATTGCCCGCATCATCTTAAAGCACAACAATGAGATGCAGGCAGCTCAAGAGACTGCTGCTGCTGAGTCTTCCAGAGCGATCGCGGTGGACGAGGAGTATGCCAGTGCTTTAGCAGCGGCTCCGCTGACGAGTCGAGAACTAGAGGTCATTCAATTAATTGTCGAAGGATGTACCAATGCTGAGATCGCAGCCCGCTGTTACATCACGGTCGGGACTGTCAAAACTCATGTCCGCAACATTCTCAATAAGCTTTGTGCTGAGGACCGCACCCAGGCAGCTGTGAGAGCCTTACGCGGTGGCTTGGTCTCTTAAAGCCATTTTGTTCAAGGTTTGTTCCCTTTTGGTAGGGCAGAACAGAAGTTACTAGAGAAGAGCGATCGCCTGTGGCTAGAAGAAGCCAATACTCACAGTAAACACAGGCTCGCGTATCTAAATGCAGTCGAAGATCTTAATTCTTTTGTACTGAGAAACAAGATGCTTATTGGTCTAACTCTAAAATTTTATGCAACTTACTCATAGGTCTCCTTTGTTTGTTCGATCGTTGTCTAGGGAACTGTAAGTTGCTCTTACGCTAAATAAAGGGTGAACCAGGGCTTAATGTCAAAGCTCAGTAATCGCTGCTTGTTGGTTGTGGATGATGATGCAGATAGTCGTCTTCTATTTGCAATGGCATTTGAATCCGAGGGAGCAGAAGTTTTGACAGTCGGTTCGGCAGCTGAAGCTCTTGACTTGTTAGCGTGGCGTAAACCTGACGTACTCCTCTGTGACTTTGCCCTACCTGAAGTAAATGGTTGTGGGCTCCTCCGGGAAATCAGAACCAAAAAGGCCAGAGTTTGGCAGCGAATTCCAGCCATTGCTGTCACGGCTTACGATAGCAAGCAAGTTCAGCAAGAAGTACTGGCAGCTGGATTTCAGTTGTTTTTCACCAAACCAATCGATTTGGATGAGTTGACTGCCGCGATCGCTGAGCTAACCCAATCTAAATTCTGTGACTTGATACATTCAAAAGCGGTCTTAGCATTAGGGACAGAACACTCAGGGGCAGTGAAGAACGCCTAGCAAGGGATGGAAGACAAATCTAAAGGAAATATTAAGTCCAGTAACTTCAGAGAAGTTTAACGGTAATCTGACTTAGCGTATAGAGTCAAAACTTTACGCAACTTAAAACGGGGTTAGCTCTTATAAAGGCCCTGATGATAAACTTTTCTGAATACTTTACAAAGTGCCAGCTCTAAAAAGGGTTGGCACTTTGTAATTGGGATGCAATCCTGGTTCGCACTGTAGCGCTGATGCAGCCGAATTACCGGGAAGCGATCGCGGCGCACTTAACCTAATTGACTTGCCGCAATGCATTAAGAGCCTCCCTCAAATCCTGCTATGCTTAGCACCTCTGAAGCACTGCCGCGATCGCGCTAACAGCTTATGCGAGAGCGGAAGACCGGACAGCAGCACTGTTAGCAGAATTTCAGTCACATTTAACGAAACCGGTAGAGCCAGCAGAGCTGATTGCTGCTACCGCAGCACTGGCTGGACGCACTGGTAGAGGGGAGTTCAAAAGACACGTGGAGTAGTACCCTGCAATGCAAGAATCTGGCTGCGATGGAGCTACCAGCCATCCCTAGAGGAAGACTTGGATCGCAGGACTGCTAGCTAAATTGGGGCTGGGGAATTGATCGTGATTCCAGCACTGTCAAAGAATATGGTGAGAGGCTTCGCTAACTCTTGGCGGTGATCGCGTTCCTGCCAGCCCAACCCGTGTTGAACACCCATGTAGCTATGGCTACGAAAGATTAATACTTCTGCTGGTAGTTTTCACTTGTTTTATTTGGCTTAGAGAATACAGCCATTCCCTACAAGCTTTCCTACTTCCATGAGCACCCAGACAACACAAGGGGTCCTTTACTCTATCTACGTTGAGCAAAGTGCTGTTGTGCTGTACCTCGACAATGGATTGGATTACAGACCAGGCCGTTTTATCTCTAGTCAGTCGGACTATCAGATGGCCTATGACTTTGCCCTGCAACTAGCTAGTCAAAAAGGACTGACCTTAATCAACCAGGTTGCGGAGGCTTGCAACTAACAGCGATCTTCCCCTACTCAGACTGCCCTAAAAGCTGGATGATCACTTCTAGTAGTGCATCTGGCAGGATGGGCTTTGTGATGTACTGCTGAAAGCCCAGTTCTAGGGCTCTCTCCTGCCATTCTTTTCCGGCATAACCTGTCAATGCGATCGCGCTCACCTGCCATCCTAGTTCCGCTGCCAATGTGCGTAATTCTCGGATGAGTGAGAAACCGTCCTCAAACGGGAGCCCAATATCGCTAATGAGCAGAGTGGGGTGCAACTCCTTAAATGCCTCGATTGCTTCCGAAGTGGACAGCGCAGAAACTACCTTGGCTCCACATTCCTCAAGCGTAAAAGTTAGCAGAAGGAGGGTGTCAATATCATCATCGACTACTAGGATTCGTTGCCCCAGCAGTAGGGACCGCTGGCTCATTTTTCTTTCGCTCCTGTAAACGTCTGCAACTTACTGGTGTATTTAAGCACTAATTCTTAAGGATTGGATATCTGAAGATAAACATAAGCAGACTCTACCTTTAGTTAGGGTAATTTTGTATCTTAAGGTACTTAAATAAGATAGTTGTTAAACATGAGCCCTTGTGGAAGATAGGTTCTCACCCACGCAGCAGCAAGAACAAAGCTATCGTGCAGAGTTGGTTAAGTGGGGAATAGAGCTTGAAAAAGCAATCCAAGTTGCTAGGATTTTGGCCTTAAACATTCCTAACGAGAGCTTGACTGTCAGTGAGGTCGCACTGGTTGAGGAAGTCTGCAAACAGTGGTTTGAGAAACGGAAGCAGTGGGAACAGTTCCAGCAAGTCATGGCTCAGTATGGTCCAAGCCTTGATCAACTCAGCTGGGAGGATTACCAAACAGCAACCCAACGCCACGAGAAGGACTCATCAGCCACATTCGATAGCGATGAAAAGGGACACTGACGGGGTGATACTGATTCAACCGCAGGTCTGTTAGGTGTAGTGTGATACAAAGCAAAGTAAAATCAAGTTCCAAAAAGTAAGCGATCGCCTGCTAGGTAGAAGTAGGAGCGATCGTTTTTTAGTGGCACGCACCTCGCACGGGCTCGACAGAGACGGAGCTCGCCAGTTCTAACAACCTCATGATCTAGCAGTACCATCATTTTGCAATAAATAATGGTGCGTTTTCTGTAGTACGCCTCAAACCATTAAGAACTAAAGCGATCACAATCCTAACAATGCCGAAGCTAGGCATTTTCAGCTACATTTTGTGCAAAGCTAAGCAAGCTTTAAGCAGTAAGATTTCTAGCCTTAGCGACCAAAATTTCTCCATTGCTATACAAGGGCGAATTGCACCGAAGTCTGCGTGACAAGCACCGAGCGGTTGAGGAGCCGTGTGAGGCGACGAGTCTCATGCACGGTTCTGAAGACCAGCGGGGTGGGTGACTGCTCCGCTGAGTTTAACTCCATTGCTATACAAGGGCGAAGAGGCCGTGGCGAATCCCATACAAGACTCGAGCAATTAAGACTTTGTCTGATTCTTGAGCCGCTCTGGCCGTAGACAGAGTAAT
>NZ_JAMPKN010000067.1:0-14606 GCF_039962155.1 Trichocoleus desertorum AS-A10 | reverse complement strand
TTGAGCCAAGAGAAGACTGCCAAGGGGGGAATGAAGGCCAAGCGCCTCAAAGCAGGCTGGGATAATGATTATCTGGCTAAAGTCTTTGCTCAATAAGATGCGTTTGCCCTGGGCATCCACCAAATCATCTAGGTCAATGGGTTTGAGCAGAAATTGCTGAAATCCGTAGGCAAAAGCTGCCTGACTCTCTTCTAGTTTTATACTACTGCTGAGAGCGATCGCGGGTGTCTGTCCGCCTAGTCCTGGCCGCAACCTTCTAATTTCATCGATCAGGGAGAATCCATCTTGTTGGCCCTAACGTAGCGAAGCTACATCCAAGTGCCAAGCTAAAAAAACTGAAAATTGCAACTTGCCCGTAAATGATGACCGGGTTGCCTATAAACTTCACAGCAGAATGAAGGTTTCACGCTCTTCTAATTAGACAGCTTGTCCATAAATAGTCATTTTCCGAAACTCTTGGTTAAATTACGAAAAAATTCTATAACCTTTATCTCACAAGGCTTATAGGCATCATATGGCACTTGGATGCAGCTTCGCTACCTTTGGGCATGGTAGGGTCGCACTATCCCAATGCCATGTATGACGAGAGTGATGAATTAGTTGTAGAGAAGTGGACAGGGAATCTTTTAAGGAGCGTCATAAATGTGCCACGATCGAATACCTTGACGATGAAGGATAGCTTCAACAGACAGAATCTCATCCTCCATCGCCTCTATGATGATCAAATAATCTCCCTGGTTAAATCTGTTGTTGTAATTGTTTGCCTGTTCCTCTGGCACCAGCCATCCTCGAAGCGCGCCGTATACACCACCGGCGGTTGCGGCAATCCCGCTTCCAAAAAAGGTCGTTAAAAGGCTCTCTACCGCCAATGCCTGACCAATACCAGGAATTAGCAGGCTGCCGAGCCCAACAATTAGGGTGAGTGAACCGACTCCTACGCTTCCTGTAATCGCGCCTGTTTTTGCACCTTCTGCTCTGGTTATTGAGGGCTGCCGCACCCTTTGTCTATCTAAATGATCATCTAAACTATTGTCATCATCAGAAGACTTGGTAATCACTGAGAGCTTGTGCATGGGAAAACCCTTGTTTTTTAGCTCAGCTAGTGCCTGTTCTGCGTCTCGGTGATTAGAGAATATACCGATCGCACGTTTGAAATTATGAGAAGTCATGAGAAAAAATGAATAGTTAACAATACAAACTTTGCGGGGTAAGCACGCTCAGAAGAGTGGCTTTATTAAAGCCATTTATGTCAGCGGAGCAAACCGCTTCAGCAACGCAGCTAACGCAATCATGGGTAGCCCAATGCCAAGGCAAGTCAAGCTTTGAGTCAGCGTTAATGCTTCAGTCGCGAATAGCTGGTTCATGAAACTCCACTGGCTAAATAGGAGCTGAAACAGTAGAACACTTGCAATGCCGATCGCCACAGGGTAACCGAATGGCTCATTTTTACCGCGTAGCTTCGCAGCGATCGCTGGAACAAATCGGCTAATGCTTAACAGGTAAAAGGCTTCTGCGGCAACCAGTGCCTGGATTGCCATTGTTCGTGCTAAGGCTTCGTTTCCAGTGGTTTGGATAATCCATTCAAAGGTGCCAAAGATCACAATCCAGTTAAACAGGGAGACAGTTAAAATTCGTGTGATCAGCCTGCGTGACAACAGCGGTTCATTTGCAGGACGAGGCGGCTGTTGCATTGTGTCTGGTGAAGGTGGCTCAAATGCCAGCGGTAGACTCAAGGCCACGGAACTGACCATATTCAGCCAGAGAATTTGTATTGGTAAAATAGGCAGTGGTGTTGCCAGCATGACGGCAATCAAGATGGTCATGGATTCGCCACCGTTCACTGGCAAGATGAAGGCGATCGCCCGCAATAGATTCTTATAAACGGTGCGTCCTTCCTCGACAGCTTTCTCGATCGAGGCAAAGTTGTCGTCTGTCAGAATCATATCTGCCGCTTCTTTCGTGACTCCAGTGCCTGTGATGCCCATTGCTACTCCAATGTCAGCTTGCTTCAGGGCAGGCGCGTCATTGACTCCATCTCCTGTCATTGCCACAATTTCACCTTTGGATTGGAGGGCTTCCACAATCCGCAGTTTTTGTTCGGGTGCAACTCGCGCAAATACATTGCTCTGTTCAACCGCGTTGGCTAATCCTTGCTCATCTAGCCGCGCAAGTTCTTGACCTGTGACAACAGGTGCATTCTTGGTTGAATTTAGACCCATTTGTTGAGCGATCGCGGCTGCTGTTTTGGCATGGTCGCCCGTGATCATCTTGACCTGAATTCCCGCAGACTTACAGGATTCGATGGCTTGAATCGCTTCGGGACGGGGCGGATCGATCATGCCTTGCAGCCCCAGAAATACTAAACCTTGCTCCAGATCAGCATGCTCAATCGAGCTTTGAGAATCAGGGGCAGCTTTCATGGCAAGTGCCAAAACCCGTAACCCTTTTTTTGCCATGTTCTCTACAGTTTGCTCAATTTGCGTTGGGCTGAGAGCGATCGCCTCTCCATCTTCATCCAGCATTTGACGACATCGCTTGAGGATGGCTTCAGCTGAACCTTTAACATAAATCAGCCGTTCTGGGCGGTTGCGATGCAGTGTCGCCATGTATTGAAATTGAGATTCAAACGGCAGGGTGTACAGCCGAGGCAGCGCCTGCTCCAGCTTGTCTGTACCAAGCCCAGCTTTGTGGGCGGCAGCAACCAGTGCTCCTTCTGTGGGGCTACCGACCACCATCCAATTTCCGTCCTGCACTTCTACATGGGAGTCATTACACAACAGTCCGGCTTGCAGGCATTCATACAAGGTGGGTGCCTTTGCCAGGTCGATCACATATCCATTCAGGGAGATTTCTCCATCTGGTGCATAACCCCCACCGCTCACCCGATACCGCTTTCCACCTGCGTCAATTTCCTGAACGGTCATTTGATTCTGGGTCAGGGTTCCGGTTTTGTCGGAACAAATTACAGTGGTGCTGCCTAGTGTCTCGATTGCCGGTAATTTACGAATGATGGCGTGGTGCTTTGCCATCTGAGATACGCCGATTGCCAATGTCACTGTGAGAATGGCAGGCAACCCTTCGGGAATCGCACTGACTGCCAGCGCAACTGCTGCTTTGAACACCTCAATCAAGGAAAACCCTTGAGCAACGCCAACGGCAAAGGTGAAGGTCGCCAAGCCTAAAATGACGTAAAGCAAGGTTTTGCTGAATTTGTCAATTTTACGAGTCAGGGGAGTTTCTATGGCTGTACTCTGCTGCATCAGTTGGGAGAGGTGTCCGGTTTCGGTCATCTCACCAATGCCTACAACAACTCCAAGCCCCTGCCCAAAAGTGATGAGGCTACCGGTGTACGCCATATTGGTGCGCTCTGCGAGCGGAGTGTCTGCTTCTAGGGGCTGAAGGGTTTTTTCGACTGGAACCGATTCTCCTGTCAGGGCTGATTCGTCTACCTGTAAGTCACGAATTTCAAGCAGCCGCAGATCGGCAGGTACTTTATCGCCAGAAGACAGTAGGACGAGATCGCCGGGAACCAGTTCGCGGGATGAAACCACTTGCTTTTGACCGTTGCGGCGAATGGTTGCATCAGTCGTGACAGCTTCCGATAAAGCAGCGATCGCATCCTCTGCCTTCGCCTCTTGCACAAAGCCAATGATGGCATTGAGCAGCGCCACCCCCAAAATCACGCCCGAATCGATCCACTCTTGCAGAAACGCTGTCACCAGCCCCGCAACTAGCAAGATATAGAGCAGCGGTTGATTGAACTGCTGGAGAAATCGCAACCAGGCGCTCTGGTTTTTCTGAGCCGTTAACTGATTCGGACCAAAGCGATCATGTCGCTCCGCTACCTCTGTAAAAGACAAACCCTGCTCAGGATCAGTTTTGAGCAAACGGACAACTTGCTCCTGAGAAAGATGATGCCATTGCTGTTCCGTTGATTTGACGCTGTCCAGTACTACCATCTCATTTTCTCCCGACCCCATATCATCCAGAGCAGCACAACTGCCGTAAGCCAGCGTTGCCTGCTTCACTATCTCTCTAGCGTCCTTGATGAAAGTGATCCAAAAGTGAGCACTTGAAGTTTGGCGCTCACTTTTGGATCACTTTTGTGAGTTAAGACTGGGAAGAAACGGAGGTAGCTTATGGATCTGCAAGCTCTATTTCACTGGATTTATGTGTCTGCGATGGCGATCGGCGCACTATATTTCATTTCACTTGGTACCAATTCGCGTGGTGTTCCCAAATATGAGTATTTAATTACCCCACCAAACTCACTCAACAATTTCATAGCGAACGAGTTGCCGTACATCTTGACGAGATAACTGAAGTTCTTGAGCGATCGCCGCTTCGATTTGATTAGTGTTGGTCATGGGCAATTCCAGTTCCAACCGTTTTAAGATGGGTTCCGTTGTCTCTACCTCAACCTGCGTGACTCCCTGCTGTCGATTGATGATTGCGTTGATTAGCAGGATGTTGATGGAGACAGTCGCTTTAAGCTGAGTGTCTGCCTGAAGTTTTGTTTCGGTCGGTTGGGGTTGCCGTAGTTCTTGAGCCATCAGAAGATTGGTGCCAAACCAAAAGGCAATCGCCACAAACGGCAGTGGCAACCAGAATTCTGCCCCTGATGCTCGCAGCCATCGTTTTGTCGTGCGCCACATACTCCCGTTTCTCATCAGCTTATATGTTCCGCTGTTTGCACTCTAGTACAGCCTGATCTGCTTCAAAATCTAGCTCAAAGGGGATGTATACATAACACTAAGGGCCTATCTTCAATCTTGCAAGCCGCAAAGGGGAGCAACAAAGGAATGAGAGTTTTGCTGGTGGAAGATGACCCAAAACAACTGATGCCACTGCAAATGGTGCTCTCTCAGGCAGGACACAGCGTAGATGGGGTCAAAGATGGCGAGACCGCTCAGTGGCTTTTATCCGAAAAAGAATATGATCTGCTGATTCTAGATTGGATGTTACCCCGTGTCAGCGGTGTAACTCTCTGTCGCGAATATCGAGCAGCCGGAAAAACGGCTCCAGTTTTGATGATCACGGCAAGAGACACTACACCTGAGAAAGTGACTGGATTAGATGCAGGTGCAGATGACTACCTGGTGAAACCGATCGACCTGGTGGAGTTCATGGCACGAGTTCGAGCCTTAAGACGGCGATCGCCCCTTTGGCAGGGAGATATGCTAGGTCTTGAGGATCTCCACCTCCACCTCGATACTCTGAGTGTCGAACGGCAAGGTGCCACTGTTGCTCTCTCTAGCCGTGAGTTTCAACTGTTGGAGTACTTCATGCGCCACCCCCGACAAGTGTTAACCCGCAACCAAATCGAGCAGGCAGTATGGGAGTGGGGCACCGAACCCGAAAGCAATGCAATCACTGTTCTAGTTCGCAAACTGCGTCAACGCTTGCAGGCTGTAGGGGCCGCTGATTGGGTTGAGAGCATCTATGCCATGGGCTATCGCCTAACCCCTCCTGAAGCGCATGAATCCTAAAGGCAAGACGTGTTTAATCGAAGTCGTCGCAACCTGGCTCGTTGGTTCACCCTTTCAATGGGAAGCATTCTGGTGCTGTTTGCTGGAGTGATTTATCAGATTGAAATCGAGGACAAACTGGAAGCACTCGATCGCCTGCTCTACGATAAGACCAGAGTGATGGCTGCCAGTGTGCATTATGAAGTTCGCCAAGACCAGAGTCAGGTCGATCTGAGCCATGTTCCGTTGTTGGGCAGTGGCTCTCATCCGCTTGCAGAGGATCTGATTTATGTGCGCTGGTATAACGCGCAAGGACGGCTCGTTCGCTTTTTTGGCGTGTCTCCTCCAGACAAGTTAGATACGTCCCTTGGTTATCTCACGGTTCAATCGACTGATCTACTTTTGGAGGAAGAAATTTGGCTCCGCCAGGCGACATTACCGGTTGAGGGCAGAACTGGAACCCTAGGTTATCTTCAGGTTGCCACTCCCCTCATGGAAACCCAACAGGAACTTCAGCAGCTTCAGATGGTGCTGACTCTAACAGTCCCGATCACACTAGGACTCATTGCCCTCACAGGCTGGATTCTCAGTGGCTTTGCTATGCAACCGATCCGGCAAGCCTATCAACAGCTTCAACGGTTCACAGCAGACGCTTCCCATGAGTTGCGATCGCCCATTTCCGCGATTCTGACCAACGCTCAACTCGGATTACTCATCACCACCAATGATTCTCCCTATCACCCTCCTTTAGAGAACATTGTGGATAGTGCGAAATCAATGGGCACTCTCGTCAATAATCTGTTGTTGCTCGCTCGTCATCAGGGACAGCTTGCCCCAGAATCACTTAAGTTAATCAATCTCAACGATTTGCTGGGAAGTCTAGTGACTCAGTTTGCGCCATTGGCAGAACAGCAATCTATCAACCTGACCTATGAGCAGCCTGAGCAATTGATCGAGCTATGGGCTGACCCTGATTTGCTACGACAGGCGATCGAAAATTTGCTCAACAATGCCTGTAAATATACCCCTGCTGGTGGCACAATCCTGGTGTGCTTGGTGCTTCACTCTGGTTGGGCAGCGATTCAGGTGATTGACACAGGCGTTGGAATTCCAGAAGCCGACTTACCCTATATTTTCGATCGCTTCTACCGGGTAGACACTCAGCGTTCTCAAGACAGTGGCGGCTTTGGGCTAGGGTTGGCGATCGCCCAGCAAATTGTCCAAGCCCATCGCGGGCGCATCTATGCTACCAGTGAAGTGAGTAAAGGCTCAAAGTTTCAGATTGAATTGCCCCTCAAACCCGATCAATAAGCAACCTTAAACGTTGGATGCTTATCGTGATAAATCTGTAATGTTTATTTTCGAGTGACAGTTAGCTATGTACGTTGTATCTCTTCTGTCACACATGCTAGAGAATAGGAGTGCAGTGAAAACCATTTGTGGGACAATCGCAAACGTGTATAAGTTTAGGGGTTCAACTGAATGCTATGGCTGGCTGTGCTCCTTGGAGTACTGATTGGAGTCATTGGGTTTGGAGCAATTTATCAAACACTGGCTACAAGACGCGATCGCCACAGATTTCTGCCACCCGGAAAATTAATTGAGATTGAGGGTAGTCATTGGCACTACCAAATTGTAGGTGACGGTTCCCCGACCGTCATTGTCGATAGTGGAGCCGGAGGTACTCACCTAGATTGGCAACTTGTGCAGCCTGAAGTTGCGAAATTTACGAGAGTTTTGACCTACGATCGAGCGGGGTATGGCTGGAGTGATCTAAGTTCAGAACCACGCACAGCTCAGCAAGTCGTTAGTGAGTTGCGGCAACTTTTGCAAAAGGCTGAAATCGAGCCGCCTTATGTCTTAGTAGGAATGTCTTTGAGTGGTTTGTTCAGTCGCTTTTTTGCCTATCACTATCCAGAAGAAGTGGCTGGGATGGTTTTAGTCGATGTAGCGCACGAGAGAATGTACGAGGAAACACCAGTCGAATGGGTTGAATTGAACAAGCGGCTCGAAGGACTGTTAACCCATGTAGTCCCAATGATGGGACGTACTGGTCTGCTTCGTTTGCTCGTGACGTTTGATGCTTTACCGCTGGCGGCTGGTTTGTTTCAAAAATTTCCACCTTCGATGAGACCTCTTGCTAAAGCACTCTATTCTCAAACCCAGTTTGGGATAACCTTTGCTCAAGAATCGGCTGCGGTGTCAGTTAGTATGAATCAAGCTGAACAGGCACGTCAGACAAAGTCGTTTCCTGACATTCCTCTCCTTGTTTTGTCGGCTGGGAAGCCAAACTTCGACATCACCCAAGAGGTGCTTGAAAAATTGCAAGAATTACATGCTGATCTAGCGAGTGAATCATCCCAAGGAGTTCACATTGTTGCTCACGAGAGTGGGCATGCAATCCAGCTTGATGAACCAGAACTAGTCATTGATGCAATTCGTCAAGTTGTTGAAAAAGTGCGTTATGGTAACACTCCATAGCAAGCCTGTTGCACTGGAACGAATTTAAGCTAAGGTCAGGGTGCAGAGACTATTGGGTTTGGTGGTCAAAAGCGATCGCAAGTACAACAATGCCGAAAATGACCAAATTCGGCATTGTTGTACTTGCGATCGCTTGAGCTAACAATGGTTTGAGACATATTACAAAAAGCACGCCACTATTTGTTTTCAGCAATGTTTGCAAGAAACGTACAACACCTCCTCTCAAACTGAAAAATCAAGAGGGGCGATTGTTCGTTGCGAACCCACACGCAGGGTGGTGTGGGAGGAGAAGGTTAAATGCCTTCCTCGACCCGATTAGGAAGCGTCACCAGTGCCAATTGACCTATGCCGTATTTAATCTCTTTAATGCTCTCAAAGAGGCTTAATTCATACCACATGCACATTACTTAGAGTTAGGTAGGCAGTTGGGCAATAGGCCGCCATAGGTCATAGATATCAACCTCCTGCTCTTCGAAGATTTCCAACAATGACTTCCGGCCTTGCTGGACCGCGTACACCCGCTCCTGAGAATAGAGTGGTATCACCCACAGCAAGTGTGTGTGGTGATCTAGATCATGATGCACGTAATCAGTCTGCTCCTCAAAATCTGGGCGGATAATCAAGATATCAGTCAACGGTGACTGGGCAACAATCCCGTTGCCATCACTGCCGTGAATCGTATGGCCATTGCCAAAATAGGTTTGGTACACAAAGGGATACAGGGCCAGCGCTCCGATACTGGGAACAAGATCCTCGTCAGCTTGACTTGTCATTACAAATAATTCCATATGCATAGGTTTGCCGTCGGGGATGAACATTGGCTGGTGACGCGCGCCTAGAGTTGCATAGATCCATGTCTCTGGAGCAGAAAACGAAAAGACGTATACCAAAAAAGGTTGGAGGGGTACAGCGGCAGGATGCTCAAATCGATGACACTCTCGTGGTTCGCCCCACAACTTAATGTAATGGTTCAGAACTTCCTGGTCCTGTTGACTCATGTCCGCTCTATCCTCTTACGTTTAGACAGAATTGATTCAGTCTATCTACCCTATAGGCATTGAGGGATTTAATCAGTTCACTCACTGGCTTTTCTTCGGCAAGGATGGAGTGATTACTGAGAACGACCCGGAAGAGCAAGAGAAACGACTCAAGTACCTTGATGTTGTGGCTTGTGCCGTTATTCTTCAAAATGCAGTGGACATTTCTTGAGCTATCCAGAGCTTGCATGCAGAGGGGCACAAGGTAGACCGGGAATCGCTGGCAGTTCTCAGCCCTTACATGACTCGACAATTAAAACGATTTGGGGATTATGTGGTGGATCTACAGTCAATTCCACAGCCCTTAAAGACTGCCATTTCACTGCCAGTAAAAATCGCTGAAAGCTAGCAACGCCCTTGTATAGCAGTGGAGAATTTTTGGTCGCTAAGGCTGAAAAGCTCATGAAATAAAACTTTCAGGCATTGGTCTAATTAAGTGCATAATGGTTCGAACTGTTACACTTTCAAGTATTTCTGTGACAGTTGATGCTAGGAGATTTGATTCTACGTTGATACAGTCTTGTCACTAGCGAAACAACATCGATTTTATCCAGTTTTTCCCATTGAAGACGTGTGAATTGACAGGATTGCTCTGACTAATTCCTCTGGGTCTACAGGTTTTGCAATATGACGCTGAAACCCAGCATTGATCGCTCGTTTTTGTTCAGCTTCACTGGCATAGGCAGTCAAGGCGATGGCGAGGATTTGCCCTCCCGCGTCTGAACTCAACGATCGCACTTGCTGAATCAACCAGTAGCCATCTTCTTCTGGCATTCCGATGTCGCAAATCAGCACATTGTATTGACTGGGAGCTTGATTCAAAGCGGATAACGCGTCTCTGGCAGATGAGGTGCTCTGCACTTCAGCCCCATAATCTTCTAGCACAAACTTGATTAGCTCACAGGTATCAACTTCATCATCAACCGCTAAGATCTGCAAGCCTGCTAAAGAAGAAACAAGATCGCTCGAACGTTCTAATGCCGTTGAATCTGAATCGCTCAACGGTGTAGATTCTTGGGGAAGATCGCGCAGGGGCAACCTGACGGTCAGCGTTGTTCCTTGTCCTTCACCCGGACTGGCTGCTTGCACTGTGCCGCCATGCAGTTCAACGATATCGCGCACGATCGAGAGTCCTAGACCTAGACCTGCCTTGGCTTTCGTGGTGCTGGAATCGCCTTGACGGAAGCGATCAAAAATGTAAGGCAACAAATCGACTGAAATGCCCTGTCCAGTATCGCTCACTTGGATTTGAGACTGCCCTTGGATAGCCTCCATCGTAATCTCAATGCGTCCATTTGGTGGAGTGAACTTAATGGCGTTTGACAACAAATTCCCGAAGACTTGCTGCAAGCGATCGGCATCCCCAACGATGGTTTGAGAACTCAACTGAGCAATGATTTGAATGTTTTTGGCTTCAGCTACTAATTGAATGGTCTCGATCGCAGCTCGCACCACAAGGCGCAGATCAAGCGGGTGGGTGCGGAGATTGAGCTTGCCGCTGACAATCCGAGAGGTATCTAAAATATCTTCAACGAGCTGGGCTTGCGCTCTGGCACTCCGCTCAATCATCTCTAAAGCGCGAGCGGCAGTGGCTTCATTCAGGGTGCGGGTGCGGAGCATTTGTGCCCAACCCAGCATCACGTTGAGGGGATTTCGAAGTTCATGCGAAAGGTTTGAGAGAAATTCATCTTTAACTCGGTTGGCATCTTCCGCTATCTGACGGGCTGCCTGCTCCACTTCAAATCGCTTCCGTTCGGTGATGTCTGCGATCGCCAGCAAAATCATGTCAGCGTTGTCTGCTCGTTGCAGCTTACAGGCATTCAGCAGCATCGTTTTGTGCCCAATCTGCTCAAAATGATGATCCACCTCAAAATTTTGAACCTGCCGATTGCTGGTCGAAACCTCTTCTAGAAGTGATCGCAGTTGGGGAATATTCCACTGTCTATTGCCTAGCTCAAACCAAAAAGATTGCTTGGTTTCAGCTTCAGAAACCTGAAACATATTGTAGAACGCTCGATTGACCGTCTTCACTCGCAGCTCGGCATCCAGCACCACTAAAGGGGTTTGCACCGTTTCGACGATCGCTTCTGCGTAGTTCCGCTCTGCCTCTAAGACTGCTGCATGACGTTTAAGCGCGTCGATATCGAGAAACACCATCGTCACCCCGTCAATTTGGTTTTCGGTTGTGCGATAGGGACGAATTCGCAGGGAATACCAATAGCCAGATTGGGTTTGAATTTCTTGTTCTCTCGTGTTGAGTGTCTCCAGCACCTCTAACGTCATCGATTCTAGGTGAGAAACGTCAAAATCGGTGCGGAAGTCGTTAAACGGTCGTCCGACATCGGTGGAAATGAAGTTGAACAGGCGCTGGGCAGTGGGGGTGAAGCGGCGAATTCTCAAATCATTCGTCAGCATCAAGATCGGTACACTGAGGCTGTCAATAAAGTTGTTCAGGTCGCTATTGTCTCGGTTTTGTTGCAGATTGCGGTTCCGGAGTTCCTCGTTGGTGGTGGTGAGTTCCTCGTTCGTCGCCTGGATCTCCTCTTTAGCGGTTTGGAGTTCTTCATTGGTGCTTTGCAACTCCTCGTTACTCGACAAGATTTCTTCGTTTGCCACTCGCAGGCTTTGGTTGAGATAGTTGTGTTCTTGGATCACTGCCTGCAAATGCGCTTGTGCTGAAAGCTCTCGTTGAGTTGAGGCTGACAGGGCTTGACGAAGCTGAATGATTTCACGCTCCAAATCTTCGAGTTCCCGGCGTTCAACCGGAGTGGCAGTAAAGGGAGTGACCGGAGGTAAAACCGCTTCAAAAATGACCAAAAAATATAGCTCGTTAGCGATCGTCGGTTGGAAGGGAATCACTTCTAGATTGAGGCAAGTTGAGTGCTCACCCAATTCAAGCTGAATTTGTTCTTGCCGAACCGAGATGTTTTGGGTTTGAGCTTGATAAAAGGCAGTGCGAAGCGGCATCGCCAAGCCTTCCCGTGCCATCAGCAGCAGGTTTAAGTCAGTCGTTCCGGGAGGCAGTTTTAGGTAGGGATCGGTGTCTCCGCGCAGGTCGAGAATGCGCATCTGGTCGTTCACCACGACGGACACTGGCGCGTAGCGATTTGAGATAAGTTGAGCGACTTCTCGCGCTAAATCAAACGTATTGGTATTGGTCTCACCGATTCGCTGCTGACTCTCGCCGCTGACCAGGGGATAAGAACGGGTTGTGAACGAAAACAGCGGACGAGTCAAGGTCAATTTGCGAGCGTAAATTTTGGCAGATTCGTGAACTGAAGTAAACAAGTCTGAGGCAGTCTTGATGCTTTCGGAAGTGCCCAGCATCAAAAAGCCGTTTAAGTTAAGACTGTAATGAAAAAGGGACATGATGCGCTCTTGCAATGTATCTGATAAATAAATCAGCACATTGCGACAGCTAATCAAGTCAAGGTTGGAGAACGGCGGATCGCCTCCTAAATTGTGTCGGGCAAAGACACACAGTTCCCGGAGGTTGCTGCTAATTTGATACCCTCCGGAGATAGGAACAAAGAAGCGGTTGAACCGATCGGGTGAAACTCCTCCAAGCTGGTTTTCTAAGTAGAAGCCGACCCTGGCTTTGTTGAGCGCCGCTTCGCTGATATCGGTGGCAAAAATTTGGATCGGCGGTATGGTAGCACGATCGCTGAAAAATTCTAATAAGCAAATGGCGATCGAGTAAACCTCTTCCCCCGTAGAACACCCTGCGACCCAAATCCGGATCGGAGTGTTAGCCGTTTTATTTTGGCTAATGGTGGGAAGAACCTGCGTTTTTAACTGCTCAAAGGTTTCTGGATCGCGGAAAAAACTGGTGACATGAATCAAAATCTCTTCATACAAGGCTTGAACTTCAACCGGGTGTTGTTTCAGATACTGAGCATACTCCTCTAAGCTTTCGAGCTTATACAACAGCAGCCGACGCTGCATGCGGCGAGCGATCGTCGTGGGTTTGTAAAGCGTGAAGTCAATGCCGGTTGTGGTTCGCAACAGCGCAAGAATGGTTTCCAGGGCATTGCCAGGTTGGGGCAACTCCTGCACAATCTGGCTCTGAAGCGACTCTGAACGGTGTAAAACGAGACTACGACTGAGTTTTGTCAGTTCTGTGGCAATGGCTTGCGGCGGCAGCACAAAATCCACGCTGCCAGTCGCCACAGCGGTATTCGGCATACTGTCAAATCTGGCGGTTGCTTCACATTGAGCAAACGTCACACCGCCTGCTTCCTTAACCGCTTTGACCCCCTGTGCCCCGTCTCCATCCATGCCCGATAGAACCACTGCGATCGCTTTGTTCCCCCGATCTACTGCTAAGGAGCCAAAAAATACATCTCCGGGTACATAGCGACCCTGAATTTTCTGGCGTGGAGCGAGATGAAAGGTGCCATCTACCAGCGTCATCTGAGCGTTAGGCGGAATTACGTAAATCTGATTTGGTTCAACCACCATCTGGTCTTGCACCTGATGCACAGGCATTTCGGTGACTCTGCCTAAGATTTCGGATAGCAGACTTTCGTGACTGGGAGAGAGATGTTGAATCAGCACAAATGCCACGCCTGTATCTGTCGGCAAGTGACGAATCAGGTCTGTGAATGCCTCCAGTCCCCCGGCAGAAGCAGCGATCCCTACTACTGGAAAAGGAGCATCGGTCTTAGCGAGAGACCCTATGTCCATGAGTTCAGAAGCGTTGGCTTCAGGTAAATCTTCGGGGGGGGGAAGTCATAAACAATACATGTACTACTGACTATTCGAGAATGAAGAATTGGGGAACTAAAAATTTTTTGGAAAATACTGTTTCAGCAAACGGTGAGCCGTTTCGCGGTCTGCTTCACTGCCAAACTGACTCATTTCGATCGTTAAGGCGTTTAGTTGCCGTAAGGCTAAAGGCATTGGCTTAGCGCGATCGTTCTCCCAACGGTTTACCGTTACTAATGTCACACCGAGTTTGGCGGCAAACTGCTCTTGAGTCAGCCCACACAGTACTCTCAATTCACGGACAAGCTGGTTTATATCAGCGGATGGGGAGTTAGCTTTAGGCATTGTCAACGACATGAATTAACCCTCGTCCAAACATTAACAAATGATGCGTCATCCGTTAACGTTTAGCACGTCAAAAGGCTAAGGCAAATCTACCTTTGGGTATTTCTTACCTACTAAAGCTTGTCAAAGCCTATCTATTGCTTTTGCCTTAAACGCCTTCGTATAGCACTGAAGAAGAAATGGTTGCTAAGGATCAGCTATCCCATTTTCGATAGCTGAGCTAGTTACAGAGACAAGGCTATATCAACGTAGAATCAACCCTCCTAGCATCGACTGTCCCAAAAATGGTTAAACGTGGAACAGTTCGAACCATTATGCACTTAATAAACCAATGCCTGAAAGTTTTATTTCATGAGCTTTTCAGCCTTAGCGACCAAAATTTCTCCACTGCTATACAAAGGCGAGCAACAGCAAAGCTTTGATGCCCATATGATAAAGAATTACACGTATCTCGGCGTGCGACTCGTTCCTGCCCAAGTCAAGCCCCTCCACAAGGTTTGAAATAAAGCAGGGTCAGGGGTAGAACCTTGATAACTCAACTTCTGTATGGTGCGTCCAATCTGGACAA
>NZ_JAMPKN010000066.1:0-14881 GCF_039962155.1 Trichocoleus desertorum AS-A10 | reverse complement strand
GAACGTCTTGCTCGTGGTGCCATCGTTATTCCCTATGAAGTAGCACCAAACTAGCAGATCTCTAGCACTAAAGCTTTTAATTGCGCCTAGAAGCTGAGAGATGCGATCGCCCCTTCCAGCTGCAACTCCGACACCTCCAGATACCGTTGAAGCGCCTGCAAACTACGATGTCCGGATATCTCCTGAATCACCCGCAGCGGCACTCCTGCACTGCTCATCTGGGTTAGAGCCGTTCGTCTAAAACTATGTGTACTCACTCCCACTAGTCCCAAGCGATCGCACGTCTCCCGCAGAATCTCATTTGCTGACTTTGAAATTCCTTGATGGAGCTGATGCATTCTATAGCTAGTTGTTGTGAGTAAGCCGCTGCCACTGAACGCCATTACTTTTGCTGAGCACCATGACGCTTGAGCAACTCAATGATGACAGCAAGATTGGTTGAACGCTCTTCTTTGCCCTCGCTGTTAGAGCCAGGGCGCTGAAGAAACCCCAGTGATTGAGTCGCATAAAAAAGAGGTGTCTGTCCTAAAACATCTTTAGCATTGCTGTCTGACCCTTGGGCAAGCAACGTTTCTACCAGTGCAGGGCTATCACCCTGTCTAGCGGCAATATTTAAGGGTGTACGATCGCAATCATTTTTGGCTGCAACGTCTGCACCTTTGGCAATCAATACTTCTGCAACTGAAGGTTGACCATAGTAAGCGGCTAAGTGCAGGGGAGATGTTCCCGACACGTCTACCGCGTAGCGATCACAGATAAATCGATTGATGAGATTCCCACTTCTTTTGCTATTGACCTCCGCACCTTTGGCAATCAGCAACTCTGCGATCGCTCGTCGGTCTGCTGCATTCTCTCGATAATGCCACATTGCAATTGCATGTAATGGGGTGACACCAAAACGGTTCTTCACGTTAACATCAGCACCTCTGACCACCAAAAGTTCTGCAACTTCGCGATTCTGCCGACTCGATACGATAGTTTTGTCTCTATCGATTGCCAACAAAGCCAGTGTCAGCGGCGGTGACTTTTGGTCTCGGTCCCAGCGAGTTCCGTTAATCTTTGCCCCTCGGTTAAGCAACATCTGTGCAACTTCCCGGTTGCCATACCAAGCAGCACAACCGAGGAGGGAGACGGAGGTAGGCCCATCTAAATCAGTGGAACTAGCGTCAATGGCGTTGGGATTGCCGCCTTGATCTAGATAGTTTTTGACTGGATCAGCATTTCGAGCTTTTATTGCCTCACACAGCCCTGGCAGAGCAATCCCCAGTAAAGTCCTGGCTGGAGCAGGAATAGAGTCTCCCAGCATTGCAAACAGGATGATAAAGCGAACCAGCCAAACACTGAAAGCTGTTAGACCCACAATATTGGCAACCCGCCAAATGTGGGGCAAGGTTTTTCGCACCGAGGACGAAGGCTCCATTAGCGGACTCATAACAAATGAAGATAACTGGCTGCCTAGGGACAACTACACACTATTCTGAAATATTCCGCAACTGAGGAGTTAACTGAGGAGCATTGATGGCTATATGGTCGGCCTCTCAGCATCTAGGCGATCGCTCCACTTCAGCCTAGAACCCTTAAAACTGTCGCGACTGAAAGAGTAATTCTCTCGTTGTTCTATTGCATTCTCTGCAACTAATCCACCAGAAGCCGAATGCATTAGAAACTGAGAGCTCAACAATTACCTGAAGTAATCTTAGTTTCTTCAGGTAGCAAGCGCAAAGCATTGACACACCGTTGTTACATCCCAACGGGAAGAGGCAGTTAATCCCAGCTTATCGATTGCTTCCTTCCTAAAATGGCTGGAACCCTGATTCTGTCGTCAACCGATAAGTTTTACTTAATTCGTTAACATCGTTTACGTTTACCACGGGCGATCCTAGTGTTTTGATCACGACCTTTCACTCCCCTCCGCCCATCCAAGTTTTAAGAAGGATCAAGTAGCGCGATAAAAAATATTATTGGGTTTATATTTAACAACTATAAGCTGAAGTATTTGACAAAAAGATAGATACATCCTACGTGGATGGAAAAGTCAAAGTTTGAGAACAGTGAGGAGTATTACTTTGCTGACTTTACTATCTAACTTATGACAATTGAAAAATGAAAACACAAATAAAAGACGTACCGTTCTTGGCGATCGCGTTTCGATCTCAACTTAATCGACTCGGCTTGAGTTTGTCAAAGAGAATTAAAAAAAGCTTGGTAATGGTAGCGATCGCTGCTGTTATCGTCTTGGCTGGACATACCGTAGCAGCTCAGCTAGAGCCACCTGAACAACCGCAGTCGCTAGCCTCGCTCAAAAGTGTACCGATCCCAGAGCCGGATAATCTCGGACAATTTGTTAAGAATAAAACAGCTGCGATCGCTTTAGGAAAAGCTCTTTTTTGGGAGATGCAGGTAGGAAGCGATGGTTTCCAGTCTTGTGCTAGTTGCCACTTCCATGCAGGAGTTGACAACAGAGCAAAAAATCAGCTCCACCCAGGACCATCGACAAATTTCAGTTCAGGAACTGGACCTAATTACACGCTGAAACCAGAAGATTACCCATTCCACAAGCTGCAAAACCCAGATGATCGTTCCTCGACCGTTTTAGCTGACAATGACGACATTACTGGTTCTCAGGGTGTCGATCTGACCAAATTCAACGACATCATTCCCGGTAGCGCTGTAGACAATGTAACGGTGCAGCCAGATCCAGTTTTCAATGTCAACGGCATCAACGTCCGTCAGGTAACAGGTCGCAACGCACCCAGTACAATTAATGCGGTGTTCAACTTCCGCAACTTCTGGGATGGAAGGGCGCAAAATGATTTTAACGGCGTCAATCCCTTTGGATCGAGGGACAAAAATGCCTTTCTGTATAAAGCACCCACAAAACAGTCTTCGCTACAGCAAGTAAAAGTCAGCCTTAAGAATTCCTCTCTAGCATCGCAGGCGGTAGGCCCGCCCCTCAGCGATGTTGAGGAATCTGGTAGTGGTCGTGTTTTCCCCGATATCGGTCAGAAGTTTAATCGAGTCAAGAGCAAGAAGATTCCTAGAGAAACGGGTAAAAAGCTAAAGGTCTTACGTCCCCTGGCAAAGCAACTTGTGCATCCTGAAGACAGCGTTCTCGGTAAATATAGCAACTGGCCGAAACCAGGTCTCAAGCAGAAGAACTACCAAACTATGGTTCAAGATGCCTTTAAGCCAGAGTGGTGGAACTCTCAGCAGGTTATCAAAGTTGGTGCTGATGGTAGCCGGATCTTCAAACAACCGCAGGGAGCTTTAGCTACCGACGAATTTACGCTGATGGATTACAACTTCTCGCTGTTTATGGGACTTTCCATTCAGCTGTATGAATCAACGCTAGTTTCCGATAATACGCCTTTCGACCAGTATATGGAAGGAAGTAGTAATGCTTTAACTGCTCAGCAGAAGCGAGGTAAAGAGCTATTTGAGGGTAAAGCTAAGTGCGTTAATTGTCATGGTGGCGCTGAGTTCACCAACGCTTCTGTCAGAAACGTGCGAAACGAACGACTCGAACGTATGGTGATGGGCGATAACGGTGTTGCTGTTTATGACAACGGCTTTTACAACATTGGTGTCAGACCTACCCAGGAAGATTTAGGCGTGGGTGGGAAAGATCCTTTTGGAAACCCGCTTTCAGAGTCGCGATTGGCTCAGAATGGAAAGTTCAACGATCCCAATTTGAGGCCGCCGATTAGTGCGACTGAAAGAGTAGCTGTCGATGGAGCCTTTAAAACACCCGGACTGCGGAATATAGCGCTTACAGCTCCTTACTTTCATAATGGTGGGCAACTAACTCTGCGGCAGGTAGTGGATTTTTACAATCGAGGTGCAGATTTCCACGAAACTAATATCCAAAACTTAGACCCGGATATCGAGAACCTGGGGCTGGATGAACCGGAAAAAGAGGCGCTAGTAGCTTTCATGAACGGTCTAACTGATGCGAGAGTTCGCAATCAGAGCGCACCTTTTGACCATCCGCAATTGTTTATTCCTAACGGACATCCGGGGGATCAAAACTCTGTTACTAATGACGGTTCTGGGAGAGCAACGACTGCTTTGTTGGAACTTCCAGCGGTTGGGCGGAATGGTGGCGCTCCTCTAGCGAGTTTTCTGGAAAGTTCTGCCCCCGCCCCTGAAGGTGCAGTTCCCGCTGTTCAATCAACTTCTAATCCGCTTGAGGGGAGCATAACTCAGCAGGACTGTCCTACTAACTCTACTCTGCAATTTATAGCTGGCGGGTATGTTTGTGTGAGTAAGTAAATGAATAGAAAAGTCCTCCACCTAAGTTAGCACCCAGCAGTAGTGCCCGACTCAAATCTCGCAGGCGCAAACGAAGCACCCGGAAAGTTTGCGCCTGCGAGATTTGCCCTTTCTAGGTTGCCCCCAATTAAATTGACGCCATTAAAGTCTCTTTCCCCTACTGCATGCCGTCGAAGCGCTTGCAAACTACATTTCCCAGATAATCTCTTGAATGACTCGCAATGCTCCCCCGGGCTACTTATCCGGGTCAGAGCAGTGCTTCTAAAGCTGTGGGTACTAACTTCCACCAACCCCAAGCGATTGCGATCGTTGAATCCGGACTCAGCCATCAAGGACTATCAGAAAAGGGGTATAAATTGACGGGGCTGAAACAACCTTAAATCAGGGTGGGAGTTTTAAGTCAAAGCCCTATCAAAAAAAGGACCTTTTTTGATAGCTTTGCAGCATGAACAAAACAGTTTGCGCTCTCTACTTACGAGTCTCAACAACTGACAAAGGGCAAGACACTGACAACCAGCTTTTGCAACTCCAAGAATTTTGCGATCGCCAAGGTTGGCAGATTGCTAACATCTACCTTGACCGCGAATCTGGCCGAAAGGGGAAGCGTGAGCGTGGTGACTTCAGCCGCATGTTTGAGGATGCAGGTAAGCGAAAGTTTGATGTATTGGTATTTTGGTCACTTGATCGCTTCAGTCGCGAAGGCATCCGTAAGACGATCGCTTACCTCCAGCAGCTCAGCAATTTAGACTGTAGATTCAAGAGCTACACTGAACCGCTGCTTGATACCGAGAATGAATTGGTGGCTCACATTGTGGCCGGAGTGCTGGCCTACCTCGCTCAACAAGAAGCAATCCGCATTTCAGAACGAACTAAGGCAGGATTGCAGCGAGTGCGATCGCAGGGGAAAGTTCTAGGTCGTCCCGATGGCTTTGAACGATGGAAAGGCCAACTAGCCGAACTGCAAGCCGCTGGCTACTCGCAAGGGCGGATAGCTCGTGAAACGGGGCTGTCCTATAACACTGTAAAAAGCTATCTAGTGAGACTAGAACTACCTCATTACTCCGCTCAGAGCTGATGATTTTAGCTCTCGGAGCTTTTTTCAATTGCGGTGTACGCAATGCATCAACGATAGAATGAGAATTTCAGGCTTCAAAAACACCCAAGATTACGCTTGTAGTATAGGCATTCTTTAAATTTTTTAGACCGGAATTAGTCCAATCTGTTGTAGTACGGGTGGATTTTGGCCGTCTAAACGGAAAAGTACAAAAGGTTTTAGCCTAATTATTTGAAATAGGGTAGTTAGGCCGAAGCTTTTTGTCTAAATTAATAGTTATATGGCCGAGGATCTGTGAAGACATAGACTTAGGTTTTGGCAAAAGTTCTACATCAGGTTAACGTCGTACCTTTCGATGGCTGAAGATTTTTCTGCTACTCAAAAACTTGGCTGTGATAAGTATGCGATAGACAACTGTATTCTTGTTAAAGCATCCGTTGAAGCTGTCAATGTTGTTGTCCAGCAATATTTTAAGCTTGAGTTGCAATCTCAATGCAAACTTGCTGATTATGTTGCTGCTAATGATGCTTCATGGAGCGAGGTTGAGCGACAACGACAAGTTAGGAAATCAAGACCTGATAAATCATTACCTCCAGTACTGTGGGTAGTTCCGTTCTGGCGATATCTCAACCACCAATGGACTATTCTGCCCCTTCCAGGTACCGAGGATTTGCTTGCTATTGCATTAGCTCTGCTCTTGAATACTGACAGCATTACCTTTCATGACTCTCACCATGCTTCTTTCAATGAATTCAAGGTTTTCCGCAAGGACCAACTTATTGAACATTATTTGTTTGGATTAGAGTGTGGAAAAGACTTTAAGAATGATTGGGATATTAAGATAGAAGTCTCTGAATTTGATGATTGGAGCAACTGCGAACACCGATTCAAAAGCTCTATCAGGCAAGTTACCGAAGCAGAATTAATATCAGCATTTTTAACAAGGAAACATGACAAAGATAATAGAGGTTTTCTGGATGCCTGTCTTAAATATTACAAGGCCTACATTCCTTTAAGGGAAGAAACGCCTGCTCATTACCACGGTGATTGGAGCTCAGATTTTCAAAAGTGGGATTCAGTAGTAGAGCGGATGGACATGATGATCGTACCGTCCGATTATTCATTCAACTAATTGAGATCCTGTTGATATCTCAGCTATTGAGAATACTTAAAATCCTTGCTAGCACTCAACTTTAGACTAAAAATTCCTGCCTTGGGGTTGTAGGGGTCAGAAGCTCAAAAGTTGGGGGATCTCTGCCTGTATTTAGGCAAAGTTTAGGCAAGAAGAGGAAAGCGCTCTCTACAACCTATAACTAGAGAGCGCTCTAGTATTTCCATGAAAGGACTGCAAATCCTTTACCCCCAAATAAGCCTGCAAATATTCGGTCGTTTTATTTACTCCTCCCTTGCCTAAACCAAAATGCAGCTTCCACTACTCAATACCTGTAAATAAACTCGTTTCCAAATCAACGTCTCAATTCTTCCTAAAACAGAATTATTGACAAATGAGTACACCCTTAATGTCATCATTTTTGACTTGTGCTAAACCTTAAAACTTCTAGTGCTCGGGAAACAAAATTAGAGGAAACCCTATTTGTCAGATTGGTGGGACAACCTTTATTGGAAGCGATCGCTAAGGGTGCAGAGAGAGCCAATGCCTGCTAGTTTGTTGCAAAGGGTTACTGACCGAGCGCCTGCGACTCGAAATCGCTGGAACCCTGATTCTGTCGTTGATTGATAAGTTTTAATTAATTTTTGGGCGCTGCTAGGACAGCCTTCAAAAATTCCCTGTCCGGTTTAGAAAAGCCTCGACTTGCATCTTTGCCTGCTCGATCTCCTGGCGAGACTCTGAGGAGCCGGAGTCGAAGACAGCACCATTGAACATTGTGACTCTCAGAGAGTAGCTAGGAGACCCATCACTCCATTCCTGAGTGCGAATGTGAATGCTCCTAATTGATGACAGCGGTAGCACTTGCGTCCGCTGAGGCACGATAGGGGCACGTTCTGAGTAAGTGAAAGTTGAGCGTAGCGCATGGAAGGTCATCTGAGAACTCAGCCCAGCCAATGCGGCAAAAAGGAATAACCCACTCACGGCGATCGCACCGACTGAGACAATGGCAAAGAGCAGGAAAACTGGGTTCCAATAGTCATGCCATTGCACGCGCCACAACAGTTCGTAGGGTGCCAGCAGAGGAATCAGACTCAGCAGGGCCAAGAAAATCCGCTTCCCTACAGGCATGACGGAGATGATATCAACGCGCTCTGCGTGATCTGAAACTTGGATGATCACGTTCTATCCATTGCTCCCACATCTCGGTTTATCCACTTTACTCACGCTTAAGCGCTCAAAGGAACTAGTTCACCAGTGATTGTGAGCCCCAGCTTCATTGGTTGTTGTGGTTGGATTAATTGACCTGTGATCGCGCAGTACTCTTCTTGCTGAGCGATCGCGTCAAAAGTGGCTCGAATATCTGACTGAGACAAAAGCGGAGTCTGGGAAGGCGGTCGTTCCTCCAAAGGCATTAACCGTTGCTCTACAAACCGCCAGAGTACCTCTCGAATCAGGGTTTGATACCCCTGCTCACCAGACAGCTCTCGTAATCGTTCCTTCAGTTCAGCTTCCAGTCAGATACTCGTCACTTGCATTTCCGAAGTGGGACTTGGTCTGCGTGTATCCATACCGAACTGCCTAGTTTCAAAAAGTGGACAAGGTAATACTACAAGCGTAGTATGTAGCTATCCAGATTTGTAATATAAGTAATACAGCCTTCTATGGACCGCACCCTTCTCGCCACCTTATCCAGTGCCCTTGTTCTTCCCCATCGAGGTTGGGGTAGAGCAGCGGTGCTGTTCGGGTGTGAGGGAGCCTATCAATTTAGTGGTGGTAAATCCGCGAGTGAAGGCATTGATGGGATAGTCGCCGGACAACCTAATCCGGAGCAATTTACTAGCAGCGGGAGGTGCGGGTTTAGCCTGACACCGATATAGGAATAACAGCGCATCAGCTTCCTTTACCCCCACTGCTGTTGACCAGGAGCGGGGGTTGTTTTTTGAGGAGTGAACTTTATGCAGACTGAGCAGCGACAAAAGATTCCAATACTACACAACCAGGTCGTAGTCTTCTCCAAGAACTACCTCCCTTTGGCACGCATCAATATCAAGCGGGCCATTGTGCTTCTCGTGACGGGACAGGCAGAATCACCAGAGTTCAGCAGTGTTCAGACCTGGGAAGTGCGCTCTCCCAGGGTTGTACTACAAGTGCCGGAGCACATCCGGTTGACCAGCGGCAATCCAGAGCGGCAGTGGAAGCTACCACCTGTGAATCGTCGCGAAGTCTTCCGTCGCGATCATCATGCCTGCCAGTACTGCGGCAGTACCAAGCGTCTCACCTTGGAGCACGTCATTCCTCGTTCCAAAGGTGGTACCCATACCTGGGACAACGTAGTGGCTGCGTGCGAGAAGTGCAATTCAGCTAAGGGCGATCGCCAGCGGGTAATGATCTCCCCAGAACTGGCGATCGCTCAGCGGGTTGTTCTCGCCATGCGCCTAGGGCAGTTTCTCCAAGTCGAGCCTGGTCATGCCTCCTTTCTCTTATCTGCTGATGTTCCTGAACTGGAGCAGTTAGAGCTGTCACTACGTCAAGAGTGCCCTGGAAGAGTCAATATCATTCCAGTCGATGACGAGTTTGTAGAAGTCAGCCTGAGTGGTAGTTGGATTGCTGAGAGTAAGGAAGCTCATGAAGGGATGTTCCTATCTGTAATGGGCGATCGCGTTGAACTCCTCCTCTACAAGCTGTGGCAGATGAGTGAAGCACACGTTTCTCCTCTGGCCTAGGAACTACAAACCAGCCAGAGAGGACAATCCAAGCATTCTTTTCACTATTGCTCTCTCATTTCTCAAAAAAAGTTGTAGTATCCCCTTGACATTTTGTAGTACGTTGTATTACAACTGCAGTATGAGATGAGACACAAAGGAGCGAATCCAATGGCTGCTCACTCCCTTCAAAAAACAGGTCTTCTCCCGAAGCTTTCAGAACACTGGAAAACACATTCTCCACGTACTTCTGCATCTCTTCGAGACGAGCAACTCAATCAGGGAAGTCAATCTAACCATTCAACTAAACAGACTCAAGCACTCCGTCATCTGGAGCAGATCTACCATCTAGAACGGCGTTGCTTTCTCTAACTCCTGCTGCAATCAGCAATTCTGCACCTTGACAACTGAATCGCCACCTTTGGGAATGTAGCTTAGTCCGGCTCAAAGCAGTCGCCTGTCCAGCGAAAGATCGTCGGTTCGAATCCGATCATTCCCGCCTTGTAGCATCGTGGACGACTAAAGAAGTCGCTCTGGTTCTCAGTCAGAGAGAAGCGGGTGCAATTCCCGTCGATGCTTCCAATGAGGATGTAGCTAAAACGGACAGAGCACTTGTTTCCGATGCAAGCGGTTACAGGTTCAATTCCTGTCATCCTCGCTCGTGGGGACGCGATCGGCATCACCTGCTCCGAAACCAACAAACGGACGGTTGCAGGATTGGGGTTCGATTCCCCTCGTCTCCACCAAATCTCCAGGTCGCCAAGTGGGAAGGCGTTGGTCTGCAAAACCAACTATCCGTGGGTTTCTCCAAAGGAGACGCTTCGCGAACGATTCCCACCCTGGAGTCCACCTGTTGCAGTGTCACCTAACGGTAAGGTACTCAGCTCATAACTGAGGATATGTGGGTTCGACTCCCGCCGCTGCGACCAATACACAGATGGTGTAACGGCAGCACCAGGGTCTCCAAAGCCTTTGGTCCGGGTTCAAATCCTGGTCTGTGCGTTGTCGTGCCCTCATCGAAAAAGCTTACATACTCGCCAAATGGTAAGGCAACTGTCTCCTAAACAGTGAACTACAGGTTCGATCCCTGTGTGTGCAACAACAGCTTTTTCAACTTGCACGGCATCAATGGTGCAGAAGCGAAGTGGTCGAGCGGCACGTCTTTCAAGCGTGTGACTAGCGGGTACCCTTCGGGAAGCGAGCTACGAGTCCCGTCTGCACTGCCACATGGAGAGTAAACCGATCAGGCGATCGGCGCTGTTTGCTAAACAGATGGATGCACAATTGTGGTTCGAGTCCACTGCTCTCCGCCTCATAAGAACGTGGTGTAACTGGATAACACATCGGTCTACGAAACCGAAGAGTGAAGGTTCAACTCCTTCCGTTCTTGCCACTCATGGAGGATACCGCTAAGTGGTCGGCAACTGGTCTTGTAGCTTGCTTCCCGTAGGGTAAACCAGGGTAGTCCTTGACTAGGGGTTCGATTCCTCTATCCTCCGCCTCAATGGGAAGTTGGTGAAGCTGGTGCTCACGTGCCGCTGAAGACGGCGAGAAGGCAGTTCGATCCTGTCACTTCCCACTCGTTGCCCTATAGCTCAATGGCTGAGCGGCCCGCTGTTAACGGGAAGGTTGTAGGTTCAAGTCCTACTGGGGCAGCCATTCATTGCCGAGTGGACGACACGGAAAGTCGCTGTGACTCTGAATCACGGAGATGCTGGTTCAACTCCAGCCTCGGCATCCCATCGCGATCGCTCGTGGTCGCACAATTCATTGCCCTGTGGTGTAACTGGCAACATCTCGCTCTTTGAAAGCGAAGTTTCTAGGTTCGAATCCTAGCGGGGCAGTTGGAAGGTAAACAGTCGCCTGGATCAATCCTCTGTGCCCCTTCTATCTCTCACTCCTGTGGCCCAATCGGTAGAGGCGGCTGTCTCAAACCCAGTCAATGTGCAGGTTCAAATCCTGTCAGGAGTACCAACTTGCTGCTGTAGCCCAACTGGAAGAGGTGCTGGTTTTAGAAACCAGAGGTTGTGGGTTCAAATCCCACTAGCAGTACCAACTATCGGGATGTAATTCAGTGGTCAGAAGCCTTGGTTTGGGGCCAAGGAGTCGTGGGTTCAAATCCTACCATCCCGACCATTTGCTCCTGTGGCGAAAGGGAAGACGCTCTAGACCGAGGATCTAGTTTTTGTGGGTTCGATTCCCACCGGGAGTACCAAGCACCGAAGGCGGAAGTGATCGACGCACCCACCCGATAAGTTGGTCATTAGCAAGTTTGAGTCTTGCTCGGTGTACCAATTCTTGTGGGTCGTAAAGCCCTTTGGGCATAGAAGAAAGGCAGAGCGGATATGCAGCCGCCTTTTAAGCGGAGAGATCCAGGTTCAACTCCTGGGCGACCTACCAAATATTCGGGTTGTTAGCTCAGTCGGTAGAGCAGCTGCCTCTTAAGCGGAAGCGCATAGGTTCAAGCCCTATACAACCCACCAAAAAATGCCTCTGTGATGCAATCGGTAGACATCGCTTGCTTAAACCAAGTGTGTTACAGGTTCGACTCCTGTCAGGGGCATGCGGGGATGGAGCAACGTCGGCTCGAAAGGCTCATAACCTTTACATCAGTGGGTTCAACTCCCACCCCCGTCACCCAATGCTGGTGTGGCTCAACGGCAGAGCAACTGTCTTGTAAACAGTAGGTTGCAGGTTCAACTCCTGTCACCAGCTCCACTTGTTTCATTCAATTTTGCGATCGTGGTGTAACGGACAAGCATGTTAGGTTTCCACCCTCTCGGTACGAGTTCGAATCTCGTCGGTCGCTCCAATCTTGAATCCTGCGAATGTGGTGTAAGGGCTAACACCGGAGTATGCCAATCTCTAGATGCGAGTTCGACTCTCGCCATTCGCTCTCGTAGCCCTGTAGCTCAACGGTGGAGCATTTGTCCTACAAACAGAGGGCTGTAGGTTCGAATCCTATCAGGACTACCAATCATGGGAGTGTCGCCTAACGGATAAAGCAACTGTCTTCTAAACAGTTTCATGCAGGTAATGCCTTCGGCAACGCTACGCGAACGACTCCTGCCATTCCTGCCAAACTTGGGACCATAGCTCAACTGGCTAGAGCATCCGCCTTGCAAGCGGAAGGTTAGGGGTTCGACTCCCCTTGGCTCCACTGTGACTGTTGGCGAAGCCGCTCCCTTCGGAGCTACCCGAAGTGGTGGAGGGGCTGGTTTGTGACACCAGTGTTAGCGAGTACCCTTCGGGAAGCAAGCTACGACTCTCGTCAGTCACCCCACATTAAAGCGGCGATCGCCCTATACTCTTATCTATCCACATCTAGACCGAAGTAGCTTATCTCATCCAACTCTTTCGGGTCACTCGACTTTTATGTCTTGTATGTTCCGTGCTACCGGATTTGACTTTGCTGTAGACAAGTTTTTGCAGCAAAGTACCTTGATTCCTGACAGCGTTTGGCATAGAGGTGAGCACAGGTTAGCCAAACGGGTTCACGAGGGGTCTGGGTTTTCAATGGTTGCGAGTCAAGCTGACATGAGTAACCCACAACAGCAAGTAGAGGATGCGATCGCTTTCCTCAAGGCTAACCAAGTTGAGCTAGAGCAGCTACAGAACTTTCCAGGTGTTGAGAGGATATGCTTGGACTTTGGGATAGAAGATCGAGATGTAGCAGTTCAGTGTGACTACTTCCCCCCTGAGTTGCTACGACTGGCGGGCAATTTGAACATTGGGATTGAGGTGACACGCTATCTCCAGGCTGATGAGTAATCGACACCAGCCAAACTAGATGTTTTACCGGATTGCGGGTCGCCTTTGTACGTTAGCCAGCCAGCTTTATCAGTAACCACTGACTCAACCTATGAAGTACGAAGCTATCTATGCAGTTATTTGAAGAGTCAAGTTTGAACGAAGTCAAGAATAAGGCTTTTCTCACTTATGTAGAGTGGGGGCCGAAGTTGCTGACTTCAAGAGAGCAGCGTTTATCCGAGGAATTTCCAGAGGTTGCTGCGGATGTTAGGGCCACTTGGATTGAAGAGTTTAAGAGTGTAAACAGTGAAATCTGGAAAGTAGCAGAAGAAGGTGGTCCGAAGAGTTATACGTATGAGACTTTTGCAAAGCGTATGAGTACTTCCTTTCCATTTATGAATCAAGTAGCTCTGGAAAGGGCATGGTTTCTCGTAGGCTATTTCGCTTGGCGTGAAGGCTATCGATGAGTAAGCCTAACCTAACAAGCCGCTCAACTGCACATACAATGAGCAAACCCATTAGCAATCGAGGGGTACACAATTACTCAACGATAGAATGAGGGTTTCAGGCTTCAAAAACACTCAGGATTACGTTTGTAGTATGAGTGTTTTCAGATTCTTTAGGCCAGAATACTATACTTGCATGTCCTCCAATGTTTGTCCGGTACCTAAGGCATCGGCATATTAAATCACTAGTCATCATTCCATGAATTATCTTATCTGTTGGGCACTTGGGTTTAGCACCTTATGGGTCGGTCTGAAGCTATTTGACGATGAGGTGATTCTGATTGTCTCTATTTTTGTCGGTATAGGTTTCATCCTGGCTGGGCTGATTGCGGCTCCGTCGCCGCTGCAAATTCCGATTGAAATCGCATCAGTGATCGCTTTGTTCAATGTTTGTATGCAGTGTATTCAACGGGGCGATCGCTCTTAAGCGCTCTCTACAACCTATAGCTCGAGAGCGTTCATTATTTTTAGGGAAGGTCTGCGAATCCTCTACTCCCGCTTCAACCAAACAAACAAATGAACCTTTAGTTGACACCCTTGTCCTCTAGGCCAGTGGCGATCGCCTCAATCTTCATCTCTAGTTGTTCTAGGGGCAATGTTGTACATCTGTTGATGGCACTTTTTACACCAATAACCCAAACTCATGCCGATTAATATACAAACCAATGACAGCATCATGAACGGCTTCAGATTTCGAGAAGCAAATCGTTCTCCGTGCCAGTCGCTTAATCCGAGTTCTCCAAGTCAAATGTTTCCGTTCAATCTTCTGGGTATTGGCTTTACCCACTTGGTGCAGAACTGAATCTAAATGTCGTTCATAGGCACCCCATCTCAGGGGGTAACAAGAAGGCTAGAACAAAGACTGGAGGCGGAAAGCAGAGCGTAAACCTTGCTGAAGATACATTTGCTTATTGCCACTGAGCTGTATCCAAGACTCTACCCAATCGGTGGCTAAATCCATCCCTTCTAACCAGGCTTCCGGAGATAAACCTATCCAAAAATCGCTATGTCTGCAACGCATTCTTCGTCCTTCTTTAGCTCGACAAATATAGCTGGCTAAGCCTTGAACACGAACTTCATGTCCAGCATTTTTTCAAGTAGGCTTGTGGTCAAGTAGCAAGCCTATTTTTTTAACTAGTAGCTCTATCCCTTGCTACACATCTGCTTCAAGCTTCCTGTTACCCCCTGAGGAAGCATAAGCTTATTCTGCTACGTAGTTTGAATCTCTTTGGGTTCATTCCCCGCCCCACGGGGCGGACTAACTGCCGGGGCTAGCCCCGTGGGTTCATACCTTTGATTAAACCACACGACCGCCTATCAGAGTAAGACGCTATTTAGTGTTATAGCTTTACGGACTTACCTTAGGACATTGTTTGAAAGCATTATCCACACAATCCCGAAAGTTGGCAAACTCATCCCATCGCTGTCGCAGCCAATTCTTGAGCACAAACCACCAATGCTCAATCGGGTTCAAGTCCGGGGAATA
>NZ_JAMPKN010000065.1:0-15165 GCF_039962155.1 Trichocoleus desertorum AS-A10 | reverse complement strand
AATGGCAGCACGCAGCCTCAAAGGGGGATACGCCCTCGAACGTTTTAAGTTTAATTCTGGCTAGCTACTTAGCTGATCATTAAAAAAGCGATGGAGAACTAGTTAGACTCAGTTCTCCATCGCTCGCTAATCAAGAAGTTGCTATTTATTACCTACTTACCGAAGACACCTTTGATGCTGTCAACCGCACGTTCAACTGCATTTACGTTGTTGTCGATCGCTTTTTGAGTCCGAGCTGCATCTTCATCGGCTCTTTTCTCAATGCGAGCTACATCTCTCTGAGCCTTGCGCTGGATTGGGTTGGCGCTACCATCAGTTGCGTCCTCAACCCGACTCGCATTTTTGTTGGCAGTTTCTTTCACTTTCTCTGCCGCATCTTTCACAAAACTCTTGTTTTCTTTCTTAACTTGCTCACCCGTATCGCTTGTCGCGATTAAGGTGGCAGCAGGAGCGGCCATTGCGCTCGTGTTCGAGAAGAACGCACCTTGCCAAACGAAAGCGATCGCTGAAGCACAAAATAGAACAGTAGCTGTCCAACGTCCAACTATAGAAAAGACTTTAGTCATTGATTTCATAGAACACAGTTTTCACGAGATTTATCATCCTAATTTCTACTTCATTTACCTTGCAGGCCAAACTGCCCTAAGACAGAGTCCGTTTGGCATAGACACCGTTTCTCACAACCTTTTTAGACCAGAGTGAGGGAGAGCGAATCCAGTTTCACAAACCTCAACTAACCTTCTAGGTAGCTGGGTAAAGCCTAACCAACAGAAACCCACAAATCTAATGTGGTAAAGTCTACCAAAGACTACTGCTGTGGTTTGTAGGAGTTAGGATTCATCATGACTGAGCGCCACTTCCACGACGAATTTACCCTAGCCGAAACAGCAGAACAGTTGGGCTATGAAGCCATGAAGTTAGGCTTAATTCCCAGCTTCGTGGTGCGTCATTTTCCCGATAGCCGCCAGTTTTACATTCCCAATGAAACCGAATCAGAACCCCTCACCCCTGAGGAAGCCTATCTGCACCTCAAACGCCTAGTAGAGCCTCAGTAATGTCGTCTTAGTAATCAGGGGAGTGATTGCCTCTCATTCTGCTAATAGTGGTTTCTAAGCGCGATTGGCTCTGTAGATTTCACCACATGCATGCCCGCGTCAGCGAAGCGTTGAAACGCAGCATTCGCTTGCTCCGTGAAATCAACAACCCCAGGAACTACAACTGGCGAAGTGCAATCCTCCAGCAGATAAACTTTTTTAGCCAGACTGGGGTCTTGGGCCTGGATTTCGCTGAGCAAATCATCAACGGTCCAGGCTAGACAATGGCTTTTTGCCTGCCCAGCAATGATTACCGCATCAAACTCCAGCAGCTTTTGAATCAAGTGGGTATTCTTCTGAGCGATCGGGTGACCGTCAGGGTTATCAAGTACTTCAGGACGCAGCACTGAGTAGTTTTCGGTTAAGGGATTTCCCCCTTTGATCTCAAAATTAGTCTGACTGTCGCGGGCGATCGCGTGAAAGAAGCAGGCTTCCTCTACAGCAGAAACCAGCGCATGTCCAATACCGCCCAGCATGGCGTGATAAGGCCAAATGGTCAGAGGATATTTGCCGTTGTCGCTGAGGCGCTGGGTATAGTGCAAAGCAAAGCGTTCTAGCAGCATGTAGTTGCCTTGAGTGAGGCTGTAAGCGATCGCAGGATTTACCTGCCAAATGCCTTGCTGCACTTCCGATAAAGAAATCATGGTCATGGGAGCGGGATGATCTCCAGCACCATTCACCCAAAAGCTGGGGTGAAAAATCTGCATCGCTGTGTGGGTGTCCATGGTTGGCGCAATCTCAGTAATCACGTCCAGATTGCGGTAGATGAATTCGCACAATCGCCTGTTATCTTCCACAGCGCCATTGCCCGATCGCCCACCCACAAACAGTTCAAAATCACGGATACAGAAGGTATTTTGTACATCGATCGCCATTAAGCAAATGCGTGTCTGATCTTTGGCGGCTGGTTGTAACCCCTGCTGCTTAGCCCATGCTTTCGCCTGCACTGCTCGCTCTTGATAAGGAACGCGCCACACCTCACCGACGCGCTGAGTAGCAAAGTGGGGAGGAATCGGCAGTTGTGTTTGAGTTGTCATTCCAAGCCACCCGCTAATTTAATTTGGTTCTCTACTATGGGATAGTGTACCTATAACAACAAGGTTAGTGTCAAAAATACACAATGTCAATCTATGGCCTACCTGTACCCCTATGCCCGCCCCAACTTGGCTGTAGACTGCGTAATATTCGGGTTGGATGAGCCGAATAACCTACAAGTGATGCTGATCCGACGCAACCTACCTCCGTTTCGGGATCAGTGGGCACTTCCTGGCGGTTTTGTCCAAATTAACGAATCCATTGATGCGGCGGCTCGTCGAGAGCTACAGGAAGAAACAGGGCTACAAGATGTGTTTCTAGAGCAGTTATATACCTTTGGGGCGATCGATCGCGATCCTCGTGAGCGCGTTGTCACCGTTGCCTACTATGCCTTAGTTAATCTCAGAGAGCATGCTATCGAAGCTATGACCGATGCCAGCGAAGCAACCTGGTTTTCGATCTCCCATCTCCCTTCGCTGGCCTTTGACCATGCGCAAATTGTTGATATAGCAATCGCTCGACTCAAAGGCAAAGTTCGCTATGAGCCGATCGGCTTTGAATTACTTCCCCAAAAATTCACGCTGTCCCAACTTCAAACTCTTTACGAAACTGTGTTGGACGTGCGGCTCGATAAGCGCAACTTTCGCAAAAAGCTTTTAAAGATGGATCTCTTGATTGAACTAGACGAAACTCAAACCGATGTTGCTCATCGAGCCGCCCGACTCTATCAGTTCGATGCAGCCAAATATCACCAACTCAGGGAAAAAGGCTTCAACTTCGAGATTTAACACGAGATTTAGCACAAGATTTAGCAAAGGTTAATTCTGACTGAAAGGGGAAAAGCTAGGGCCATCCCCCTCACTCTCCTAAAGCGTGTCTGAGGAAACGCTACGCAGCGCTTCCTGAGGATTGCCTTGCGCTAAGAATAGAGCCGAAGCCTGCCGAGCATCCCGGATTGCTCCAGCCTTATCTCCTAAGCTCAGCCGAGCAAAGCCCCGATTCTGGTAAGCTTCAGCATCTTGAGGATTTATCTGGAGCGCTTGAGTAAAGTCTGCGATCGCCTGAGACTCGTTACCCAGCGCTTGATGTGCTAGACCTCGGTTGTTGTAAGCATCCCCGTCTTTCGGGTTAATCTCTAGGGTGCGGTCGAAATCTGCGATCGCTGCTGACGCATCTCCCAACATTAAGTGAGCAAGCCCCCGGTTGTAGTGAGCTTCGGGGAATTGCGGATTAAACGCGATCGCTTGACTCCAGTTAGCGATCGCCTTAGAGTAGTTGCCTTGCTGAGCTTGGTACACGCCTTCGTTATAAGCATCGACAGACCCCATGGGAGCGGTGATTGCAGTCGTGGGGTAAGCTTGAACGACCGAGGGCATACCAATTAGAGTGGCAGCTAGGCCCAAAGTCGTTAGCACTGAAGAAATACGGTTCATGGTGTCACCTAGAAATGGGTGCAGCAAGGTATGGATGGAACCACCCTTGCAACAGGCTCATGAATGAGCTTGCCATCGTCCTCGACAAGGTAGCGGACCTATAGAGAGACAACCCTCTATCATTTGAGGGGTTTCAGAATCAAAGCAATTCCAACCCGTGACAGATGTAAGTAAAAAAATGCAGAAACCATACCAACTCATCTGTTTAGGAACAGGCGGTATAGAAGTTCAGTAAGTTCTTGCCAGCGAGCCTCTCATAAACGCTTTAAGATACGGCGGATTCTTATCAATGGGTTCTAGACCTCACAGCCAAGTAGAGAGACAGACTTCAAGCTCCCATCTCTTCAGCCAGAATCGTGGAGATATAGAAATTGGGAGCGATTTCTAAGAGAGTTGTATCTAAATATTACAACTTGGCTTTTCTATTAAGAAATGTTGCAGGTACAGTTTGACCTCGTTATGGTGGCAAACATAAACCACAGAAGTACTAATGCTGGAAGGCTCTATGCTGCTACCAATCTTGGCCATTGCTGTGGCACTACTCAGTATTTGGGTTGTGACTTTAGCGATCGCCTCCTACCTCCAGGCTCCCCGGACCGCAAAACCTATCTCACCCACATCTGGCAGGCAGGTCTCCCTCTTCTCACTCATCCTATTTTTATTTGCGCCCTTTAGCCTGATTCCGTTAACCAGTGGTTCAGAGCTAGAGACCAGCACCCGAGAATTCTACGAGCGTTCGGCCCGGAGTAGGTAAGCCGAGCGGCTCAACTCGCTGTGTGTTGTGTCCTAGCCCACTGGGCCTCCTGCTGTTCTACGCCTGCGTCCGCCAAAAGCTGATCCAAATTGACTGATGCTACGATGTTGTAGATGAGCAGTGGCGCTCAACCTTCACCACAAGCAGGAAAGACCCGAAGTTCGTACGATTTTGCCCCAAACCTACAGCATTTTGACGCAGCACCCATCCCAGCGGTGTTGCGTTTTGTTTCGATATTCACAACCCACAGTGATTCAGTCAGCCTTGGTGGGGAAAAGTATTTCTATGCAACCAAAATCTTGAGAAGATGCTGACTCGGCCGCTAGCAATTCTCGGCATGCTGCAAAAGCGCGCGCTGGCTTCATTGTTTGTATTGCCGTTGGCAGTGGGTCTGAGCACCTCAGCTGCTAGCCTTTGGCTTTGGCAGGCACTCGTGAAGCAAGAGGGAATCCAGATTCAACGTGCGGTTGATCAAGAGGCAGCCAAGCTGAAGCTAGAGATTCAGGAAAAGATTCAGCCGAAAGTATTGGCATTGGTACGCATCGCTAAGCGGTGGGAGCATGGGGGTAAGCCTGCTCAGGAAGAGTGGGAGTTTAACGCCAACTTAAATCTAGAGCACTTTAAGAGTTACCAAGCGATCGCCTGGATAGATCCTAGTCTTCAGGTGCGCTGGATTGCCCCACTGAAGGGAAACGAAGCTGCGCTCAACCTCAACCTTGGCTCTGACTCATGGCAGCGTCAGGCTCTCATAGCATCACGAGATCAGCAAAGAATTCGGATGACTCATGAGATTGACTTAGCCCAAGGTGGTAAAGGCTTTCAATTATATGTGCCTATCTTTCCTCAACCAACCCAGTTTGATGGGTTTATTGCTGCCACGTACCGAACTCAAACGCTCATCGATAACATCTTGACGCAAAAAGATGTGTCGGGCTTCGCAGTGGCAATTTTTGATGGGAACGAGCAAATCTACCAGAACCCAACTGCGAATAGGCAACTGCAAAAGCAGTGGGGACGAGCAACGCGCATTCCTATGTATGGGGTTACGTGGCGGCTCCAGGTCTGGCCAACTCCAGCCCTGCTAGAGCGGATGCATTCTCCGCTCCCGACGATCACTTTGTTGGGTGGTCTGTCTCTCGCCTGGGTACTGGCCTTGGCAGTCCATCTGAAGCAAAAGTCCAATCGCTCAGCCCGAGAACTGCGAGAAGGCGCAGCAGCCATTCGCGCTTTATATAACCTGAGTGTGGATCATGAACTCGGTTTTGAGGCTCGCCTCCAGCAACTGTTGGCTTTCGGCTGTCAGCAATTCCAGCTTGAGTTTAGTTTTCTATCTCATATTCAAGGCGATCGCTACGAAATCATTGCAGTCCAGGCTCCAGATGGCTCAGTCACACCGGGCACCATCTTTGAACTTCAACAAACTTACTGCTCAGAGACCTTCAAACTTGCGGAACCCTTATTTATTCCACATGCAAGTGCATCCCAGTGGTGTCAGCATCCTGGTCATACCGACTTCAAGATCGAAAGTTATCTTGGGATGCGGGTCTTGGTTGCGGGTGAAATGTATGGCGTGTTGTGCTTCTGGAGCCGTGTGCCGACTCAAGAACGATTCCAAGCTGTCGATAAAGAGTTGTTGAAGCTGATGGCTCAGTGGAGCGGTAGTGAAATTGAGCGTCAGCAAGCCGCAACTGCTTTAAGACAGCAACTACATCGGGCTTCGTTGCTCAAAGAAATTACTCAAAGAATTCGTCAAAGTCTCGATCCTGAACAGATTTTTCAGACGACAGTCGCTCAAATCGGTCGAGCCTTCCAAGCCAACCGCTGTCTGATTCTTGGCTATATGGCTACCCCAACTCGGCAACTGGAGGTCAAAGCCGAATATTTAGAGTCTGGGTATTCCTCCCTCTTACAAGTCGGCATTCCGATTCATGACAATCCCCATGCCCAACAAGTTTTAGCGCAAGAGCGAGCGATCGCCTCTGCGGATGTCAATAACAACCCCCTATTGCAATACCTACTGCCGCTCTGTCAGGAGTTCCGCATCAAATCCATCTTGGCGATCCGCACCTCTTATCAAGGGGAGCCAAACGGCATCATTACTTTGCATCAATGTGATCAGCGTCGCGACTGGAGTAAGGATGAAATCGAGCTACTTGAAGCCGTAGCCGACCAAGTGGGGATTGCTCTGGCTCAAGCTCAGCTTCTAGAACAAGAGCGGCATCAACGCCAACAACTCAAGCAGCAAAACTTCTCTCTGGAGGAAACTAAGCGAGCCGCAGAAGCAGCCACTGAAGCCAAGAGTAAGTTTCTGGCTACCATGAGCCATGAGATTCGCACCCCCATGAATGCCGTGATTGGCTTGACGGGTCTGCTACTGGATACGCCATTAACGCCTCAGCAACGCGATTTTGCCGAAACAATTCGCAGCAGCGGTGAAACCTTGCTCACCCTGATTAATGACATTTTAGATTTTTCCAAAATTGAGTCTGGCAAGTTGGAGTTGGAGGAGCAAACCTTGAGTGTGCGCGCTTGTGTAGAGCGAGCGCTAGATTTGCTCAGCCCGAAAGCTTACGGAAAAGGATTGGAGTTAGCCTACACCATAGAATCGACGGTACCAAGCGCGATCGTCGGGGATGTGACTCGCTTACAGCAAATCTTGGTGAACTTGCTCAGCAATGCCATCAAGTTTACCCCGGTAGGAGAAGTCATGGTTTCTGTGACAGGGCAACCTCTAGACCTACAGTCACTCCAGTACGAGATTCGATTTGCAGTGAGGGATACAGGGATTGGCATTCCTCAAAACCAACTTCATCGCTTGTTTCAATCTTTTAGTCAGGTGGATGCATCTACCACTCGTAAGTATGGAGGTACAGGTCTTGGCTTAGTGATTAGCCAGCGGCTTTGTGAACTAATGGGCGGCAAGATATGGGTGGAAAGTCAGGTTGGGCAAGGCTCCACCTTCTACTTCACGATTGTTGCTCCGGTTGCTGGGGCCACGGTTACTAAATCAACGTCTCTCTCGTCCAGTCCCATTAGTTCTCCCTTTGATTCACAATTAGCCGAGTGCTTACCCTTACGGATTCTGTTGGCTGAAGATAATGTAACCAACCAAAAGGTAGCCACCCATCTCCTCCGGCGGCTCGGTTATCGGGCTGACCTGGCTAGCAACGGGTTAGAAGTCTTAGAAGCCTTACGTCGCCAGTCTTACGACGTGATCTTGATGGACCTGCAAATGCCAGAAATGGATGGTCTAACCGCAACTCAAGCCATTTACCGAGAATGGGGTTCCACCGATCGCCCCCGGATTGTGGCCATGACGGCAAATGCCATGCAAGGCGATCGCGAAGAGTGCCTGAGTTGCGGTATGGACGATTACATTAGCAAACCTGTGCAGGTGAAAGAACTGGTGCGGGCACTTAGCCAATGTCAAGTTGACCCGCAAGTCACTGCCTCTCTCCCCTCATCTGCATTAGCAGTCGCGATCGCCGAGGCGAAGCGTTCAGTTCAAGAGCGGGTAGGTGAAGATGCCTCTGAACTGTTTCTGCAAATGATTGATTGCTTTTTGGAGGAGGTACCTCGACGCTTAGCAGCGATGCATCAGGCGATTGCTGAAGCGGATACAGCAGCATTGGCGCTGGCAGCTCGCAGCCTCAAGTCGAGTAGTGACCTCCTAGGCATCCTCTCTTTTAGTGAACTTTGCAACCAACTAGAAACAATCGGACATCAAGGGGAGATGAGTAAGCATCCCCAAGTTTTACAGTTGGAGGCAGAGTGGGAAAGCGTGAAAATTGCTCTGCTGCAAGCGCGGCAACAGTGATTTAGAGCGTTAAGCAATACCAATTTTCACAGCACTCGCAGGGTTTAGGCGATCGCAACTCTTTGCTGCACGGGCAACTTCAGGACAAATTCTGTCCCCTCTCCTAGCTGAGAGCGGCACAATAGCTCACCATTGTGTTTCTCAACAATTTGATGACTGATAAATAAACCTAAACCAGTTCCTTGTCCTATGGGCTTAGTCGTGAAAAAGGGATCTAATAACTTGGCTTGAACAGCTTCGGGAATGCCTCGGCCATTGTCTTGAATCACTACCTCTACCCACTCAGCATCGACACTGCGGGTGGCAATGGTGATGGTCTTGGACGAGGTGGTACTCTCAGTCGCAGAATCGACTAATTCATCGATCGCATTGCTCAGCAAATTCATAAAGACTTGGTTGAGCTGCCCAGCATAGCATTCCACTAACGGCAGTTCTTCGTAGTGCCTCTCAATGGCAATCACAGGATTAGTGGGACCTGGCTTCAATCGATGTTGCAGAATCAAAAGAGTACTCTCCAAACCCTCATGCAGATCAACCGCTCTCACATCTGCTTCGTCAAGGCGCGAGAAGTTGCGTAGAGATTGAACAATTTCTCGAATCCGGTCAGTACCCAGCTTCATGGAAGCGCAAAGCTTGGGAAAATCCTCTTCAATGTAGCTCAGGTCGCTATCTTCAAGCTGCTGATCTAGGGCTGCTGATGGGGTAGGATGCTCCTGCTGATAGGCATGGAGCAGATCGAGTAAGGTTTGAGTGTACTCCTGAATCGGCGCTAAGTTGCCGTGAATGAAGTTGATCGGATTATTCACTTCATGTGCAATGCCCGCCACGAGTTGCCCCAAGCTCGACATCTTCTCGCTGTGCACCAACTGAAGTTGCGTCTGATTCAGGTCAGCTAAGGTGTTTGCTAATTGTTCAGCCTGTTGTTTAGTACTAGCAAGCAATTGTGCATGTTGTAGCGCAACTCCAAGTTGAGTCGCAATTTGGCTGACAAACTCAACTTCCGACTGCTTCCAATGACGAGTTGTCGAATGTTGATAAACACCTAACAGTCCCCAAAGGCTAGAGCCCACAAAGAGGGGAACGATCATAAAAGCTTTGATCTCAAACTGCTCCAGCAAGTCAATGTGACACTGAGCATACCCTGGTTGATAAATGTCAGAAACGACAGAAATCTCACCGTTACGATATCGTCCACCTTGGGTTTCTTGCAGGTGAGTGTCATCCCAGACCATATTCACGCCTAAATGACCAATGCTTTGCCATTCCGGTATGGTGGCTTCGTAGTTGCCGACAAACTCTCCGCCCCAATCAGGCTTGAAGCGATACACAGCGACTCGTTCAGCTTTGAGCACCTGGCTCAGTTCCTGAGTGGTGATTTGAAAGATGGTGTCAATCTCTAGGGACTGCCGGATTTTGGACACAATGCGCGATAGGGTGGTTTGTCGCTCCACTAAATATTCCAGCTCGATGTTCGTTTGCTGGAGCTGCTCAGAACGTTGTCTGAGTTCTTCAGTGCGTTCTTCAACTTGGCGCTCTAAATTGGCGTTGAGTCCTTGCACCTGTTGGTACAGCCGATATTGTTTTGCCGTTGCTGAGAAACGCTCTCCTAAAACTTGGGCATATTTGATCTCTTCTTCCACCCAGCTTTGCGACTGCTCTTTCTGGATTTGCCGCCACACGTCGAAGGATTGCCGTGCCATGAGCTGGCGCGTATCTGGATTGTGATAGCCAGCCCAAAGAGTTTCAGTATCAAGACCACTACGGAAGAAGGTGAGACAACCAATCACTTGAGCGCCGTGCTTCAGCGGAATAATTAAGGCGCTGCGAATCCTGGTGTCGCTAAAGAAGGGAGCTAAGGTACGAAAGAGGGGTTCTTGATAGATATCATTCACCGCCCAGGATGAAGGCGCTGGCTTGGTAGATTGAGTCGGTTCTGCTAGTTCGTAAACAGCCCGCATCCACTCAACCGACCAAGGTTGATATCCAGTTCCATCTGTAGCTGTCGTTAAGACTGAGTGCAAATACCTCTGCCACAGTAAGTTTTCTTCAATGCAGCGATTCTGAGTGGAATCAATTAAGGTGGGCTGCTCGCCACAGGTATAAAGTTCTCTAGGGTGGTGGGTGTCTGGAAATAAATACAGCCTGCCTCCCCCATCAAGAGTGTCAGCAGCTTCTTTCAGGGCATCTTGCCAGTCTACAGTGGGAGACGTTTGTAGCAGTGCTGTCACCCGATTCAGGTTGGCTTCTTGCCGTGCTTGGGCTCGCACCTGCTCCAGCAGAATGGATTGAGCAATGGCAACCGCAACTTGGTCTACCACTGCTTGAATGAATTGCAACTCTTCTTCCGTGACCGTATGCGGCTCGGCATGATGAGAAACTAACAGCCCCCAAAGTTGACTCTGGGATTGGGGAGATGGACCCTGAGAAGACCCGGTTGCTTCTGCTTCGAGCACCACCGGAACCACAATAGAAGATTGCACGCCCATCGCGGTCAGGTACTCTTGGTGACAAGGATCGACGGGACGATAGCGAATATCTGTATCGTTGAGCAGTTCCCCAGTTTCGGGACAGTTAAGAGGGCTGATGCCAATCTCGTGGGTGCCCATATTGATGATTGAGCGTTGCCGAGCCCGCACGAATAACTCCCGCGCATAGGGCGGAATGTCGTCGGCGGGAAAGTGCAGACCTAGCAAGGAGGGCAAGCGATCGCTCTGTAGGGATTCAGCAATCACCACGCCATGACCGTCTGGTTGAAATTGGTAAATCTTGACTCGGTCGGTTCCCAGGTAGGAACGCACTTCTGCCACAGTCTTCCTCAAGATCTCCGGAAGCTCCAGGGATTGACGGATACGATTCGCAATGCGGTGGAGGAGGACTTCCCGATTTAAGGATGAACTGATGTCGTGGGTGGGCAGCATAGTCACGATTCAACTCAGGATTCAAGGGTGGCTGCACTTAGGGTTCCCTTAATTTTTGCAACATATATTAAGAACTACTAAATTTCTCAAAATATATTGAAATCCATCATTAATATTGCAGTCCAATGGTTCATAGCTGAGGCAAAGACCGCCTAGGGGGCAGAACACTTAAAGATCAGAGCACTCAGAGATCAGAACGCTTAGAAAAATTTCGAGAGATTTAGAGAGATGTTGATGCAGCAGCTTCGAACTCTAGAACAAAGGTGGTTTTCTCGCTACTACTTTCAACTCGGATGTCAATGTCTAAGCGCTCTGCGAACTTTTTCACCAGTGCTAATCCGAGCCCTGTCCCGCCATGCTTCCAAGGATCATGATTGGGAATGCGGTAGAATTTGCTGAAAATTCGCTCATGTTCTGCGACTGGAATTTCGACTCCAGAATTACTAACTTGAATTTCTAGTGCTGCTGAAGTTGCCTGAGCCGATAGCGCGATCGTGGCTCCAGGAGGGCTGTATTTGCAGGCATTATGCAGCAGTTCGATCAAAATTCGTTCTAAATAGGAAATATCTGTGGTTAAAAGGGGGAGATTTTCAGGAAGATTGATCTTCAAGTGCTGTTGTTGATGACGAGTCCGTTCTATAAACGGTTCTACAAAGTAGGGTACAAAAAGCTGAAGATCAATTGTAGCCAGGTTAAGCGGTTCAGTATCAGCATCAAGCCGAGCCATATCGAGAAGATCATTGATCAACTCCATCTCGCGCTGGCTTTCGTCGCGGATGATTTTGCAGGAACGAGCGATCGCATGGGATTCATCGGCCAACAAACCCAACGTTTTCAAGTTCGCTTCTAGGACTTGATTTGCCAGTTTGATGCTAGCCATCGGGGTACGCAACTCATGAGAAACCGTATTGAGAAAGTCATCTTTGAGTTGGCTCAACCGTTCCAGTTCTTGGACTTGCATCTGAGCCTCACGATACAGGCGCGACTGGCGCAGCGCGATCGCACAATGATTCGCGACCTGTTGGACCAACCGGATTTCTAAGTCACTAAAAATTTGTTCTTTTTGCCGGAACAGCCACAGATCCCCTAAAACTCCCTGATCATCATAAATAGGGCAAGCGAGGACAACTAATTGACTAGAGTGCAAAACTGCACTCACTGGGCCGAAAGGACAGAACTGCACCGCTTCTCCCGCTAACAAAGAGACATCCACCCAAGGAGAGGGAGGCGTAATGTCCAGATACCAGCCTTGAGCGGTAGCTAGAGTCTGGTGGGAGGCGTAAGCAATGGTCGATCGCGTTTGATCAGCCTGATATACTTCGACATCGCAATACTCGACGTCCAACCCTAACCCCAATTCCTGTACGGCTGTTTGGAGGATTTGGCGCTCATCTAAACTGTCGCGGACTTTGGCCGTAATTCGTTGCAATAATGACTCAAAATTCAGGGCTTGTTGCAGTTGAGCGGTCCGTTGCTGAACTTGCTCTTCGAGCTTGACATTTAACTCTAATAGCTCTGCCTGCTTAATCTCTAACGCCGCCTGAGCTTGCGCCAACGCTGCGTTAGCCTGGTTTTGGGCCTGAGTGGCTGCCTCTGCTACTTTCTTCGCTTGCAGTAGTTCATCTTCATACTGGATGCGTTGGCGCATGGGGACTAAGATACAGTCGTTGCAGCAGCTACCGCCTCGTTCTTGGCGTACCGCGTTCACGAGCATAGGGATGTTGCCCCCCTGCTTAGCGCGGAGTAAGAGGTAGATTTCTTCGACTTTGCCGTGCAGTTTCAGCAACGGGAAAAAATGAGTTTGATAGAAGATGCGACTGGCAATCGGTAGGATAGATTCAATGGGCATCCCCTCTAGCTGATTAGACTCATACCCCAGCAATTTCGACAGTGTGGCGTTAAGCATCGCAATGGTGCCATCGTCATTAAATGAGAGGAAACCGCACGGCGCTGTATTGAACGGCTCGTCTATCTGACAAATCATAAACTTACAGTTGCGGGGCTTAGCTAGCAAGGGTTTCAGTCAAATAAGTTTGGATCAGTTGAATGATTTCCTCCGGGTGGCTCATGTGAGGGCAATGCCCTGTTGCTTGCATCATTTGCAAGGTGCTTTCGCTCAGATTGCGATGTAGGTAATGTCCTATCTCAGTAGGGGCGATCGCATCTTCAGAGCATTGCAGGATGAGAGATGGCACTGTCACTTGAGGCAAGTCAGAGCGGTTATCAGAAAAAAAAGTGACTTCCGCAAAGCGACGCATAATCACCGGATCGGTCGAGCAGAAGCTAGTTTCAAGCTCTTGAGTCAGTTCTGGTTGCGCTGAATTCTGCATAATCACAGGGGCTAAAAAGCTTGCCCAGCCAATGTAATTTTTGTCCATCAGATCTAGCAGTTCTTCAATGTCTTGGCGATCGAATCCACCTTGGTAATTCGGTAAATCATTGATGTAGCAGGGGGAAGGAGCCACAAGGATGAGATGGCTGAAGAGTTGGGGGGCTTGAATAGATGCCAACATCCCAATCACACCACTCACAGAATGCCCGACGAAGATCACGTCTTTCAAGTCCAGGGCGGTGCAGACATCTAGGACATCCTGAGCATAACCCTTGAGATCGCTGTAGCGCTCGACGTTGTAGGCTTGAAGATCTGACTTTCCGGACCCGACATAATCGAACAAGACAATCTTGTAATCGTCTTTGAAGGCAGACGTTACAAAACGCCACACATTTTGGTCACACCCAAACCCAGGAGCGAACAGTAGAGGTTGGGTGCCTTCGCCGAACACGGTGATATTATTCCTGAGAAAAATGTTTTGAGTCATTCTATTTCATCAACCATTACTATAGATTGCCCAACCTTTCCGAGCCGATTTGTGACCGTCATCATTCTTCTCAAAAGCATCTCAGTCCTGGGAGATAGAGCAATTTCATCTTGATTTCATAAGTAGGTGCAATGCTGAGTGACTGTGTATCGCTGATTTCTCTGGGTAAATAGCTGACTATAGATAACTCAGGAAGGTGCTTGAGCCTATTTCATTTATAGAGTTGACATATAGAGTTGACACTCCAGCCAAAGGGAGACTTCAGAATAACAGCATAGACTTTTGCAATTTCTCTGCGGAGAACTTATGTATCGCATGTTTCGGATGAAAACCAGTGCTATTGCTTTATTACTAGGGGCGATCGCCACTGCCAGCCTCTTGAATGCTTGCTCAACAGCAAGTCAAAATCAGGCTCAAACTCCTAGCCCTGCTGCTACTACAGCTGGAGCAAACCAACCAATGGATCATGGCAACGCGCATCACAGGGGCATGATGGACCACAGCGCCAGTATGGAGTTAGGCCCAGCCAATGCCGAATATGACTTGCGATTTGTGGATGCCATGACTCCACACCATGAGGGAGCGGTGGCAATGGCAAAAGAGGCTCAGCAGAAGTCGCAGCGGCCCGAAATTCAGAAATTAGCAGCGGATATTATCGCCGCCCAGAACAAAGAAATTGAAGCATTGAAGCAGTGGCGGCAAGCCTGGTATCCCAATGCTAATGCTCAACCCGTCGCCTGGAATGCTCAGATGGGTCACGCTATGCCAATGTCACCGGATCAAAGAAAAGGCATGGCAATGGATATGGACTTAGGCGCAGCCGATGCTGAGTTTGATCTGCGCTTTATCAATGCCATGATTCCGCACCATGAGGGAGCAGTGACGATGGCCCAAGATGCTCTCAGCAAGTCCAAGCGCCCAAAAATTAAACAACTGGCTCAAGACATCATCAAGTCCCAAGAAGCTGAAATTCAGCAGATGCAGCAATGGCGACAAGCTTGGTACCAACGGTGAAAACAAGTTAGTACCAAAACTGCATGTTGCCTGACTTAGTAAAAGCCTAGCGATCGCCCCAAATCCAACCGTCGCAATTACAGGTGGGACATCTAGTGCTAGATTACGGCACCTACCAAGTTTTTCTTCAGATTGCCGATGGAGAAGCAACCGCGATCGCCCTGACAACTAAGGAGTTTCAGACCCTGGAGTATTTCATGAAACATCCCAACCAAGTAGTCACCAGCCAACAGTTGATGGATCAGCTTTGGGAGGTGGGAGCGGAACCAACTAGCAATGTG
>NZ_JAMPKN010000064.1:0-15344 GCF_039962155.1 Trichocoleus desertorum AS-A10 | reverse complement strand
CTTTAGGTAACGCTGGGCGTAAGGAATTACGGGATCAGACTTATCAGACGATGAGCCGTAACCGCAGTGATCTTGCAGGCCGTGGAGTCACCGCAGGTGAGGAAGTATACGCCATGCCCACCGTCAGCGAAGTGGGTTTTGGTGTGGAACTGCACTGCGTTCGCGAAGGCGGTAAGCTGCGAGTCAAAGTCATATCTGAAGGCTACGACGGGACCAAGAATATTCAGTTTCCTCGAGCTATTCGGGCTGAGGGAGCGCGTTATGTCGTCGAAGGACTAGAACTATCCAGCGATCTCAGCTTTTATCGAGTCAAAGGTGACATCACTCGCTTCACTAAACCGGGTGAAGTGGATATCTTTGTGGCGGCTCGCTCCTCCAGACCTGCAAGTACAGGTAAAGCTTCGACTGGGCCTGCAAGTGCAGCGGATCTCTCCACCACCGATGCGGTCGGCAATGGTGTGCTAGTGCAATGTGTCAAAGAGGGCAGTAAACTCCGCGCTAGAGTGGTCTCCGATGCCTATGAACCAGATTGGAATATGCGCTTCCCTCGCTCCATCCGGGAGGAGGGGATGCTGTATGTCGTGGATGAGGTGAAGACAGCACCTGATGGCAAGTCCTATATCGCCTGTGGGGAAATCAAGCGGTTTGTGCAACCAGCTCTAGCTTCCTAGATTGGTGCTGCTGTGCATCACCTACCAGCCGTTAATTGAGCCGCAGTTAAGCCTCAATCAACGGCTGGTAGTCGTCTGGATTATCAAAGCCTGCAATCCAAGCGGCGGCTTGATGGCAGCTCCGCATATCAGGCGGAACGCGCAGGATATGAATGTGCCCTGTAGAAGGACAAGTGACCCTTAAGACCATGAGCGGTTCGTCATCTTCAAAAGCGACGCAGATGAGTTGGCGATCGCCTCCGGTATCTGTGTCAGCATCGCGGATCACCCCTCCCACTTGCTGTAAAAACCGCTCATATCCCAATCGCTCAATCAGCACCCGACGTAACTCAGCATTCTCGGTGTTGAGGATATCTTGCCCTGTCATCAACTGTGGCTCAAAGGCAAGGCGATCGCTGACCTGCACGCCACGCCAGCGTAAAACAAAACCATGTCCTTTGGGTAAGCGAGTGATCCCACTTCCCGCCAACTCAATCCAATGAGTTACATGCAGCCCTGAAGGGAGCGTTGTGAGGTTGACACAATCACTGATATCCAAGCTCTCACAAGTTAAATTCTCAGGCAGTGAGTAGAGGCTGGGTTCTCCACGCAAATCTAGAGGTCCCAGAACCTTGAGGCCATCCCCAGCTCGATGCTCCAAAATTAGCTTGCGAGCGCGATCGCTCGATACCGGTTCATTGGGGCTGAGGCTTGGCTTGGCTGATTTTCTCGGCACCCGCCCGTTTGACAGCAGATAGCGCATTAGTCCATGACCTCTACATAAGCATCAGGTCGGTATTCCCGCTGTCGCCAAACTCGATAAACCCCTTGAGGTAGTTCAATGGCCTGATGCTCTTCATGAACCAAAGTGGCATTGGATTCCTTAACTTCCAGAAACAGATGATGACCCTGCACCCATAACTGAACGGCATTGGCCTCTTGTAGGCGATGGCTGTGTCCCGTCAGTTCACCCTCTGCTAGAGCCGCTCCTTCCCGCTTTTGGGTCCCAATCGGTAAGCTAGCAATTCGCCTGATTAACACATCACCGTGTCTATACAAAACACCGATTTGATTCGCATGAGGGCTGTTGTGGTTATGCAGCATTTTGGGGTGATGGGTCAGTTGAGAGCCAAACTTGTGAATGAGTATGGGTGAGTGATGCGTAGTTCAACGACTAGTCGCTGCTTGACGGGGAGGTTTCCCATCTCTCAGTTATGAACTGCAAGATGCACTAGTGATGCAGCGAACAGGAGAAAAATGATGTTTCAATCTTAGCCGATACCCCCAAATCATTTGGAGCTAATCAATCGCTAAAGAATGAGTTGAGGAAGCAATCAATTAGTTCAACGGGAGTGAGTCTTGTAAGTTCAGGGTTGAATGTTTCTGCAGGGGACTATGTATCTGGACTAGGCTTGTTGCGGTTCACCGATGTCACAGAGCCACAGAACAATGAGTCGGACAAAGGCAATCACGACTTAACACTGCTCTTCCAAGGTCATAAATGATGAAGCTGAGAAGCTGGGACGATCGCGTAGCGGTACAGATGAAGTGCCATTGGGGTTCGCTGTAACGTGAGCAAGAATTTCAGTAGTAGAGCGATCGCCCCGCTGGGTGGATGGAGGAGCGATCGCTTTTTTGTAACTAATTAGAACGGGCAACCATCCTCAGGACTCCAGGTTTCATTGATTTTCCAGCAAGCATCAAAGTGGTTGCGGATGATGCGAGTAATGAAGGCAAAGCGATCGTTGTTAGTTACTAGATCCACGAGTCGTTCATTACCTTGACAATCTTCGAGTTGGATGATCAACCGGATGGGCTGTTTCGTGAGTGGACGGTCTTGATCTATCACCGACAGATAGGTGTAGCCATCTACTAAGGAGAGGCTGTCGATGCGTGCTGGAGCAATAGAACGAACTTGATCCTCTAAATAGGTTTCAAGTTCTAGTTGAGCTGTTGCTTGGATGTGCCCAGAACCACGTTCTTCTTCAGCAAAAACAGGCGCGATTGACTCGACGCGATCGGGTGCATATACCATAGTGGTTAAGACCTTTAACTTAAGGGTTGGACTTGAGGGAGGGCGATTGCTTGGTTTGGCGACTGTGGCGATCGCTCTCTCTTTGTGTTTGTGGCTATTTCAGCTTCCTCAGTACTTCAGCTAAGTTACATACCAAGGGCAAGACTTTACTTTGCTCGCTTGTGCTTCCATACCTTAAATATTAGTTTGGTGTGCACACCTTGTCAATACTCTGTCAGTAAAGTATGCTTACTATATCGACAAGGTAAATATGGAGTGCAAAAATCATGGCAGTAGCTCTAGAAAAGCCAGTGCCGACCAAGAACCCGCGTGTAGTCGTCTATTTGAACGAGACACTTAAAGCAAAATTAGAAAAACTTGCTGCAAAGCGTAATCGCTCAGTTAGCAATCTTCTGGAAACATTGGTCAAGGAAGAAGTTGACAGGGCTGAGAGAGAGGGCGAGATCGATGCTTAAAAGCCCCTTTCGAGTTGCAGGCGTTTATAAAATTACATGCCAAGCAACAGGCGATACCTATGTAGGAGCATCGAACAATATCGGGGTGAGGTTTCGAGAAATACTATCCTGTACACCTAATAGAAAATTCCGAGAGCTGCGAAGTAGACATCCAAAAGACTGCTTCACCATAGAAGTGCTGCAAAAGTGCAGGCTAACAGAAGAGTTCAATGACACCGAGCGGTTCTGGATTCAGAAGCTAAAGCCTACCCTCAATGTCAATAGCGGTGGAAGCAGGCATTTCTATGGAACAACAATTCAGTTTGGACAAATAAAGAAGGCGTTGAACCCAAAAAACTCAGAACTCTGCTTCTAGCTTCTGGCTTGATGCTCAACCCAGTAACCCAATTACCCTCTTACCCAACAACCCCTGTTTCAGCTTCCCAAATTCCCCGCTTACTAAATTGGTTGATTTGGTTTCGCATGAAGTGAATGCATTTAGATTGAAAGCTTGAAGCGATCGCTCGGCCTAGGAAACTTTGCGATCGCCTCTGTACTCCACCTCCAGCTATTAACCAAGGTGAAGCCATGAATATCCTATCCGACTCCGTGTTAGTAGGGTCTGAATCTGCACGAGACAGTCACTTAGTGCAACTCAATCATGACTGTGCTACTGAAATCTTAAGCAAAGTCAAGTTGCTCTGCTTTTCTGTCTGGCGGGGAGTAGGGCTTGCAACTACAAACCCAGGAGCAGAGTTCCATGAGGCATTATCAGATACTGCTTGCTCAGCCGTCAAAGTTAAATTTCATCGACTCTGCCCAGTCGTAACAGCAGGAGGCTTTACCGTTGAAGTCCTCATCTCGCAAGGCAAATCCATAAGGAATGACACTTCCTCCCCCTCCGCCCAAGCAGCGATAGAAGCAGACATGCACTTCATTAACAACTGGCTCTCTGGCTTCGTTACTAGTTTGATATGCGGTGCACTTTACGAGCAAGGCCATATTGACCAGAAGGAATATCGCTGCCTCAGCGATGCGATCGGGGAGGCTGTCTAATGCCAAAGCTTCATCAGAATCAGAAATCAGAAATTCCTATGCTCCCCCTCCCCGCAGAGTTGCCTGTGCCTCAGTATCAGTTTGGGCAGGTAGTGCAATGGCCTGGGTTCCACGGCTGTGTGCACTGGGGTATCATCCGAGGCTTACAGTACTGGAGCCCTCGCATGTCCGCTGAAATTGCTCACAGCTTGGAGTGGGTGGGCTGGTCCTATTTAGTTGAAGTGGACCCAGACAGTTGCAAGAGCGCTGGGATCGAAGATGTATGGGAGCAGGACCTAAAGCTGCGAGAGGTGCAACCACAATGAGCACCGCTACCCTTAACCTGACATACCTCAAGCTCTGCAAAGAATACGTCCAGATCACCCAGCGCAACTACTGCGCCGCTAAAATCCTCGCCATCATCGAAGGTTGGCAGCAGTGGAAGGCCAAGCACAAGCTCGATGATTGGGTGAGGCTGACCCTAGAGCAAATCCGAGAGCACCTGTTTGAGGAGTACAGCATTGAAACCATCCGCCAAGCTCTAGCTAAGCTAACGAACAAACTGCACCTGCTCAAGCGGCGCAACAACCCAAAAGCGAAATACGATCGCGCCTACCAGTACCAACTCAACCGGGAGGCCATTGAACAAGCCTTAGCCCAGAAACAGGCTAAAACCCTTGCTCCGTCTCATTTCACAAATCTAGGAGATGATGACCTTGATTCTAGGAGGTCATCTCCAAGTTCAGAGGTCATCAACTCCCAAACGAGTGGTGATCATATAGAAATAGATTCCACTTTAGACACCTCAATAGACACCACAACAACGGAGCCACCCACCCTCCCTGTTGTTGTAGGGGTAGAAGGATCTGAAGATTCCAAGCCAGTAAGCGCACCCCTTCCTGTTAAGCCTCAACCTGTTCTAAAAGCGTCTGGGCTAGAAGCGGAACAGGTTGTAGAGGACGACTCTTCCGCCGCTGCTCAAGCCGCAACTTTTGAAAAAATTGCACAAGCCGGATTTCCGCTCACCTCGCCTTTGAAGGCTGAAGTTTTAGCAGCCCCGCTTGAAGTGGTGAGTGATGCTTTGGCTGCTGCCATTGAGTATCGAGACAGGCATGAAGTGAGGAATCCGATCGGCTTGCTCAGGGATGCGATCGGTCAGTGCTGGAAACTGGGAGCCAGTGAACACCCCAAAGCAGTTAAAGCAGCAGAACCAGGCTTCAAAGAATGGTTCGACTTAGCTCATAGGCTGAGGCTGGTTACAGCTAGCCAATTGATTGAAGGAGAGCAATACATTCTGACCAATGACGACGAGTGGGAGCCTTGGGGTTTCTTAGCGGCTGCATTTCCGATCGCACGTTTAAGGCAGATGCTGGTTTAGATGGATTTAAGTGGAGGTTATAGATCAACCAAGTCCTTGAAGCCTAAGAAAGCAACTTCTCTTTTCTGTTAAGCCTTTAACTTCAGTGAGAGGCAGATTGCTAGCAGGGTAACTTCTTTGGAAGGGGTACTATCCAGAAAAATTGCTCTGCTAAGTACTCTATCTTGGAGTCACGCGACCATCACTTATAAAGTTCTTTAAATAGAAATTGCGGAGCACTAACGTCAATCATGGATGTACGCGAGGCACTTGAGAGTCTGCGAGAAATAATTGCTAAAGTTATCGCGGATCTAGAAACTGGAGAAACCCTTCATCAGGTCCGAGAGGCGCTTGGGCTACCTGATATAGAAACAGAGTCACTAGGTAAATACAAGTACTTACGCAAGGTAACAGCGACAGCGAGTGATCAAATCCTCATCTGTGCAGCAAAACAAATGATGAACGCTTATCCTGGTGAGCGTAAAAAGCCTCAGGCATCTGATGTCCAAAGTATTCAAGATGCTCTTTGGTGGATAGAGAGCAAAGGCATTCAACGAATTTCTAAGGTCACTCGCTATCAAATTTCAGAGAGCCTAGAAGGTGTTCGCTTCTGGGGAAGATTCTCTTTAAGAGAGTTCTTTGCTCCCATTCTCCCTACTGAAGCAAGCAACTCTTACTTCACTTCTGTCAATCCGGGGAATGATGGCTACCTGTCTGAAGGACAATTTCCGCCTTCACGGATCACAGTCTTAGATTATTTACGTCAGATTGGGCTCGAAAATTGGCCAGACCAACGATTTTCTCAAGTGATTGAACGTCTAGTTCATCCTGAAGTTCAATCAGCTGATATTCAAAAGCAACTCGTCACGCAGTTCAATGTAATACTGCAACGGGAAGGTTTTGAGCTTCACGAGAATGGTGTACAAGGGGGATTGCCTGTGTACAAAGTCGGTAGAAGCAGCGCAGGAGTTACTGGGCTTCCTAAGTACATTATTTTTGCATCTACTGGACCAAAGCCTGACATCGTAATCGATGATGTCCTAAATATGGATATTCGTGTTGTTCGATACGCTGAGCAGTGCTTAGTATATGACCAACCTCCTCCTAATAGCGATCTAACATGGCAAATGCTCGTGCAATGGTGGAGGACAAAAGCTGAAAATAGTGATGATGCAGACCTAAGAAGCCAGCTAGGAAAACGCCTCCAAGCTTCGCTCCAATCGGAACCCGAACGCCTTCTATTTGCTACCTATTTCAGAGAATTCAAGCACAGGTTTGGCGATCGCTTACCAGCTCTATTACCACAAGTTTATCTTCACTATGATCCGCGAAGCCGGAGTGAACGTGGTGAGCCTGTGCTTGCCCGTCAGCGCATGGATTTTCTAATGCTTCTTCGCAACGCTGTTCGAATCGTTATTGAAATTGATGGTGTTCAACACTACTCAGTTCAAGGTGGCCGTGCTTCACCACAGCGCTATGCGGAGATGGTTGCAGAAGATCGACGCATTAGAGCCCTTGGATATGAGGTATATCGCTTTGGGGGCGCAGAATTTGTAAATCCAGAGAGCGCAAATGAAACCATTGCCGCGTTCTTTGAGGACTTATTTACCCGTCATGGGATTCGTCCAGATTTAGAAAATTAGATTGCTTAACGCTTGAAACTGAAAACTTTTCTGGCAAGCCTCAAACAGGAATAAAAGTCTTTTTAGTTTATTCTTTCGTAACTTCCCATGACAGCAGTTTCAAAATCACAGTAGAAATCTTCAGTTCTTTCAGTGAAGCAAAGCTCACCCTTTGTATCTCGATCGGTCCAATATTGGCCTTATACGAATTGATTACCTCTATTGCGGTGATCCTCTCTGCAATTGCTTCTGGCGCTTCAGCAGGAGCGCTCGTCCCTCAAATACAGAATGAGCGATCGCCCTACCAAACACTCAGCTCAAAATCAGAAATTTTCTGAATCTCAGAGCTTGGCCTAGGTTCTGCGTCACGGATCGATCACCTGCTTTCACTTCACCACTGCGATCGCCCCTCCAGTCTCTCTAGCTTTTCCCCAATTGGGGAACGCAACCTCATCACTGAACTGCTGCTCATCGCTGCCAGTTGTCCAGAATTCGGGCATCTTCTTGGCCTAGGTCTGGGGTGAAGAAGCGATCGCCACACGTCCCAAATTGGGACAACTGACTAATGAGGATGAGTGGGAGTCTTGGGGTTTCTTGGCTGCTGCTTTTCCTACAGCGCGATTAAGGCAGATGCTGGCTTAATAATTGGTCTAGCTTTGGTAACTACAACATTGTTTAACGGCTTTATCAGGAAAGTCTTGGTTCAACATAGCAACTAAAATCACTGGAATAACCATCATCAAAAATTAGTAGAAAGGCTCATCATCACGAGTAATATGGCTTTCCAGTTGCCTATTAATTGCATTAAAGATAGTTTCGAATCTTTGTAACGTATCGTCTGTAACGATAGTGTCTGGCTCAGAGACCATTTTGTTTAGAAGAAGGCGCGTTGGACGGGTCTTGTAAAATGTAATTCCTAAATCCTGAAGGGCTGCTTCTGTACGCTTCGCGATTCGTGGAATATTCCCATTCAATTTAAGGGTTTTACCCTGAAGTTCTTTTGCGTAGCTTTCACGCACTAAGGACTCATAAACGGCGGGATCTAGCAAATCTTCTATATCTGCTTCGTTTGGTGGAGTTGGATTAAACGCCTCAGACACAAAAATGACATTCTTCTCACGAATAAGCTTTGCTTTGACCAGTTCATTCTTGGTGTTTTTTACATCTTTTTCCTCGTCGAGAAGTACAAGTACATTCAATCGCTCTGAGGTTAAAAGAGCAACCATATATGTCACCTTTTGTGCACCACCAGCAGGTGTAAGGGTCAATCCCTTGTGCAGTGATATTCGACCTAAGTCCCCAAGATATTCAGAAATTGCTGAAATTATCCAATAATCAGTCACGCCTTCGACGACAAGATTATTGGGTCCTATGAATAGGCTTTGTGCAAGATCATAGCCAAGGGCTGCTTGGAGAGGAAAGAGAGTGTGTGTATCACCAGTTGGGTCGTTGGATACTGTTGTGCCCGTCTCCTCAGTAATATTTACCGTACGAACGGAATCAAGTTTATGTGTAGACACCATGAACGGCGAATGTGTGGTGTAGATAACTTGATTTTGAAAGTCTGTTTCAAGGTGTCTAAGCAGATCGGATTGGGATTTTGCATGAAGATATAGACCAGGTTCATCAAGAAGGAGAATTGCATTTGCAGCTTCACCCCCGTCTGTATCAGCTGAGAAGGTGATGTAGAAAGAAAAGAACCACTTAAATCCGCGACTACGCTCATTGAGGTTCACTTCCACGTCAAAGGTTGCGTTGGGATCTGAAATAAAAGTACTTAGATGGTCAGCATCAAGATTGAATCGAACCTTAAGAGGTCTATCCTTCCATAAACGCTTTATTTCTTTAGTAACCAAGGCGCTTGCACGGTTCGCGAGTTGGTTTCGTTTTTCATGCTCATTTCTTCTAAAAAGGTCCTGCAAATCGCTAGGCTGAAGACCTGCTACTTTGCAAAGTTTCTCAAAGTTTTGATCTGCTGGTGTTAAAGATGAATTACCTTTTTTACTCAAATAGTCAGCAATATTCTGATGTCCATTCAGCTCAGGATATTCATCAAGGTAAATAAACTTAGGCATCCTTGATACTACCCATTCTCGCGCTTCCTGTTGAGCTTCTTTGTCACCCGAAATTGAATCTGCAAGCTCTTCTAAGCTAATAATATGTTTATCTTGATTTTCAGAAAGCTCAACCTTAGCTGTAACAAGAGCTATTCGGAGTCCCTCGAGAGCAGAAATAGCTTTTTTTGACCAAGTTATTTGATCGGTTGTAAAAGAAATATTTTTTTCAAACTGAGTAGTAGCTTCTTCAAGTTGTGACTTATGGGGCTCTTCAAGTTGAGCTGCTGAGGCTTTAACTGCTGGTACAATCTTTCGAATTCCCCCTTGGATCGTATTTCTATCAAATGTAAGCGGTTCCAAGCCTTCAAGTACTACCCAGCGCTGCTTTTCATAATATCTACCAATTCTTACCATCGTCACATCTTTTGCACGAGGCAAAATTTCTGTTAGCTCGCGTTTCTCTTTTTCGGTTAACTTCCAGAGTGTGGATACGACTTCTGTTTCACCGTTACATTCTTCTAATCGTCGATCACGAGGGAAATCCTTAATTGGTTTTAGCTCCTCAAAACCTTGGGCAGGATTTAAGCTTTTCAGAGCAAGCAGTAAATTCGACTTACCACTCTCATTGCGACCAAGTAGCGCTGTTACCTGTGATACGCCTATGGGACCGCTATCATTGATTGAGCGGAAATTCTTAACTGTAAATTCTTGTAATTGCATACTCTACATCAACCGTGTTTTCTTGAATCGGTAGAGCGATCGCCTTGTTCCTTGAGCATCCCTTCAATTAGCTGCAAGGCCATTGGTGACGGTTGAGTCCGGTTATTCTCCCAACGGTTCACGGTCTGGAAAGATACACCCAGCTTGGCTGCAAATTTTTCCTGAGACAGCTTCAGCTGCTGCCTCAATTCACGGATGATGTGACCGATTTGGGGTTGTTCGGCTGTGAGCATGGGACTAGACCTGGGCAGTGGAACCGAGAGTTTAAGCTACGGAACGGGCAATATAACTTCTGTTATAGCTTGTGTTCCCTCCAGTCAGCAGAGACACGCGAGATTCACAAGTTTCACCCTTGAGCAGTCGGCTCAAAATTAGTAATAGAACCGTGCTAATTGATCCCCTAGAGCTACCCTCCGTCCCACTGAGCGAACTCAAAAAACTTCCTGCGTGCTCAGCTATTTACTTTGCGATCGATGCTAAAGGTCGCCCCTTATACGTCGGGCAAGCCAGCAATCTTCTGAGCCGATGGAGAAACCATCACCGTGTCTACCAATTAACAGAAGAAGATAAAAAGTGCCCGGTCAGAATTGCTTGGAAAGCATGGAATCCAGAAGGTTTAGCTGAAGCAGAGAAAATTCTCATTCAACGCTTTCAGCCTTTATTCAACGGGACCGAGGTGAAGTCGCCTGCCATCATCCCCTCGGAGTCGGTCTTAAGAGATTTTTTGAAAGCATTCTCTCGACGGCTCGTTATTCTTGGATTTGAGCCTAAAACAAGTGAAACACTCCCGAGTATTCATCTGAAGTACGACTGGACCGATTGCTCAGCGAAGGGAACAGCGGCCAAGATCAAAAGCTTTATTCAAGAAATTAAAGACAAAAATACTAGTCTCAAAATTAAGCGCAAGCCTTATGGACGGCTCATAGATGCAGAGGTGTTTCGACCAGGGAGCAGGGCACACAGAGCAAACGCCCGTCAAAATCGCTCTTACAACAATCATTGGTACATGGGGTGTAACGGAGCGATCGTGCACATCACACCAACTGATGAGTATCGAGATATGAAAGATGTATCAGTTGTTAGAGAACTAGCCGGAATTAAACTGAAAGCTATTCCCGCTCAAGTATTGGTACAGATGCAAAGCAATCCATATGCCTCTGACTCTTCAGGGTTATCTTGCTTCGGGCGCGATCTCATTCCACTACTTTGGACCCGGAGTTAAATTGCTTGCAATGAGTTAAAGGTAGGTTAGTTGCTGATAGAGCGTCGCCGTCCCCTCTGTGCTCCTCCGACTTGCCACCAAACCCGATCGCCCTACCCTAACCACCACTCAGCTCAAAATCGGAAATTTTCTGAATATCAAAGCTCGGCTAGGTTTTGCGTCACCAGTGCGATCGCCCCTCTAACTTTTCCCCAATTGGGGAATCCAGCCACTTCAGTGAACTGCTAAGCGATCGCGCCAGTTGTCCAGAATTTGCACATCTTCTGGGGCTAGGTCTGGGGTGAAGGAGCGCGCCACACGTCCCAAATTGGGACAACTGACTAACGAGGATGAGTCGAAGTCTTGGGGCTTTTTGTCTGCTGCTGAGCGATCGCCTGACTAAAGCAGATGGCAGGATAGGAGCGCTAGAAGAGCTAATGCCACAACAAACATGTGGCTTGATAGCGATCTTTCAATTGCTTCTTTAGATTCTCCAGCCCACCATAGTGGCTAGCATGAGCAGCGGTTGCCTTAGCATATAAACACTCGTCTTCACGGTATTTCGTAACGGCTAAAGAACCCACTGGAGTATCAAGCTGCTCTAGGCTTTCGACAGTTTTTGCTTGGGGTGGTGAGGTAATAGTAGGTGTAGCTGGAGCTTCAGGCTCTGAGCTGGCAAGGTTAATCTGTAACCAACTTTGCATGCTTTGCCACCATATTGGCTGCGGATCACGGCTATCTATGTAGGCTACTGCGATAGTAGCTGCTGACAAGGCAAGAAAAGCGGCGTATTTTATTGCCTGCGAGGGTTTTGGCTTCACAACTACGATTGCTTTAGTTTGGTTATCGAGTAGTTTTCCCAAAAAAATTATGGTTTAACCGAAAATAAGGCTTGCTCTGTGTGGTCACAACTTTCAAAAGGAGAAATTCACTTTGGATGCCGAGAATAACGACAAGATAATCCCTGTCAATTCATTAATGGACACTATTTGCAACTCAGATTTAACTGCTATTTCAAGCGATATTGCAGAAGCTTTACTAGATCAATCTCTGCAAGAGGGAATTGTGCACGATGTGCCCATACTAGGGAGTCTGATCAATATCCTTAAAGTAGGTCGGACCATTCAAGACCGCATATTTCTGAAAAAAGTTTTACAATTTCTCCATCAGTTGCAAGATGTACCGCCAGACAAGAGATTGCGCTTTAGCGAACAAATTGCAAATGACCCGAAATTCCGAGAGCGCATAGGAAGCAACCTTATTCTCTGGATTCAGCGTCTGGACGATATGGAGAAGCCAAATCTACTAGGGCGTATCTTTAAGGCCTACATTGATGGAGGCATTGATTACCCCACTTATGAAAAGCTAGCCCTAGCTGTCGATAGGGTTAAAATACAAAGCCTTAATGGATTAGCAGAATTCTATGGTAAATACGACGGCACTACTTACGATTCTTTGTCAGAGTCAAAACATAATCTGCCAAATGATGTCATCCAAGATTTAATTGTTAGTGGCTTGATCGACATTCGCTTTATGCCAAGTATCCTTACTACTTCACCTAATTTTGATAGCGGCGTAACTCGTATTGGCAAGCTTTTTGTTGAGATTGCACTAGAAAGTCCATGACAAATTAATTAACTCTTAATGCTGATTGAAAAAGTAGGCAGAACGCGATCGCCCCTTCGCCTTCCTCACTACCCCATCTCAACTTTTGAATTGGCCCCTTTTAACTTAAACCCCACCTGCACAGCGTTAAAGCTCAAAAAGCCCAATTCAAACCAATTCAAAAATCCGATCGCCCTCTCTACCGACGATCCCAGCACCTAACCCACTTACAAAAACCACCCCAACCGGCACTAAAAACGGCACCTCAAGGGATCTTCATGGGGACATAAGGGCACCTTAGCTCTAAGGCGATCGCACAACTAAGGGGGCAAAAACTTGGTAGCGCGATCGCCCCTTCCTTTTCCCCAATTGGGGAACGCAATCAAGTGAGTACCCCTGCCAGTTGTCCAAGGTTCAAACATCTTTTTGTGGAGGTCTGGGTGAAGAGCGATCGCTGCTGCACCTCATCCAAGCGATCAGGACGGCTGGGTAAGAACTTGTTATCTCAAGGTGAATTCGCGATCGCCTGTGGAGTTGTTAAAAATTGCGCCCCGCTGTTGTAAATCAAGTTTTTCGGCTTCGGTGAGTCCTATACCTTCACCAAATCGGGCGTTTTCTACGATCGCTCCACTTAGGTTGGCTGCCTTGCGATTGGTGATACGAGTGCGGGCACGGTGGAGGATGGGGGTGAGCTCGAGGGCACGGTCGCGTGCGAGGTCAAGGTCACGGGTGAGGTCGAAAAGGCGGGCGCGGTCACGGGCGCGGGTGAGAAGGCGGTAGAAAAGGTGGCCGCGGTCGAGTTCACTGGTGAGGTCACGGGCGAGTTCACTGGCGCGGTCGAGTTCACTGATGAGGTCACGGGCGAGTTCACTGGCGCGGTCGAGTTCACTGGTGAGGTCAAGGTTACGGGCGAGTTCACGGGCACTGGCGCGGGCACTGGCGAGTTCACGGGCGAGCTCGGAAAGGCGGGCGAGTTCACGGGCGCGAACGCGGGCACTGGCGAGCTCGGAAAAGTGGGCGATGGCAAGGTCGAGGATGCGGTCGAGGGTGCGGTCGAGGTCGCGGGCGCTGACGCGGGCGCGGTCACGGCTATCACTGAAGTCAGCCCCCCTAAGGTCAGCATCACCGAGGTCAGCTCCCCTAAGGTCAGCATCACCGAGGTCAGCCCCCCTTAGGTCAGCATCACCGAGGTTAGCTCCACTGAGGTCAGCATCACCGAGGTTAGCTACCCTGAGGTTAGCTCCCCCGAGGTTAGCATCACTGAGGTCAGCATCACCGAGGTTAGCTCCCCTGAGGTTAGCATCACCGAGGTTAGCTCCCCCGAGGTCAGCATCACTGAGGTCAGCATCACCGAGGTCAGCTCCCCTGAGGTCAGCATCACCGAGGTCAGCTCCACTGAGGTCAGCCTCACTGAGGTTAGCCCCTCTGAGGTCAGCCTCACTGAGGTCAGTATCACTTAACTGCCGCTGCGGAGCTGAATGACTAATAATCTCTTGAACTACATACCACTTCTTATCAGAGCTATTCTCCTCAACCGCTTTCAGAAAGCCTTGGCTCAAAATCTGGATATCTTCAACTGGCAAACCATCAATCTCTGTCAATTCTCCTGAATTCAATCGATCAATCAGCCTTGCGGCATCTTCTGGAGAGCCTTGGAGCTTAATTCTGATGCTGCCTGCCTTAATATCTGTAATCGTGATTGTGCTTCCCGACAATCTTCTAAAAATCGTTTCAAGTGTCTTTTGAACTTGATCATCAATAGAGGCGATATCACCCTTTAAAACAATCTCGAATTGAACTTCTCCGTTTTCCCGATTAGCAATGGTGATGTGACGCGCAGCGGTCAGGTTCATAGTCATAGGCTGACTCGCGATCGCTTCGACCACATCTAACTCCACTTCTTTTCCAGGGGCTTCTGACGCAAATTGAGCCACAAGGGGTTCTAATTCTGCGATACTCCTCCAGTCTTCGATCTTCAATGCCTCACAAATTCTCTTAAAAGTATCAAGTTGAATGGGCTGTCGATTGAAGAACTTATCGACAGTGCTCTTGCCTATCAACTGAGCCTTTGCAAAATTACTTTTGGACTCGAATCCCAGCCTTAGTAAAGACTTCTCTGCGCGATCGATGCCTACAGGCAAGGCCGTAACCGTCACTCTTCTGCGCTTGGCTGGAGGCATCATCGTCAAACAAGTTGCTTCATCAGTAATCTTAAACCAACCAAAACTAAAACATCAGGCAACTATTGAAAGAGAACGCTCATACGTCAAGCTAAAAAGGGGTTTAGCAGAACCATTGCCTGGAGAGACTTTGAGGGTTTTTGAGTGACCATGAAAGCGTAAACCTAAATCCCTCAATACCTCGCATGAACAACCTTATTCCTTCATCTAAAAATCAGACTCTAATAGAAGATGCCATTATCCAAGAACGATTACGCCAAGCTAAGTATTCTTTCAATCTGGCCCTAATTGCCACTGCAATTTCTGCTTGCGTAGGTTTAGTAGGGTTTGGATTTCTGCTCTCTAGCAAGTTTTCCGAAGGCACCGTAACGACTGCGGGTGGATTGGTTTCGAGCGCTTGCTGTGTTCGTTTTGCCAAAGATGCGAATGATCGGCTGGACAAAATTTT
>NZ_JAMPKN010000063.1:0-15567 GCF_039962155.1 Trichocoleus desertorum AS-A10 | reverse complement strand
ATTTCAGGCAGAAAGTGCCGCCACTTAAACAGAGCAGGAGTAGACATCACAGGGTAAGAAGGGAAGTTTGAGTCCGCTTACTTTACCATTGACTGGTTTTTTGCGACACAACCCGAATTTTGGCGATGTGGTTTCCCGATGATGTTGCACTTCCCAATCCACTACAGCCAGACAAGCCACTAAATACGTGGCTAATGACTATCCCCGTGTCAGTTGTTGAGGAAGAGCTGAAGAAAATAAAAAGTTGATCAAAGGTAGCGTTGGGATTAGGCAAGCTGGAGCTGTTCTCTCTACATAGCGATCGCCCCTCTATCCCTTCCTCACCCCCACCAGCCCACTCAACTTTTGAATTGGCCTCTTTTGCCTCAAACTACACCTGCACGGGATCAAGGCCTCAAAAGCCCAATTCAAACCAATTCAAAAATCCGATCGCCCGCTCTACCAACCATCCCAGCACCTAGCTCACCCACAAAAACCAGCCCAACCACCAGCAACAACGGCACTTCAAGGGATCTTCTTACGGACAGAAAGGCACCTTAGAGGTAAGGCGATCGCTCTACTGAGGGGGCTGAATCAGTGGCGCGATCGCCCCTCTTCTCTTAACCCGTTGGCTCAAAATCAGAAATTTTCTGACTACCAAGGCTGGGTCTAGGTTTTGCGTTGGTAGAGCGATCGCTCTTCACCTCATCCAAGCGATCGGGACGGCTGGGTAAGAATTTGTTATCTCAAAGTGAATTCGCGATCGCCTATGGATTCGTTAAAAATTGCGCCCCGCTGTTGTAAATCAAGTTTTTCGGCTTCGGTGAGTCCTATACCTTCACCAAACCGGGCGTTTTCTACGATCGCTCCACTTAGATTGGCCTCCTTGCGATTGGTGTTACAAATGCGGGCACGGTGGAGGCTGAGGGTAATCTGGCGGGCATGAGCGCGAGCACGGTGGAGGCTGAGGGTGAGGTCGGAAAGACGCGCGTGGGCGAGCTCGTTGGCAAGGTCGCGGCCGTGGTCGAAAAGGTGGTCGAGGTCGAGGTCACGGGCGTGGGCAAGGTCAATGACGAGCTCGTTGGCAAGGTCACGGGCGTGGTCGAAAAGGTGGTCGAGGTCGAGGTCACGGGCGAGGGCGTGAGCGAAAAGGTAGTCGAGGTCGCGGGCAAGGGCAAGGGAAAGGTCGAGGATGCGGGCGAGGTCATGGGCGAGTTCGAAAAGGCTGGTGCGATCACGGGCGAGTTCGGAAAGGCGGGTGTAGGCGAGGGTGCGGGCAAGATCGAGGTCACGGGCGAGGTCACGGGCGAGGGCGCGGGCAAGGTCGAGTACAAGGGCGAGGTCAGCATCACTGAGGTCAGCATCACTGAGGTCAGCCCCACTGAGGTCAGCCCCACTGAGGTCAGCCCCACTGAGGTCAGCCCCTCTAAGGTCAGCCCCACTGAGGTCAGCATCACTGAGGTCAGCCCCACTGAGGTCAGCATCACTGAGGTCAGCCCCTCTAAGGTCAGCATCACTGAGGTCAGCCCCTCTAAGGTCAGCATCACTGAGGTCAGCCCCACTTAATTGCCATTGCTGAACTGGATGAGTACTAATCTCTCGGACCAAATCCCACTTCTTATCAAAGCTACTCTGCTCAATCTCTTCCAGAAAGTTTTGGCTCAGAATCTGGATGTTTTCAATTGGCAGACCGTTAACCTCCGTCAATTCTCCTGAAGTCAAGCGATCAATCAGTCTTGCGGCATCTTCTGGAGAGCCTTGGAGCTTAATTCTGATGCTGCCTGCCTTGATATCTGTAATAGTGATTGTGCTTCCCGACAATCTTCTAAAAATCGTTTCAAGTGTCTTTTGAACTTGGTCATCAATAGAGGCGATATCGCCTCTTAGAACAATTTCAAATTGGACTTCTCCGTTTTCCCGACTAGCAACGGTGATGTGACGAGCAGCAGTCAGGCTCGTATTCATAGGCTGACTCGCGATCGCTTCGACAACATCTAACTCTGCCTCTTTTTTAGAAGCTTCTGACGCACATTGAGCCACAAGGGGTTCTAATTCTGCGATAGTCCTCCAGTCTTCTATCCTCAATGCCTCACAAATTGCTTTAAGGGAATCAAGTTGTATGGGCTGTCGGTTAAAGAACTTATCGACAGTGCTTTTACTCATCAACTGAGTTTTTGCAAAATTACTCTTGGACTCGAACCCCAGCCTCAGTAAAGACTTCTCTGCGCGATCGATGCCTAGACATGAGGCAATCACAGTCACTCTTCTGCGCTTGGCTGGGGGCATCATCGTCAAACAAGTTGCTTCATCAGTAATCTTAAACCAACCAAAACTAAAGCATCGGGCAACCACTGAATGTGAACAGTCATACGTCAGGCTAAAGAGAAGTACAACAAAACCATTACCTGGAGAGACTTTGAGGGTTTTTAAGTGACCATGAAAGCGTAAACCTAAATCTCTCAATACCTCGCATGAGCAACCTTATTCCTTCATCTAAAAATCAGACTCTAGTAGAAGATGCCATTATCCAAGAACGATTACGCCAAGCTAAGTATTCTTTCAATCTGGCCCTAATTGCCACTGCGATTTCTGCTTGCGTAGGTTTAGTAGGGTTTGGATTGCTGCTCTCTAACAAGTTCTCCAAAGGCACCGTAACGACTGCGAGTGGATTGGCTTCGAGTGCTTGTTGTATTCAGTTTGCCAAAGCTTCAAATGATCGATTGGACAAAATCTTGGAGGAGTGGAGTGAGTTTTACAAGCCCTGAGTAGTTTTTAATTGTCATTGATGCAGGAGGAATGGCGAGCCTCGCTAACGAGTCAAACCTCAAAGAATCAAGAAGGCGATCGCCCTCCCTACCTCACCAGAGCGATCGCCCTACCCAACCCAGCACTCAGCCCAAAATCAGAAATTTTCTGACTTTCAAAGCTTGGCCTAGGTTTTGCGTCACCAGTGCGATCGCCTCATGCACTTCACTAGAGCGATCGCTGCTTTGAAAATAGAAGACTATGCGGGTAGTTGGGTAACAGGAAGCGGAACGAGCTGAACCTGATAGCCCAGCTGCTCGAATTGCTGTTGCAGTCTCTTCAAACGTTGTGCTTGAGAGCGTTGCCCAGTGTCGCTAGCACGGTAATCCTGATAGAGCTGATGCTGCTTCAGTATGTGATAGACCGCAATCAACCATTGATGGGCCACGGCAACAATTGCTCGCTTGTATCCTGTACTTAAGTCTTGGACCTAAGATATCACCCAAAAAACAGCGTTTCTCCTGCGAGAAAGATTGTAGAGTGTTGAATCCAGCATGATTGACTACCTTTCTCATCACCGTTTAACTCAATGCTTAGGTTCCGCTAAACCCCCTGCTTCTTCACAACAGCAGCAGCTAAATGCAAATCACTTGTCAAAGCGGCAGCAAAAAACGTTGCAGATAGCGCTGTGGGCAGAGGAAAAGCTGGATGCACAGGTTGCACCTCAAACGAAACGACTCTTGTTGCGGGCTTTTGCGGTTTATAGACGACGCGATCGTTTAGCAGCAGATACTTTAGCTCGGTATCGTCATCACCTCAAACAACAGTTTAGGGAGTGCCTCAGTCAAATAGAGCATCAGCCTTTGAGGCGATCGCCCCTCTGCTTCACCAGCTTTCCTTACTATCTTTTCCTGTTGTTGGACGAACCCTCCAACACACCACTCGTTTCTCAGCAAAACCAGAATCAACTATTGATGTCAGACATTTCTGGAAGCGGAAAATTCGCCGTTTGGTGGACTCACCTTCACAGAAATCTGCTGGCTCTGGTGAAAGTTTTGCTAGCAAATTGCACCAATCATGCCAAAACAGTGAAGCTTAAGCATGCCCTGGGCAGTATTAGCTTGATTCCCATCAAAATCGGGAGGAGAGGTGTCAAAGTCCGAAACGTTTGGATTCACTATCACGACCTCTATCACCTGGAAGTGGCTCAGCTCGATCGCATTCAGATGGGAAACCATTGGGTGAGTGGGGTTAATGGGATTAATGGGCGGGTCTTCCATGACGCTCCCATTGTGGAGGAATACGACAGCTTTTTGGATGAAGCCCGAATTGCTATCCACGAAAGCCTCACTCGTCCTTCCGCTTTTAGCCAACTCAAACTGCTTTGCTGGCTAGGATTGCTACTCGTACAGGGGATTAATCCTTTAGCAGTAATCGTCCGTCACATGAAAAGCCTGAAAAAGAAGCAGGCAGAGCTTTGGCTATAGCTTCTACCTAAGTACAGGGGGTGTCGTTAACCTCAGCGGAGCAGTCACCCACCCCATCAGGAATACTCTGGCACCCCTGCCAGAGTTCTGAAAAACCGGCGATCGCCTCATGCACTTCATCCAAGCGATCGCCCCTCCAACTTTTCTCCAATTGGGGAACGCAAATACGTCACTACACTGCTGCTCATCCCTGCCAGTTGTCCAGACTTTGGACATCTGCTTGCAGTAGCTCTGGGGTTGAAGGGCGATCGCTTCTGCTCGTTCTGGGATGCAATGTTTACCTCAATGAGGATGAGTGGAAGCCTTAGGGGTATTGGTAGCTACTTTCGCGATCGCACGACTCCGGCGGATGTTGGCTTGATGATTCGGCTAGGTAACGTTTCTGGTCAACGGTCATTAAGATCTTGGCAACACCATCAGTGATTGCCGTCAATCCGCTAAACCAAAGTAGTGATGCTCCACTAATCATTACCAGTTCTCGAAATGGCACATCCTCACAGTGGAACATACATCAGGTTGAAAGCAGCTATCACAGACATTACTCAGCATCCAAATTTTACTGATTGCATCAAGACCCAAACTTTCGTCAGAGGCTTGGAGCTCGGGGCTGTCTAGCACTGGCTCACTAAAAAGATCGATGACGAATCTTTTCGTCTTTTCGTAGCTTCCAGCATCGATATGAACTGCCGCAATCAACGCCTCAAATGTTTCGCCTAAAACAGACGATTGCCTAGAGATCCCTTGCTTTTTTTCTCCTATACCAAAGCGAATGAATGATGCGATACCCATCCCTTCAAACATCTGTCCCAAATTTTCCCGTTTTTCAAGTTCAATCTTCTTGTTAGTGATAGATTCGCGGCTGTCATAACCTTGTTGAATCAGCATTTCAACCAAAATTGATTTTAGAACTGCGTCACCAAGAATTCGGTAGAGTTCTTGATCCTGGCAATTTCGACCTTGCTGCCTTTGTTCCTGTGCAAATGCCTTACGAGTGAGTGCGCGAATGAGCAAATTCTTATCGTCAAAGGTATAGTTCAAACGTTGCTCAACTACTGCAATGTCTTCAGGTTCCATCTCTAAGCTACGTACTGGATTTTGCTCGTGTTCAATGAATACACCTTTGAAGCTTGCAATTACGGTTCTTGTCAATCACGTAAAGTGGTTTGACTGTGAAGATTGACAGGTAGCCTTGAAAGCTTGCCTATATACAAGGACTAGCAGTATAACGGTTGCGGTCGGCGGTTGCATAGCCTCAAAGCCAACAATAGAGGCTTCTTCAATTGGCTGCACCGCGATCGCCCTCCAGTCTATCTAGCTTTTCCCCAATTAGGGAACGCAACCAAGCCAGGAGACTACTGCTTATCGCTGTCAGTTGTCCAGAATTCGGATATCTTCTTGGCCTAGGTCTGGGGTGAAGGTGCGATTCGCCCCTCACCCGCACCAAGCGATCGCACCTTTTACTTCCCCTGAGCGATTGCCCGCTAGTGCTTAATAATTCTAAAGCTGGGCATCCTGAACCAAGGAATCAGTCTAGTAGACTTCTTCAAAAATAAGGCAATCAGCCAAAATAGAGAGAGCAGTGCTGTCAGAACGAACCATGAAGCAGGCATTCTTCAACCGTCTGTTGCATCTATTCAACGCCCATCCTGAACAAGGTAAACGGATGGTAGGGCTTGGAGCAAAAGCGCTTTGGGAGCTGTGGCAACGGACGGCAGAAGCGGAACGGGCTAAACGCCTGAGGCAAGCTCAACGACCCGGGCGTAAACGACAGGCAGGTGGAGGGCGTAAACAGGATGCCGCCGTTTTAGGTCGGTTGTTAGTTACCCTGATTTACCTGCGGCAACACTGGAGCATGCAAGCGATTGCTGTCACCCTCGATTGTGCCGAGGCGACGGTCTGGAACTACATCCATGAGATGCTGCCCCATCTCCGTGAGTGCCTACCTGCGAGTTTGCTCGAACAATGGCAGCAAGAATGTCCTAGTGTCGAACGCGCAGAGCTAGAGCAGTGTTTAGCCGAACTGCCAGAGGGAGCCTTACTAGTCGATAGTTGGGAGCAAGTAATTCCCCGACCCACCGAGGAGCAGGAAGAGTATTACTCTGGCAAACAGAGGGAGCATACCCGTAAAAACCAGGCGATTGTCCTACCGAAGGGTGTGGGCCTTGTCGATGTCGTCTTGGGAGAGAAGGGACCCCGTAGTGACAGCAAGCTGTTTGAGCAAACGCAGGACGAATTGGCGAAGCGTCTCTCATTCATCGGGGACAATGCCTATGTCGGTCGCTGCAATACCACCACACCGTATAAGAAGCCACCGAAGGGAGAGTTAACGCAGGAGCAAAAGGAGTTTAATCGCGACCTGAGCCAAAAGCGAGTGTTTGTGGAACATGTGATTCGAGTGATTAAAATTTTCCGGGTTGCCAAGGAAGAGTTTCGGATGCGTTCACGGATGTATGAGCTTGCGATTGGTTGTGTCTGTGGTTTAGTCCGTTTGCGGGTGCAGTATGTCTGAAATCAGGGCTTTAGCAGCTTGACCTGCCCACTTTTCTTATTTTTGAAGAGATCTAGTAGCACATTTATGGATACAGACCGTTTAGGCAGCCTCCTCACAACAGCAGCGATCGTTTTTCTACTGGTACTAGTAACAGTTGGACTTGGGGCTCTCAACATCCCCTTTCCTGAAAACCAGCTAGACAAACGTGTTGGTGCCATTACGGAATTGCTTAAGGTTAGCGCAACAGTTTTTGGTGGTTTAGCGGTTCTGATCAGGACTACCAACACTGGGAGTGTCGCCTAATGGATAAGGCAACTGTCTTCTAAACAGTTTCATGCAGGTAATGCCTTTGGCAACGGAGCTACCCGAAGTGGTGAAGGGGCTGGTTTGTGACACTAGTGTTAGCGAGTAACCTTCGGGAAGCAAGCTACGACTCTCGTCAGTCACCCCACATAGAAGGTGGAGCGCCTCTAGGGTTTAACAGCTGGAGTAACTGCCCAAACACCTCGATGGTTTTGCTTTGCTTCCTTCATACCCTGCTGCACTACATCCCAGTTGGGACAGTGATCAGCAAACTTTTCAGAGGGGTAATCCCAGCCAGCCGCAACTATTTCGTATTGGATAAACTTCTCCTCGTCAGAATTAGGAGTGGGTACATTTACCTCAGCCACCTTTCTTCCTTGGCGATCGGTGTCAACGATCGTTAGCACTTTTTACCCAACCGGGTAACACTTGCCCGAGTTCGCAAACCTCGAGGAAAAACTCTAGGTTTGCAGACTACTCATGACACCTCTTCAAGCTGCCTTAGTCACTTTCCCTTGTATTGACTCTAAAGCTTGAATCTCCAAGATATTTTCTAGAAGCTCATAAATAGTTTGCTTAGCTGCTAGTAATAGCATACAAACCTGCTGTGTCAATTCAATGTTTTCTAACCATTGATGGCAGATAGCACTGATACTTTCCAGATGTTGACAGACCAGATGAGGAGCAATTTCAGCAGCAGCTTGTTGCAAAACTGTAGAAGTACTCTGTAGCTGATCGGCTAACTTTTCAGCATGAAGAGAATCCCAAAAGGATTCTGCTATGGATGCATATGTTGATGAGGTTTGCCAGTTCTCTTTTTGGCTTGTGTTTATTTGAATAAAGCCTTGTTCATCTGCTTGTTTTAATAAAACGGAGCAGCGGGCATAGGCGGATTGAACGCAGTAGAGGCTATCAACTGGAGTGGGCTGCCCAGCAGTGCTGATGTTAATAGGGGCAACATCTGTTAAGGGAACTCGAAGACTGTACCAGCGCAGAGTATCCATACTCACTACTTTGAGCAGTTCCTCAACAGCTAAGTCAGGTATGGCGTGGACTTGTTGAGTGGGCTGATGGAATGCGTAGAGTTTTAGGGGTTGAACGATGATGAACTGAAATTGCTCTTTGGTATATCTCAGACATTGCATTGCTGCTGTGAGTTGACGGTCATAGCCAATATAAGTGGGAGGACGCAATAGAACAATTTTGTCGTAGCCCTCTTGGAAAATTGCATGATAGCGAGCAAGATCTTCAAAAAGTTGCGTAAACTGACCATCCCGGTGTTGCAAAATTCGATCGCAATCGTCACCAAAGTCAGCAGTTTTGATAAACCAGTCCTTTGGTTCGTCTTTAAGAGCAGTTTCTTCAATGCCGGAGGGCAGTTCAACGGCAAACTGACGCGACATGGAAGCTTGGTAAACGCTGTGATGAGTTTTGAGAGTGTTGAAGAAGATTTTGGAGTTGAGATCTTGTTGACGAGGAATCTCCAGTGTGTGATCAGTTTCTTGGAGCAGACTTTTGAGAATATGGGCGATCGTGCAGCGCAGGTCGGTTGTCGAAGGAAGTTGCTCTGAAAGGATTGCAAGAGAGTCAAGGTAAGTTTGGCGTGAGTGGGTCATAGCGTAGGTGTGGCGTGATGAGGATTGGGAGCGCGATTGTATGCTCAATGCTTAATAGAAGGTAAGTAATAGAGCGTTTCCTAGTCTACTGAGGTACAGTAACAACAATGAGTAAACCAGTTGCGGATATCCTCTAGAGAGATTTGAGCAAATGCCTCTTGAATCGCTTTGTCCAAGGCTGAATAACTTCTAGCTCCCGCTGAACGCAGCAAGCTCTTTAACTTTGACCAGCAGTTTTCGATGGGTGAGAAGTCAGGAGAATAGGGAGGTAAATAAATGGGAGTGCCCGGATTTTTGTGTAACCAAAGCTGGAACCTTTGATTTCCCGTCAAATTTGTCTGGTTAGCCACAAGAAAACTTACACTCCCAAATAAATTAATTTAGCTTGAGCTTGGTGGATTAATGCTTCCACCGCTTTTCCTTTATGAATGGAGCAGTTATCCATCACGACACAAGCTCCTGCCCAAAGCTGGGGAACCAGCTTTCGAGCAATGAAGGCTTCAAAGGTGAGACTATCAATGGGACCCACGAGGCTGACTTGAGTAATAAGTCCCTTCAAGCCAATGGCACCCAGGAGAGAAACATTAGGGCCACGCTTCTGGGGACGAGAACCATAAGCTCTTTGGCCTTTAGGGGAGCGAGCAAATAAGCGTACCATCGCGAGGTTGATACCAGATTCATCAATGAAGATGAGGTCTTTAGCAAGGATGCCTTGCACTAGCTGCCAGAACTCGACTCGTTGCTTCTGCACTCGTTCACTTTCCTTTTCGCTAGCGTGTAACGTTTTTTTTGACGGTGAGATTGAGCTTTTTCAGCATGCGATCCACGGTAGAGCGGCTAACGTCGGCTCCCGTACGTTGATGTAATAGAGTTCGCAGTTCTGCTAAGGTGGCATCATTGTTTTCCTGCACAATTTGTTGCAGCAGGTTTAACTGTTCCAGCGTGAGCTTCAGAGGCGTTTGGTTAGTACGAACTTTGGGAGCAATGTTGCCCGTCTCCCGATATTGTTTCAACAACTTTTCAATAAAGCTCAAAGTCACTCGGAATCGCGCTGAGAGTTGCCGCTGAGAGATGTTGTCTTCAGCGTAGGTATCAACAATCTTTTGTCGTAGGTCAAGCGAGTATGCTTTCATTGCCCTTGAAACACTGAGAAGTTTCTACACTTTACCCGTACCTCACTGGATTGGAAAACGCTCTATCACACTCCTATAAGTTTTTGAGCATCATTGACGGATCACATCGACTCTCTAACAGTAAAAAGTGAAAACGTTAGGAAATAATTTGGGATTCAAGAATTTTCCAAATATTACTATCGATGCGTAAATCAATTCCGACCTCTTCGATTAACCTGTAAGATTCTTGAGAAATCTCTGCATCTTTTTCGTAGAGAAAACTACACAAGGTTTCAAGAGCCAAGCCCCACTCACCAACATAAATATACTCTTGAACAGCTTCAATCTGGTTTTTCGTGAGAGTGCTGCTAACTGATAAAAGGGCTGAATTCAAAGCGATTACAACTGAATTTGAATCAATCATTGACTTCAATTTAAGGATTAGGTTGAACGTTTTTAGGATATGCCGTAATGATTCCTTCACCATCTGGCTCTACAACAACTCTGATATCAATACCATCTCGGTGCCCTTCTACTGTCCATCTCACAGGATCTCCATTTCTAGTATATTTAGCTCCTGGTGAACCTGTTTGCTGTCTCCAAGTCGACAGTGGATCTTTAAGAACATCATAGATGTTGTTAACACTTTGCTCATCACTCCAGCGTGATGGAAACTCACTTTTACCAGAAATGTTACGACCAGGACCATGTCCTCCACCATTCTGATCCCCGTCGAGTATATGCTTACGACGAGCAATACTCAGTTTGTAGGTAGCAAAATAGCTTTGATAGGATTGAACTAGCTTAGATTTAAATTGCTTGGTTCCTACAATTGCAAGTGCAGCATGGCCAATCATACGGACAAAAGAGCGTGATGCTGCAGAAATTTGTTCACGATCTCCATTGGCAGTAGTTGCTAAGTTCCACCACTTGTCTGCCTCAGAGAGGGCATTGCTGAGCTCTACAACTACACCTGTACCGATCATGGCAATAATTAAACCCTGAAGTGTAACAGCTGCCACTTTTGTTAGTAAGGTAGGCTCTGGTACAGCTGCTAATAGACCAACAGCAATTTCTGCAGCAATGAAAGCGGTTGTAGTGGCCAAAACAACAGGCCAATTGTCTTTGATATAATCCCCAACTTCAAGAAGGACCTCATCAACCTGGTGAGGAGATTCTATAACCGATGCTATTAAGTCATCTGCTTTATTAAGTAAAGTCTTTACGCGAGCCGCTTCTTTAGCGATCGCCTTCTCTAACTCTGTGCGAGTCGCAGCAATTTGTTGATCAACGCCATGAATCTTATTCCACAGATGGCCTGTCTTGTCACCAAAGAGGGCATCAACAATAGCTGCTACTGCTGTCTGAGCGCGAGGCTTCACCCAGTCCACTGCTCCATTAACAAAGCTAGTAACAGAATTAACAGCATTTCTAGCATTGTTCGCTAAGGTATTTGCTAGAGGCGCTGCAACGCTATCGTAGAAATTCCAGTCCGGTACCCCTATCCGCTTCAACCAGTCTGGGGTCCGAACATCTCTCATCCAACCTACATTTTGCAGGACTTTGCCCTTGAAGCTTTCGATCCAGCCGTTAACGCTTCTGGCAACGCTATCAATTCCATTTTTCATCACTTGGGCTGCGTTCTCAATGATGCCATTGATTTCGGCCCCGGTGCGGTAAGCGTTCTTAACAGCCTCAATGAAGTGCCAGACGTAGTGCTTAACTCGGTCCTGAGCCCAGTTCACCTGATTCTTCAGCCAACTTCTTGCACCATTGACCGCACCCTTAAAAGAGTCGATCGCATTGCGAACAAAATCAAGCGATCGTAGGCTCTCATGAATTCTGCCGTCAATTTGGTTGATAATTCCGTCAGCAATACTATCAACTGTTGACTTGATCGGATTAGCGCGCTCGTCTACCCAACCATTGGCACCATCGCGAGCATTATCTAAAGCTGCGTGAACCTTGGCTCTCTGCTCAGCATTCATTTGAGCCAAGAGCTGATCTAGCTCTTGTTGATAACTCGCTTTTTCCTGGTTCAGTTGATTAATGCGAGCATTCGCTTTTGCCCGTTCAGGCCCAGCAAAGTTATTTAGGGCAGTGTCATAAATACGTTGAATCCGGGGGTCAGCAAACAGTGGTCCACGAGTTGTACCATTACCGCTGCCTCCATTACCTCCACCCACGCGCCAGCCCGGAGGTGGACCTTGTTCAGAGCGAGAAAGTAGATGCTTAAATTTGACTACAAGCTCATAATCTGTAGTTACTCCCTTCGGACTGTTAACCCGAAGCAAGTAGGTTCCTGGAATCAGATCAACCAGGATTTGTTCGTCAGTAATTCCCTCGCGCATGGAGTAAGAGATTGGGCGATTTCGCACGTCATACAGTACGAGATCCGCGTCAGCCAATAGGCGCATTAACCGCGCATCAATTCTGCCTGGGCGGGACAAGGTGAAACGATAGTAGTCATCAGGAACTAGGTTTCCTACCGTCTCACCCGTTAACCTTGTTTCAAAGGGATCAATCGGTCCAAATTCTGGCAATGGCTTAGCAACATACCAATCCAAACCGCCCTTACCTTGTTGCCGTGCAATTTCTGCCTGCCGCTCCAGTTCACGAATTCGCTCCTCTTCCTTGCGGCGTTCTTCTTCTTGGCGACGACGCTCCATTTCTTCTCGCAAGCGCCGTTCTTGCTCTTCCAACTCCCGCTGCTTTGCTTCCGCCTCCAATCGACGGCGCTCTTCCTCCTGACGAATCCGATCCTGATCCCGCTGAAAGGCCTCTTCTTGTTCTCGACGAATCCGCTCTTCTTCTTCCTGCCGTCGTCTTAACTCTTCCTCACGACGCAACCTTTCCTGCTCCATCTCCCATTCATAGTTGGGGCGATGTTGAGGGATGTCAATCCAGTCATACTTATAAATCCAGTCAGGATTGGGAATCCCATTATGGTTAGCAATCCACCAATAATAATCAGGATGGGCGCTACCCATTGTATCTAGAGCAATCTGACTAAGGGTGTCACCCCACTGAACTTGGTAACGCGTCCAGTCGTAATACTGACCATTCTTCCAGAATTTTTCAGCATGGGCCCAAATTTCAGGAGCAACCTTGTCCGGGTCAACTTCTGGCATGAGAGAATAGATGAACTCCTCATTTGGGTCACCAAAGTTCGTCTCGGCTAGTTGTTTGAATGCCTCAATCTGTTCAGATGTAAGATCACCTGGTTTCGGTTGCTGTCCACCCAATAGCCCCCAACCAGGAGTGGCCTGATTTAGATTGACTCGGTAGCCCAAATCTACTAGAGAGGCTAAGGTGACAGCACTGATAGGCGAAAAGACTTGACCATTAGCGTCCGTCTGGAAACCTAAGTCATAAGTCATCACCTCATCTTGAAACAAAGTTTCATTCCAATGCAGTCCTGCCGATCCAGCACCCTGAGTTTCTAGAGAGATGGCATCTGTCACCCCACCTAGCTCCTTGAAAGCTGCAACAGCATTTTCACCACTGTATTGGGCTAGTGGAGTCCCCGCATAGTCAACCAAACCCTTAGCTTCCCAAAGATTGCCAAAGCCTAGAGCATGCAGAATTTCATGCTGTGCTACGCTGAACAACTGTCCAGAGCTCTCTAATTCTGCAACATCTGCGGCATCAAATTGCACAATTGATTGCGCCGGAAGTAGCGTGTCATAGCGCATGAAATCAATCTTTGTCTGCGCCTGAGTTCCACCCACTCCATCCAAGTTATTAACAAAAACCTTAATGTTGATGTCATCAATGATCTTGCCATCAACGATCGCACTGGGTAATCCTTGAGCAATCAGAGGCTCGATACTTCGCACAGCAGCCTGAATTACAGCCTGTTGCGAGGTTGTTAATCCTCCATAACTAGATGGAGAGGTACTATCTCCAACGGATGCACCTTCAAACTCCACACTAATGTTGAAAGGTTCTGGTGCCTTGCTCTCAAAACCTTTCAAGATATAAGTTGCAGTGGAGCCAGCATGGCTATCCACCTTGACTAGTACTTCCCCTGAAATACCTTCTGGTACTGCCAAGGAATGGGTTCCATGAGCCAAGACTTGACTCCCCAGAACTTGGCCTGATGGCGTTAGGAAACTGACCGATGCATCACCAGATAGAACCGAAATTTCAGCATTCACCAACTGTTGGCTAGAAACTCGGTAAATATCAGTTGAGTCAACGTTGCTGACTTGATCAATAACATCCTGCGTGCTAGAAGCTTCAATTAAAGTTGGCGTATGTGGCAGAGCCCCACCTGGATTGGGTTCCAAAGAGCCTTGTTCAGAGCCTGAAGGTTCTGAAAAGCCGTTTCCTCCTTGGTCAACAGGGGTTGCTGGAACAACAGGGGCGGGGACTGCGGGATGAGTGGGCTCGCCTGGTAACTCTTTACCAGGGTCAGCGTGAGAGATGGCATTTAAAGTAATTTGCTGACCGAGCTCAGACTGCCGCCAATCTTTGTTGGGCGCGATCACATCATCCAGGAGTGCTGCTTTACCAGTTGCACCATTAACTCGGAAAATGAGGTCGTTGTAATCGCGGTCGCTACCTTTATCAACACGCTGGTCTTCCATGACAAAGGTGCTACCATCGCCTGTCACATCCGCAGCTTGGCCCACATGAAAAGCATCATCTGGGTTAGCAGTTGACATTGAGAACAAGGGCAGCTTCGCACCATGAACAGCTGGATTATCAAAAACTGTTTGGACCTGACCATTTGGCACTAGCATGATGCCGAATTCATCACCTGGTCGCATGGTAAACGTCTTCATGCCCAGATATTCACCCATGTTCCAGTTGCTGCTCTCACCTAAGCTGCCACTAAACTTGGCTGCTTCTAAGCGATCGCGAATGACCACATGACCTAGCTCAGACTCACTCAAAGCGCGACGGGCTGCTTCCTGAATAAACGCTTCAGATCCAGGTTCAAACTGCTCCATCCCATCCAAGCTGAAGACAGCTAGCTCACCTTTGTAGCTGCCGCCATCGAACAAGAAATCAATCCCGACTTCTCCAGTCTCGCCGACTGTGAAGACCCCAGAATCAAACTTAACTCTGGGGGTTGCTTCTTCTGCAACGGTCAGCTCAATCTCTACATCTGTGCTTGCTTCACCCTCTGGTAGCTCCTCAGCCGTTTGCTCAGCATTCGTTACAGTTGTGGGATCAATGTTTTGCTCGCTAACTTCAGCATCAATGTCGCTTTGTGCTGCATCATCTGCATCAAGGCTCAGTTCAGTCTCAACATTAGCTTCTATGTCAAATTCTGTTGAGTCTAATGGGGAGTTTGAGCTGAGATTAAAACTCTCTACACTCTCCTCTGAGGCCACAGGGGATTCGGTTGGTTCAAAGTCAACTTGATAGATAAAGGCAATGGGCTCAATCTTTTCATCACCCATATCAAAATCAGGGAAGTCCTCTATCCCTTCATCTGGCTCCCCATCCACATCCATGTTTGGAGCAGAACTAGTCTCACCTGAGAGCGGTTCCTGAAAGCCATCTGCATCTGTTACCAGCTCTGCATCTGAAGGAGCAGTGCTTCCTGCATCAAGATTGATATCTACAATTCCACTTTCAATGCTGTAAGCGACATCTACGTCTAAGGCAGCAAGGTCAGGTGTCTCATCTCCGCCATCAACCAAACCACTGGGCGTCAAGATGGGTTCAAGGATAAAAGTTTGAGTCTGCGCTCTTTGAACATTGTTCGGAGCAGCAAAACCTTGAGCAGCACGCCGCTTAGCAGAGCGATTAAACAGCCTCATAGATAGCACCTGAATTTATGGATGAAGAGTTAAATGGCGATTGCACAACCAAACTGC
>NZ_JAMPKN010000062.1:0-15600 GCF_039962155.1 Trichocoleus desertorum AS-A10 | reverse complement strand
AGATGAGTTTGGTAGAATTCAGGCATCTTTAATTCTAGAAGGTCTTCTCAACAAGCGGGGACCTTTTTTCTTTACCTATTGTCCCTCAAGCCTCCATTCCATCTGCCTTAGAATCTCCTCTGTTCCCCCACCAGCCCAATTGGGGAACGCAACCGAAACAATGAGCTATTGAGCGATCGCCACACGTCCCCAATTGGGACAACTGACTAACGAGGATGAGTGGAAGCCTTGGGGCTTTTTGTCTGCTGCTGAGCGATCGCACGACTGAGGCAAATGCTGGCTTAATAGCTAACCCTGCAAACAATCATTTTAGAGAAAGCTAGAACGAGGCCAGAAAAGCCTGCCATTCATCTTGTGCTTGCTTCTCAGCTTCCCAGAAAGCAACGCGATCAGGATCTTGATGCACTTCACTGGTATAGTGTTCAGCCATAGCTTCTAGATCTCCAGCAGATAGAGATTGCTCAAATTCCTGTTCTTCTCTCAATCTTCTTTCTATATCTTCTAAAGCTTCTTGACTGACCTTCCCCAAGAGCCATCTTAATCCCTGTAGTTGCCCATAATCGATCAGGTAATTCTCCATAGGATATGGTATATCCATCCTCTAACAAGTCCATTAACGTGAGGGCACTATTGTCCTTGAGTCTTGGCTTTGGCAATTTTGAAAAAATCAGCAATGGATGTTCTTGAGCTATTCGAGCCTTCAATAAAATTTCTGCTGCATGAGCTGCATGCACCACGCACATCAAGTTTTGGCCTTGTACAGCTTCCATAAATGCATCACGAAACAGGAGCATCCCTGTCCGTCTCATACTTTTAGGAACATCCCTCATAGAAGAGTGATCCATAATTTTTGCAGCGAAAGACAACAGTTGTCAGACTAGTCTATCCGTCAGAATCCTTTAAAGCTTGGTTTGCTAATTTCGTGCCAGATCCGATCGCCCCTCAGTTCCTCTTACCCCTCTCCACCAAACCCGATCGCCCTCTCCTATCCACCACTCAGCTCAAAATTGGAAATTTTCTGACTATCAAAGCTCGGTTAGGCTTTGCGTCACCAGTGCGATCGCCTCTTGCACTTCACCAGCGATCGCCCCTTTAACCTTTCCCCAATTGGGGAAACCAGCCTCGCTACGAACTGTTTCTCATTCCTGCTGATAATCTAAAGTTTGGACAGCTTCTTGGCCTAGGTCTGGGGTGAAGGGGCGATCGCTCCTACCAGTTGTCCAGACTTCTATTCCTTCCTCCTCGTGAAGAGGGCGATTTCTGTGACGGTTTCTATGGGAGCGTCTAACACCAAGGAATCACGATCGTAAACTCGGTCCCTTGGCCAAGGCCAGAAGTACAGGTTAGCTGTCCACTATGCTGCTCTGTCACAATTTGGTGGCTAATAGACAGTCCTAGCCCAGTGCCTTTCCCTTCTGGTTTAGTCGTAAAGAACGCCTCAAACAGCTGCCGCTGCGTCGCCTCAGTCATTCCCGCACCATCATCTCGAATCCAAATTGTCACCCAATTATCAGTTCTCATAGTGCGAATGCGAATTTCTTTTTCACTGATCTTTCTCTCTTCCTCCAGCGCATCGATCGCATTGGCGAGGATATTCATAAACACCTGATTCAGGGAGCCTGCGTAGCAATCAACCAGCGGCAAGTCACCATATTCTTTGATTACGTTGATGACCTTGAATTCAGCTGTGGCTTTGAGGCGATGCTGAAGGATCATTAAAGTGCTGTCGATGCCTAGATGCAGATCGGCTGGTTTCTTTTGCTGGGTGTCAGTGCGGGAAAAATTGCGTAAAGACTGCATGATGTCTTTGATGCGGCCAGTTCCCAGCTTCATAGAGTTGAGCAGCTTAGGTAAATCTTCTAATAAAAAGTCCAGCTCAATTTTTTCGGCATGATCTACAATCTCCTGGGGAAGATTAGGCAGATGTTGTTGTTGAAGTTCTAGATGATGGATGAGGTCTTGCACATACGTAGTCACATGATGCAGGTTGCCGTTGATAAAGCTCACAGGGTTGTTCACTTCGTGAGCCACCCCAGCCACTAGTTGACCTAAACTTGACACCTTCTCGGTCTGCACAAGCTGAGCTTGAGTTTGTTGCAGTTTGTGCACATATTTTTCGAGTTGCTCGGCTTTTTCTCGCTCTCTAATTTCGGAAGCTTGCAAAGCGATGTTTTTAGCCGTAAGGGTTTGGGAGTAAGTTTGTAGATTGGTGTAGAGACGGGCGTTGTCAACCGCGATCGACATCTGGGCATTCAGTAGGGTTAGCACCTTAACCCGTTCTGGGGTAAAAGCACCTGAGATGAGGTTGTTTTCTAAGTAAAGAATGCCAGTGAGCTTGCCAGAGTGCAGCAATGGTAAGCACATGACCGACTTGGGTTGATGAGTCATGATATAGGCATCAACCGCGAAGCGGGGATCACGGAGTGCATTGTCTAGAACTAAGGGGTTTCGGGTTCTTTCGACGTAGTTAAATAAAGCTACTGGAAGTAAGGGAGAAGCAGAATGACTGTCACTGTGAATGACCACGCTGATGTCTTGGTTTTGAATGCTCCCTGTAGCTTCTAGGCTCCATTGCTGCTCATACTTATCAATCAAATAACCTTGTTGAGCCCCCGCATTCTCGATCGCGATTTGCATCATTTTTTGGAGCAGGCAACTCAGCACCATTTCTTCTGCCAGCACCTGGGATGCCTTCATCACGGTCATTAGGTCCAAAATTTGGGTCCCACCCGTAGTGGTGGAACTGGCCTGAGTGAGTTCCAGGTAAGACAGTTCTGGCTTGTCTGAGTTTGGCGATCGCGCAATTAGCTGGGAATACTTGGCCTCTAAATGTTTGACTTTGGCCCCCGCTCCCCAGTGCATATAAACATAGTAGGCATTGGTCATGTAAGTTTTGGCGATCGCTTCCTTTCCCCAGGCTAGATAGAACTTAGCAGCGAGTTCATGTGCTAGCGCTTCTTCGTTGAGATATCCGTTCTCTTGGGCCAGGGCGATCGCTTTATCATAGCTCTCGATCGCTTCTACTTTTTCCCCTAGAATCCGATGCCTTTCTGCTTCAACTAAATAGAATTTGTGCAGATGATTCATCGGGGCATGATGTGCCCACTGGAGCATTTTTTCTTGATTAGCTTGGACGCGGTCGAGGGTGTCTTGTTGCTCTGACAGGGGAAGGTCAGAATATACTGCTAGCCTGACTAAAGAATCATAAAAGTAGAAAAGAGGAACCAGGGGCAATCCTATCATTCCGCCCAAATACTTCTCTGCTACGGCAATATTTTCGAGGGCCTCTGAAAAATTTTCAAACCAGTAACTCAGTAAAAGTTTGTTCCAATATATGTAGGCAGCTCCCACTTTGTCATTCGCTTGCTCATGCAACGCTAACCTGAGCTTCTCATCGCAGACTTCACCTGTTAAAAGACACGGGTCTTCACTTTTTCCGAGCAAATTCAAGACCGCTTGCCAATAAGTTTCTATATAGTGCAGGGCTGTCTCTTGCTTGATTTTATCAATGGCATCTCTGTTGAGTGCCATCTCTCTTTCAAGCCCAGTCAGTTCTTTGCCGCTAAAGTAAGCGAAATAAGAATATAAAAATAGACCATAGCTAGCCCATTCTAAATCTCCTGTTTCCATGCCTGTGGTGTAAACTAACTTCAAAGATTCTAAAGTTTCTTTCAGATGCTCTTTCCAAGGTCGAATAAATATATTGACTATGCCAACAGTCTTAGCTTTGATTTCTTGAGCATTTAACTTGGATAATAGACTTAAAGCTAATTGACCGAACTGATAGCCGACATCGATATCTCCCACAAGGCCACAAAGCAAAAGACCATAATTGGCATAAGCAAAGGGAGAAACGGGAGCATTACCATATTGGACGGATAAATTAACTTGTTTGCACACCGTCAAAGGTACTAGTCCTGGCGCAGCCACGTATGCCGCAGCAAAGATACTTGACATTAGTCTCATGGCTGCTAATTGATAGGAATCATTCATTTGAGGCAGGTCAACTAAATCCTCAATTCGCATTCCACTCAAAATTGTCGTTGTTTCCCCTAGGGCCTGCTCAACATCTAGCGGGTTCAGCTGAGCGGGAAACTTCACCCCTAATAGCTTTAACGCTTGTAACCCTACATCAACTGCTTCTAGCATCCTATTTCGCCCTATGTAAGCTTGAATCAGGACTTCACATACTTTCACTTTGTCCAGCAGCGTTTTGGCTGAGTTTTGTACTACCTCAACGAATCTCTGCATTCCTTCGAAATCGCCGCTCAAAAAAGCTGCTTCTGCAGCTTCCTCATGCAGCGCTAATGTCAGTCCATATTCCGACTTCCAGCTTTCTTTTGTTAACAGGCTCAAGCCTACTTGCAAATATTGGACGGCGGAATCATGCGCTGTGGCTGCTTTAGCTCTCTGACCTGCGATGAGATTGAGTTCTGCAAGTTCATATTTTTGTGTCCTAGTGGTGAGTAGGTCAGCGCCGTAATTGAGCTGGTTGACTAAGGCAAAAATGTTTTCTCTACGAGCATCAGGGTTAATGTTTTGTAGTAGGAGTTGGCCAATTTTCAGGTGCGTCTCTTGCTTTTGCTCTGAGGGGATTAAAGAATAGGCCGCTTGCTGAACGCGGTCATGCAGAAACTTGTATTCAACTTTGATATCTCTGAGGTCAACTTGGCTAGATTCATCCTGCTTAAATACGAGAGGAACTTTATAATCTTGGCTGAGGGGCAGAATCAAACCTACTTGCAAGGCTATCCATAGTTGCGCTGCCGTAGTTAAAGCCGATGCTTCGTTGACGGTCGCCAACACATCCAAGTTAAACGTATTGCCAATACAAGCCGCTAGTTTGAGCACGGCTTGGGTTTCTAAAGGCAGTTTGCCAATGTTTCGAGCCGTTAGTTCGACTACATTAAAGTCAGTAATGCCAATACTTTGAATCTGATCAACACTCCACTGCCACCTACTGGATTGGAAGTTGTAGCTTAACAAGTCTTCCTGATGAAGAGTTTTCAATAGCTGCGTGAGGAAAAATGGGTTGCCTCCAGTTTTATGGAAGAGTAATTCTGCTAGCGGTTGACTCTGTTCGGAGTCATTCAAAGTATCAACTACTAACGCTGTTACATCGCTGAGATCCAGTGGAGCCAAAACAATGTTATTCACTGTTACACCCGCTGTTTCAATTTTGTGCAAACTCAGCAGCAGTGGATGAGTAGGAGAAACTTCGTTATCCCGATAGGCTCCAATCAGTAGTAAATATTCGCGATCGCGATCGCTCATCAGCGATTCAATCAAATTGAGTGAGGCTGCATCTGCCCATTGCAAGTCATCTAGAAAGACAACCAGTGGATGCTCTACGGTCGTGAAAACTCCAATGAATTGTTTAAAGACACGATTGAAGCGATTGAGCGATTCGTTAGCACCTAATTGTGGCGCAGGGAGCTGAGCCCCGATAATCAACTCCACCTCTGGAATCACATCAATAATGATTTGTCCATTTTCTCCTAAAGCTCCTAACAGGGACTCTTTCCACGCCTGGATCTGAGTTGTGCTCTCAGTTAGGAGTTGTTGAATCAGCGATTGAAAGGCTTGAATCAAAGAAGCATAAGGAATATTGCGCTTGAATTGATCAAATTTGCCTGCAATGAAATAGCCTTTGGCTCCCACGATGGGTTTATGCACTTCATAGACGACGCTGGTCTTGCCGATTCCTGAGTAACCAGAAACCAAAATCAGTTCGCTACAACCGCCCGCTACTCGTTCAAAAGCAGCCATCAACGCATTCACTTCTGCGATGCGCCCATAGAGCGTTTGAGGAATTAGAAGTTGTCCTGATTGGTCCTGCCTACCAGGTACAAAATTGTCAATTTTGCCTGTTGTTTGCCACTGAAACAAGCATTCTTCCAAATCTGCTTTCAAACCCCATGCACTCTGATACCGCTCCTCTGCAGTCTTCGCTAACAGCTTCAAAATGATGGTACTAATTGCCTCTGGCACATCTTCAAGAATTCGACAAACTGTTTCTTTGCAAGGTATAGCAGGTGTCCTAGCAATATGGCAGTGCACCGCTTCCATGGCATCAGTCACATGAAAGGGTAGAGTTCCAGTCAGCATCTCATAGAAAGTTGCACCCAGAGAATAGAAGTCAGTTCGATAATCAATGACCCGGTTCATCCGACCCGTTTGCTCTGGAGACATATAGGCCAAGGTCCCTTCAAGCAAATTAGGGTCACTAAGCGTTGGGGTTTCTTGATCCAGATGAGAAGAAATACTAAAGTCAATCAGCTTAATGTCGCCCGAATCGGGATTAATCAGGATATTGTGCGGCTTAATATCTTTGTGAATAATATGCTGGGCATGGAGCTCCCCTAAGGTATGAGCCAGATTAATCGCAATCTGCAAAAAAGTGATTAAGTTTGTTGATTTTGTGTAGATAAATTCTTTAAGAGAATAACCTGGAAAATACTCCAGAACTAAGGCAAGACTGTGCTGATAATGCTTTAACTCATAAGGCTTAACGATACCGGAGATTTTTAAAGACTGAATGATTTGATACTCGTGGCGTAAACGAGCAATTTCCTCCAGCGTTGGATAATCAGAAAGGAGAGTTTTGACAATAACGGAAGTGTTATCAGTTTCTCGAAACCCCCGGTAGATGACAGTTTTACTACCAGAGTGGAGAGTTTCAAGGAGCTGATAGTTGGATAAGGTAGCCGTCATTCTTAGTTTCCTAACCATAGACAGTTTTAGTAAGCCCATGTAGGCATACAAGTGTAATGTCTGACATAAAAATAAGCGTATTTTTACGCCGCGTTACGAATTCCAACTCACACTCAAGCTCTATAGAGTTATTTGCGTAACCCTTTGAAAAGGTGCGTTTTAGGATGAGATGCATGCATCTCATCCTAAAAACACTTCAATCTTTAGCATTGCTAAAAAGTAATGATTTTTCTACGAAGAGATCCGTTTTTGAGCTTGCTATATACAATTGCCAAATCAGCAACGCCCAATTTTTTCCTACTCAAGCAGGCACTGCATAGTCAAAAAACGCGATATTAGGTGTTCGACGTTTCATGAGGTCTAAAGCTTTGTAAGAACTGATTCGACAACTTTGACAGCCTAGAAATTAGTAAGAGCGATCGCCCTACCCAACCCAGCACTCAGCCCAAAATCAGAAATTTTCTGATTTTCAAAGCTGGGCCTAGGGTTTGCGTCACAGTGCAATCGTCTGCTCAATTAAGTTAGCTTTGTGGAGTCGCCGATTCAGAAGCAAGCGATCGCACCTTATGATCAACATCTTGCTAGCCTCTATATTTTTGTTGGCCTTATATTCGCTACGCTTGTGTACCGAGCTAAGCCAGATTACGTGCTACCGAAAGCGGTGGTGACAGGTTTGTTTTGGCCTGTCTATTTAGCGATCACCATTAGAGGAGCAGTAGCAGACTTGGAGAAAGAATTAGTATCTTTTAGTATCGATCGCCCTTCCTAAGCATCCCTAAACACAATTCGGCAACGGCAGCGGCTGTTGCACTCGCAATTAATCCCCGGCGCAACAACCTGCTCAATCGAAACCCATAAGCCCCCGGTTGAGTGACTCATACCAATTTCTAAAAATCGGGCTACAAATGATTGGCTGTAGGGGCGAACGGCCATTCGCCCCTACGAATATCTGTAAAGAGAATTTAGAGAATTGGTATCAGGCAGGATGAACAGTGTCGAGCTTGACTGTCTAGGCTTCGCTTTGCCTCCCTCGCACCGTAGCTCTCACGGGTCAGCTTCTCGGACTTAACGAAGGCAGTTCTAGCACTCACCCCATAGGACTTGGCACGGGAAAGGATTTGCTTCTGACTTAGCTCACCTTGGGCGATCGCATCCCCGAACCCTTGCAAATACTTATATTGCCGCTTCAGCTCTTGCCCAGCAGTGCTAAAGTGCCGAGAGCCAAGCTGCTTCTCTCCACCTGTCCCAAAAGCAGCCATCCTCAAGTGAGAGAGCTTGATATCTTCGGCTATCCTCAACTGAAACTCAGTCACACCGATTTTGTCCTGGGTCAGCAGTCGAGCATGACCACTCAGTCGAGTCTCTAACCGTGCTGCTTCCGCATTAACCAGCCGCAAGACTTCGGCACGGGCAATAAATCGGCGATCGCCCCCGTGAAATTGTCCCGTCCTGCGATCGTAAGTGACTTTGTTCACTGAATTCGTGGGTCGTAAGATTGATTGCTACTCTTCCCATTAGTCCAGTTGAGTCAAAGGCAACAGAGAGCTGAGTGCTTAAGAGGGCGATCGCTCTGGTGAAGCGCAAGAGGCGGTCGCACTGTGACGCAAAACCTAGGCCCAACTTTGAGAGTCGGAAAGCTAACGCAGGCCGAAGCATTTGTTCAGTCAATCAAAATATTGGAAGTTAGAAAAAGCATGAAACATGTACTGATTATTCATGAAGTTGAAGACTATAAGTCATGGAAGAAAATTTTCGATGATGCCTCCGATATAAGAAGGGAAGCTGGAGAGAGAGCGTATCAGGTCTTAAAGTATGAAAGTAATCCTAACAAAGTGGTGCATTTCTCATCCTGGACATCGATAGAGGATGCCAAGCGATTTTTTGAATCTCCTGAGCTCGTGAAGATAAGAGCTGATGCTGGGGTAAAGTCTCCTGATTTCATATATTTAGAGCAACTAGAGTCGGGGGTTTTGTAGAGACGTAAGCTGTTTCATTCATGAATTACCATTACGTAGCTACACAAAAATGACTGGGATTCACCCGACTCCAGCGTGCAAACCCCAAAAAATACCTAACAATTGCGCGATTGCTCACCAACAGCCAAGAAACCCCAAGGCTCCTACTCATCTTTGTTGGTCAGTTGTCCCAATTTGAGACTTGTAGCAATCGCCCTTCCAACCCAGAGCCAGTGCAAGCTGATGTCCGCATTCTGGACAACTGGCAGCGATGAGCAGCAGTCCGCTAGCTTGGTTGCGTTCCCCAATTAAGGAAAAGTTAGAGGGGCGATCGCTCCACTGATTAAGTCCCCTCAGCAGTGCGCTCGCCTTACCTCTAAGGTGCCCATCTGCACCCTATGAAGACTCCTTCAAGTACCGTTGTTGCTGCTGAGTGAGATGGTTTTTGGGAGTGAACTAAGTACTGGAATGCTTGGTAGAGCGGGCGATCGGATTTTTGATTTAGTTTGAATCGGGCTTTTTAGGCTTTGAGCCTGTGCAGGTAGGGTTTGGGCAAATTAAACACATCAGTAAGCAAAGTGAGTTCTTGATGTATTCTGTCCAGCATCGTCTTGCTGCTACAGTTTGCTTATTGAGCATTCTCCTACATGCCTGTGCCAACCCTGTGTCTAAAGAGGCTAGGACTGCAAGTTTGTCCTTCAAGGCTACTAACACGATTCCTTCGGCGCTTCCTATGACTAACAAAAATGCTGAGATTGTTTTTGTTTCTAAGCGGGATGGTATAAAGGCGCTCTATGTGATGAATGCTGATGGGTCTGGACAAACCAAGATCAGCCGTAATCCTGAGGCTAGCTACTACAAACCTGCTTGGTCGCCAGATGGTCAGCGAATCGCTTTTTCTTCTTCTTTACCCCGAGAATTTAAAGACTCGATCTATGTGATGAATGCGGATGGATCTGAAGAGGTTAGATTAACGAGTGAGTATAGTAGTTCTTCTCCCACTTGGTCGCCTGACGGTAAAAAGATTGCCTTCCACGTAACTGTTAGCGGTGGCTTTTTCCCGCTGGGTGCCATTTATGTCATGGATACTGACGGATCTAACCCAATCAAACTAATCGAGGATGCAGGCAGCATTTCGCCAGCTTGGTCGCCTGATGGTAAACGCATTGCTTTTGTCTCTAGCCGTCACGTGACGAGCGATAGCAGAATCAATACTGAGATTTATGTCGTGGATGCGGATGGTTCTAACCCAACTCGAGTGACAGATAACTTAGTACCAGATGAGTCTCCGAGTTGGTCCCCGGATGGCAAGCAAATTGCTTTTGCTTCACTTCGCCAGGAGCGTTGTAATATCCATGTGATGAATGCGGATGGGTCTGGTCAGACTCAGGTAACGCAGAATCCATTCGGCAATCGGAGTTTATCGGTATCATCTCAAAGAAAATCTCTACAAGGTCAGGGGTTCGCTCAAGCGTCTCCATCAAACCGAAGCTCTACTGTGGATGGGGAAAGTGGATGCAACCATTCTCTCGTTTGAAGACGTTCAGAAAAGACAAGCACAGAACTTCTGTGAGTATCTCCGCAAACATCGCCACCGCATTGTGAATTACGACTACTTCCAAGCGGAAGGGCTGTGTTCGGTTGGTTCAGGAGCGGTTGAATCTACTATCAAGCAGATTGACCGTCGCGTTCAAATATCAGGTGCGCAGTGGAAGCGTGAGAATGTTCCACAAGTGCTAGCTCATCGTTGCGCTTATCTCAATGGTTTAATTGGTCTGCAAAACTGACATGCTCCCGATCATTGGTAGCCGCTGAACGGCAACGTTACCCAGCTCGTCCTTAAGCCAGCATTTGCCTCAATTGCGCGATCGCTCAGCAGCAGTCAAGAAACCCCAAGCCTTCCACTCATCTTCGTCGGTTAGTTGTCCCAATTTGGGAGGTGTGGCAATCGCCCTTTCGACCCTGAGCTACTGTAAGCAGTTGTCCAGACTTGGTTGCGTTCCCTATTGGGGAAAAGTTGGAGGAGCGATCGCGCTGAGGCTGTGTCATCTATGGCCTTGGCCCTCATTAAGCGTCTTCCTCTGTAATTGCTGATCTGATGTGTTTAGGGCTCAATCCACTTGCCTCTACAAAGTTCGTCTTCCGCTGTAATGGCTGGTCTGATGTGTTTAGGGCTCAACCCACTTGCCTCGGCAAAGTTAGAATCCTTAAAGTTCGTACCTTCAGCTTCGATGCCTTCAAAGATAGCTCCTTCCAGGTTGGCCTTTTCAAGGGTTGCCTCTTTAAGGTTAGTTTGCCAAAGCTTGGCATTTTTAAGGTCAGCTTCCATGAGTCTAGCCTTGTAAAGGTTTGTTTGATGCAGATTCACCTCTTGGAGATTGGCTTTGTTTAGGACTGCTCCTTCCAGGTTGGCTTCTTGAAGATCAGCGCCGACTAACCTAGCTCCGGAAAGGTCAGCTCTACTGAGGTTGGCTCCGGCAAGATTAGCCTCTCTCAGGTTGGCTCCCCGCAGATCTCCCCCACTTAAGTCCAAGCGGTGTGCTTCACCATTTTTATAGGATCGAGCCCGCCGATTGAGAACCGTCAAGGCGGCTTGAACATCTGTTTGAACCAGAAAATGCTCTGGTTTCCCTCCATTGAACTGGACGGTGCGAGTTCGAGTGTCTTCGCGAATGAAAGCAGTGAGGACTTCCATCACAGGCCAATAATCTCTATCAGAGTCTTGAGCCACTCGTTCCAGGGCATAAATCCCACCTAAGCGAATTGGCAGGCTCTTATCTCCAAGCTGTTCAATGGCTTTGCCGAAACGCTCTGTAATCAAACGGGCTTCAGTCAACTCCGCAGTCTTAAGACCAATCTCAATGTTTTTCTCAGCCGCGATCGCAGTTTTATCCATCGCTTCAGCCCGCTTGGCGGCATAGTAAGCATTGATTAGAACTGCAATCCCACCAAAAACGATTGCCGTGACTTTGAGCAACTCAGTCACGGCAGCCACACGTTGATCGAGCTGGTCTTCAGGAAAGGGTAGGTTGAGAGCCCCAAGTCCTACTGCCACGAGTGCCAGTAGAAAAATCATCCCTGTTGTGGTGAGGAGGCTCCCTAAACGGTCTGTACCCATAAATCTGCTTACCAGGCTGGTTCCTTGGTTCAGGATGCCCTAGTTTACGAATATCAAGGACTCGTGGCAATTGCGCTAGAGAAGTTAGAGGGGCGATCGCGAGAGCCTTTGATATTACGAAATCTTCGGATTCGCGGATTGTGTTGCAGGGTGGGTAATACGGAGGCTCAGAGAAGATGTCCAGAACTTAAGGTTGAGTTGAGTGCTCCGAAACGCGAGGCAGAGCCAATTGCTTTTCGCTAAACTCAAGCTACTAGCACGAGTGACAGGAAAAGGTCATTGTTAATTAGGATGCGATGAAGCCATTGAATGACTACTCACAACGCTTTGCCAACGTCTTGTTTCAAACATTTCCTCAATGGGAGCCATTCAGCACTGTCGAAGTGGAGAATGAACAGGAAACAGAAGGTTATTTACAGGTCAAAGTGCCAGCACCAATTAGCGGGCTGCTCCCGTCAGAGCTCATCGAACACGACGATGATTTTCTGTTCATTGACACGGACGGAGAAGTTACACTCAGCTACGACTACTATCACTGCCACTTCGATAGGTATTCGGACGTACCCCAAGAACAAGGCTTTCGTGAGGCGATTGAGTTTATTCTTGCCCTGGTTAAAGAGGAAATCTGCATTGTGGTGGTAATGAACCGAGGACAATGGTGCGGCTCCACGTCGTTTAAGGCAGGAGAAGAGCCAAATTTGTCTTGGGTCAAAGCCTATACCACTGTTTACATTCGCTCTTGGCAAGGAACCTACAACCGCATTGACACGGCACCTTAAGCGGCCATCATAAGCCAACAAGCAACATAACCAGTCGCTGCACCCGAGCCTCCACAGCTTCGGTTGTTAGCCAGCTTCCGTGATTAAGCCAGCCTCTACCTCGATCGCACTACCGAAAGGCCGTACCTCAGAAGCCCCACTGCAACTGCTCATCTTTGCGGGTAAGTTGTCCCACTTTGGGACATAAAGCGATCGTGCTTCAAATCCATGTCTACCCCAAGATGCTCAAATTCTGGACAACGGGTCCGATCGCTCAGCATCTCACTACCTTGGTTGTATTCCCTAATTCTGGGAAAAGTGAGGCGCGATCGCGCGTGTTCCGCCTATCTATCCCAATAAGTCCGAATTCTGGGCGACTGGGAGGGGTGAGCCTCAGCTCTGTGAGTTGGTTGCACTCGCCAATGAGGGAAAAGTTAGAGGCGCGATCGCCCTTGGCTTTCTACTGAGTTTGGATAGATATCACGATTGCGGCATAGAGCTCACCCCACTTGACTAGCGTTGATGCCGTCGCTGAGCGCGATGTGACCTGTAATGCTTGAAGCATTTGCCGGTTATTCACTCACCACTTACCCCCTGCCCCTCCGCCTAGAGGAACTGAGCCTAAGCGACGCTCAAGCGATCGCAAGGGGCTCAGTTCGGTAACCGAGCTGCCGCTCATAAGTATTATGAGTTGCTTCGGGGATACCAACGGGCTTAGATCCTGAATCTGGTGTTCTACCAAAAACAATTGCTGCAAATTTTTCAGCGTCGTTAAAGGCTTGAGGTCACTAATCGAATTCTGGCCCAAATCCAGCCGCAGCCATTGAGTCCAGCTACTGAGGGGATGCAAATCCGCGCTCGCGACCTTGTAAACTACAAGTCGAAATCTAACAAAGAGGCAAGTCCTGAAGAACGATGCAACGACAAGATGGCATTTCCCCCATCTCAACCACAGACTTTTCACGCGTTGTTGAAGTGTGGGAAGCCTCTGTGCGAGCCACCCACAATTTTCTTTCAGAGGCAGACATTCAGTTCTTCAAACCCTTGGTGCTCAACGGACTTTCTCAGATAGCCCAGTTGGACTGCGTGCGAGATCATCAAGGTGAAGTGATTGGCTTCATGGGTGTGGTGGAGAACAAAATTGAAATGTTGTTCGTTGATCCATCCTGGCGGGGACAGGGAATCGGACGGCAACTGGTTCAACATGCTATCGAGATCCTAGGTGCAACAAAAGTGGATGTGAACGAACAGAATGAGCAAGCAGTAGGATTCTATCTGCAGATGGGGTTTGAAGTCGAAGGGCGATCGCAGTTCGATAGTATGAGCAAGCCGTTTCCTCTGTTGCATCTGCGATTAAAGACTTGAGGGTTAGCGCTTCGCCACTGGTAGGAAGCCACACAATTAACTCCTGTATTGATAGGTTATGCTAAACACCTCACTTGCATATAGCCCGCGATCGCGCTCCGAACTCAGGTGGAAATTCAGGGGGTGCTCCTCTCATTTGTGCCCAAGAGAACGTGCGGAGTCATCATTTTTCCTCGCGATCATCTCCTCGGAGGAACGGTGATCAATCACGCACTTACCAAGGTAAACAATGACGCTGTTTGATCCAGCCAGACATTATCCGCTCTTGCAGCTAGACTGGAATCGCGACACGGCTCAGCAAGCCATCCGCGCGATCGCCCAGGAAACCATTGCTCAACTGCAAACAGCACCGTTGTTGTCCGGGCACCCAATGGACGATCAAGCCTTAGGTAGCGATCTGTATTTTGGTAAAGCAGGAGTCCTATGGGCAATCAATTATCTGCAAAGCGTTGGCGCAATTGAATCAACCTTTGATGTTGCGACTCATCTCGATGCCACGCTAGCCCAAAATCGCCAGCGCTATCCTAAGGTGAGTCCCTATCCAGAGCAGTCGTCTTATCTATTTGGAGAACTGCCACTGCTACTGCTGCAATACCAGTTATCTCCCTCAGAAGAGACAGCTACCCAAATTTTGCACGCGATTCACAAGAACGATACTCAGCCGATTCGGGAACTAATGTGGGGCATCGCAGGCTCGATGCTCACTGCTTACTTTATGTATCAGTGGACGCAGGAATCAAGATGGCAAGAGGTTTTTCAATTGCAGGCAGATTTACTGTTACGCGAGTGGCAACCCGTAGGGGAAGCAGGGCATTTATGGACAGTTGATTTGTACGGCACTCACCAGCAATGGCTCGGATCGGTCCATGGCTTTGCCAGCAACTTAACCCCATTGATAGTTGGACAGTCCTTGTTGAGCGAGGAGGTATTTCAAGACATTGCCACGAAAGCGATGGCAACGGTGGTTCAGACCGCAGTGACGGAGGAAGATCAAGCCAACTGGCCCGCCATTTATGATGCTGACGATTCGAGTCAAACTCCCAACCTAGTGCAGTACTGTCATGGGGCACCTGGAATGGTCACGGCTTTAGCCCTCCTTCCCCAAGGGGTCAATGAGTCATTCGATCGCATTTTGGCGCAAGGGGGAGAACTGACATGGCAAGCAGGTCCGTTGAAGAAGGGGTCCAATCTATGTCACGGCACCGGGGGCAATGGCTATGCGTTTCTTAAGCTATTTGTCCGCACAGGCGATCAGATGTGGCTGGAGCGCGCCAGAACTTTTGCCATGCACGCGATCGCCCAGTACCAACTATCACACCAACTCTATCGGCAGTTGCGCTATCCGCTGTGGACCGGAGACCTCGGTCTTGCCGTTTATCTGTGGGACTGCCTGCAAGCACAAGCAAAGTTCCCCACAATTGATTGGTTCTAGTGCGTTTCTCGTTCTTGGTATTGTGAAACCGCTCTGACGATTCGAGCCACATCTGCGAGGTAGAAGCGGCTGCCGTTAAAGCAGTTGCATTCTACAACCTTGCACGTTTGTTCGACCCGCGCCTTGGTGGGGGACAGAGTGGGTTTAATACCAATTTAATTTTTATCTGCTACAGATAGAGAAGAGGGGATTGGAGCAGGAGGATGAAACAGGATGGTTGGGGTTTGCAAAATCAAGATTGAGGAGAGTGAGGACGAG
>NZ_JAMPKN010000061.1:0-15831 GCF_039962155.1 Trichocoleus desertorum AS-A10 | reverse complement strand
AAATGTTCTAGAAGGCTTGCAGCAGTTGATGGCATGGTCAGTTAGGAGTCTCTGGCTAAAACGCTCTAATCCAGTATCTCACCCACTCTCTTGCCCCAATTTAGATGCGTTTGTCCTGCCAATCTGCCTAAAGTTTCTACAAAGCGAGCATGGATAATCCCTGAACCAATGAACGTTGATTGCTCAAAGAAAGGCTACAGACTAGGCGGTACAAATCATTGCCTAGTCTGCATGGGCAGCGATCGCCCGAACCCTAGAACGCAGTTGGCTCTAGTGGAATCCCACCTATCAGGCTTAAAGGAAGTTGTTATCCTTCTCAAGAAGCGCTTCAATGCTCTATCTATTTAGTGCACATTCGGGCTGGTTCGGACATTGTGAATGATACCCGTTGTCATAAAAGCTACGGCTTTTCCCAAACCTACTTAATCAAACTTCACACCTCAAGCAACCAATAACTCCATCTAATGAGTTGAAGGGCGATCGCGTAGCGCCAAGCTCACTAGCACCGATAAGAGAGCAGTGCTGCCGACCATCCCAAAAACTAGGTGAAAGTTGCCACTAGAGCTAAGGATGCCTGCCAAAATGCTGGAACCGATAATGCTGCCGAGGTAACGACTGGTTGAAAACACCCCCGCTGCCACTCCAGCTTCTTCTGGTCTTAAGGATTCAATGGCAGAAGTTTGGAGTCCTGCCATCGAGGCACCCATGCCACTTCCCGCGATCGCTAAGCCAGGCAGAAGAAATAGCAGGGGAACTGCTTCCGCTTGGATGACGAGAGGCAGTAACCCCAGCGTAAACAAGGTTAAACCTGCGACAGTGGGTAAGCGGCGACCCCAGCGATCCGCTCCATAGCCACCAAGAGGAGCGCCTAAAATCATTAGACCAGAGAAAGCTGCCAGGACAAAGCCGATTTGCGAATCGGTCCACCCTGCGCGTTCTGAGAACAAGATGGGCAAGCTGAGCAGCGTCACATACATGGCTAAATTGCTGAGCGCGATCGCTCCATTAGCCGCAGCAAAGGCTCGTTTACGAAAAAAGCGGAGTTGAATAATCGGGTCGGGGTGCCTCGCTTCGTAGGTTAATAACGCGGCCAGTAAAGCGATCACACCTGCCACTGCCAATCCTGGAGCGATCGCCAAGCTACCCTGCCGCATCTGGGACAAAAGGCCAGCCAAACTTGCCAGCACGCCCGCCAGTAACAGTGAGCCACCCCAGTCAAACGGACGATTAGTTTTAGCTGGCTGGCGCTGAGGAATGGCCCACCAACCCAGAGCAAGTGCTGGCAAAATCAGCAAAAAATTTACAAAAAAGATGGCTTGCCAGCCCGCCAAGCTCATCAATACGCCACCTACTGGAGGCCCGATCGCGGCGGCTAAGGAAACCGCACTACTAATTAACCCGAAGCTGGTAGCGCGGCGATGATCGGGCACCACTTCTCGCACCAGCGCCACGCCATTGGGAATTGCGATCGCCCCTGAGATGGCCTGCAACAGACGAAACCCGATTAACAGTGGCAGATTGGGTGCCCAGGTAGCCGCTAACGAGGCACCGCCAAAGCAAACTAGTCCCCCCAAAATGAGATTCCGACGACCCCAGCGATCGCCTAACTTTCCAGCAATGGGCTGCAAGGTGGCCATCGCAATTAGGTAGCTAGTGACCAGCCAGCTTGCCTCTGCCAGATTGGTTTGCAACTCGGTGATCAAACGAGGCAAAGCCACCGCAATCATGGTTGAGTTTAAGGGTGCCAGCATGGAACTCAGCGCGATCGCAATTAACAGAGCGCGATCGCGCCAGACAGAGTTACGGTTCACATCATCCATGTCATCAAGGCTCAAGCAGGAGAAATTGAGATGCGGGTGACCGCACGGCACTGAAGTAAATACAGGGTTGACCCCGCAAAACACCATTCAATATCAAGGGGAGGCGGAAAGTGTTGCTCGCACTGAGCCGCGAGGTGATTGAGCTGCTCTAAATGCCACTCTTCTAAGCACAAAGCTCGCACCTGATCCGCTGCTACGGCGACCTCGTGCGTTTGTCCCTCAGCGCTTGGCTGAATCGCGATATCTTTCATGCCAGCCGTTTGTTCTAACACCTGGCCCTGCCGATCCAGGCGATAACGGTCGGGCGTTACCAGTCCAGAGACGATCGCTTCTCCTAGGCCCCAAGAGGCTTCAATCACCCGCTCGTCATTACCATTCATCGGGTTACGGGTAAACAACACCCCAGACTGCACAGCGGGAATAAATTGCTGCACCACGACCGCGACTTCGGGGGCTTGGGTAATGCCTAAGCGCTGCCGATAAGCTTGAGCAGCGGCACTTTGGCCTGACCGCCACACCTGCTTCACAGCCTCCACTAATCCAGTTTGAGAGCGAATATTTAGACAAGTCAGGTGTTGACCTGCAAAACTCGCCTGGCTAGAATCTTCTCCCACTGCCGACGATCGCACTGCCACTGCGCTTTCCAGTTGAGCAAAGGCTTGTAAAGCGAGATCAATTGCGGTTGAGTCTTGAGCGGTGATCGCGTTGACCAAGGAAGCTGGCAACACAAACCCTGGCGGCACTGGCAAACTCGCCCGGATCGCTGCGCCTAACTGAACCGCTTTGCCCCCACAGGTCGCCTCATCCAACGCTTCAACTAAATTGATCGGTGAATTCATTGGGGTCATGTCAGAATTTTTACCTCCCCAGAAGTGCCATCCACCCGGATACGGTTGCCATTGCGAATCACCTGTGTCGCTTCCATGCAGCCAACCACGGCTGGCAAACCATATTCACGGGCTACGATCGCGGCATGGGAAAGCAAACCGCCGCGATCGGTGACAATGCCTCCCAGCATCGGTAGCAACGCATTGTAGGAAGGAGCAGTCATGCGAGCCACGAGAATATCTCCTGCTTGCACCTGCGCCATATCTTCGAGGTCGAGCACCAGCCTGGCAGTCCCTTCATACTGCCCTGGGCTAGCAGCGACTCCCTGAATTGTCTGCGCTTCAGTCTGCTTCCCGGGTGCCACAAACATATGTCCTAGCATCAAGCCAATTGCACGGCTCAGCCGAGCCGCCGCAGGTGGCAACCAATCGTCCGGTGGTGGAGCGCTGGGAGGTAGACCGAGGTGAACTGGAGCATCGGTAATCGTTTTAGTTGTGCGGTAGTGGAAATATTCCGCCAACTCGCTGGCGGGAGGGCCTGCTTGACCGCTCAACAGGGCAATAAGTTCATCGTGGGTCAGTTCAACGGCGTGCTCTGGTTTTTCGAGCTTGCCCGCTGCGGTGAGGCGATCGCCTGCTGCTAAAATCGCTCTTCTGGCAATTCCAGTGGCCCAAGCATCATTGAGATAGCCGCGCTCATCTCGAATGCGGTAGGTTAAACGAGCTTCTGCCAGCAATTCATCAAATTCACTTCGATGCTGCTCCGGGACTACTATCCGCACCTGAGCGGTTTGCTCAGCCAAATCGTCTGTAGGGCTGTCATGCACTGATGTATTGACGGCGGAGCGAATGGTTTTTACCAACAGTTCTGGTGTATCGAGGGCAGACAAATCCCCCACATCATATCCAGTTAAAATTCGCAGCCCCACAACATCCAGATAAGCCTGGGTTGCTGCCCCTACGGCCCCTGGCAACGATCGTAGATGATGCAGAATATCAGCGGCAGGTTTTTGACTTGCTAGAAGCGCGATCGCTTCTGGCTTCTGGCGAATAGCTTTAGCGAGCTGCTCAATTTCCGCGATCGCCCCAGTCGAAACGGGTGTTGTTCCTTGCAACAGTTGCAGTAATTTTTGAGCAGGCAACCCAGTCCAGGTCTGAGCATGTGCTAGGAAATCTCCTAAAGGCACCATAGCGACCGGATTGAGCCGATGGTGATAGTAGATGGCTTCAGCCACCGCATCGCGACAAGCGTTGAGATGGGCAATTAAATCTTCCAGGGACAAATGGGCTGGATCAACTTTTTGCAGCTCCAAATAAGTGCGCGTTAGGGCCGGCTTCCAGGCTTCATCCCACAACTTCAGGTCTTCGCGCCACAGCTTTTGCTCAAATACCGCTTTAGCAGTTTGAATCCGCTGGCGCACTTGGGGATGGAGCCGAGTCATCAGTTTGAACAGCCATTTAGGAGGTAGCCCTTTCGCTTCTGGAGGTGCTCCAACCACACGAGAACAATTGTAAGCAAAGCCATTGATGGCAGCGTATTCCATGTAGTCCAGCAATAGCCCATATCTAGCGGTTCCCTCCCGGAAGCCTCGCTTAAAGGCAGCAGGAAAAACATCTATACTCCAGCGGGTCATCGGTCGGGACCAGTGGGTTGTCTCTAACACCCAAGAACCTGGACTCGGCGGCACAAAATTCTCTACATATACTGGCATATCAATCAGGCAGCTCGTAAAAGCGCTCAGTTCCCAACAACTTGTTCACTGAAGCTTCTCTAGCTTCTACAAATTTTCCGTATTTTTAATCTAAAGTTAACCTTTATTTAACTAAATGGGGCCCTAAATTGAAAGACTCCAGCACCTTTACACCCACTATATTTAGAAAGGGAGTAGAGAGAATGCAGGCGATCGGACGCTTGCTCTTGACTGCTTCCACCTCAAAGTTAGATAGTTGCGCCAGAAGTTAACACACAAGGATAAGGATTAGATGGCGATCGCTTTTTCGCTTCAGGTCCGTAACTGAGGCGTGCCATGGGAGTCGATATTGGTTACGACATGTGCGTGATCAAAATGCCTTTTGTGGCTGACCAACTACAAGGCAGGTTGCAACAGATTCGGCAGGACATTGAAGCTCTAAGGATCGGGATTAAATAAAACCGAGAATCATGATGTCTGTGGCTTAGCAGTGTAATTCCATTTGGGTAAAAGTACTCATCGAACACAATCTTCATCGTCTGCTTGGACGCCTCTGTGACTTTCCGCCCTGTTTGATAGGCTTTGTCCAAGACAGACGCAAACACGGTTAATCCAGTTTGTGTTGTTGCTTTTTCCATCAGGTCTTTAATCACTTCGATGCTCTCGAAAATAACACCTTGACAGGCTCGTGTGAGATGAAGAAATAAACGGTGTTCGATGGGGTTATATTTCGAGGTATAAGGAGGATAGTGAGCAATGCGAATCTCAATGTTGAGTTCGTTCACTAAGCGCTGTAGATCCTGCTTGAATCTCTGCGGGTACATTCCCTGCCGCTGTGCCGCGTAAGATGCCAGGATGAGCGAGTACATTCACAAAAGCCATAACGGTAACGTTTTGCTCTATCACTTGGTTTTTCCAGCAAAGTATCGACGGGCGGTGTTTGACGAGCAGGTCGATGCCGTTTTACGAGAGGTGTGTCTCGAAATCAAGAAGCGCTATGACGTTAAGTTTATCGAGATCGGCATCGACAAGAATCATGTGTATTTCTTGATTCAGTCAGTGCCCATATACAGTGTGACGAAGTTAGGAAGCGTGTAAAAATAAGTTGAGCAATTAAGCAACTTTTCTAGGGGTGATTTGATAGCTCCAATCTCCATGAAACCGCTTGCGCCGAATCGCAATCGCGTTAAATTCTTCATCCGTTACTTTAATGCCCGTTTTGTATCGCTTTTCATCGAGTTGAGCATGGACTTCTAAGCCTTGCTCTGTCGTGGTAGTCCCAATTAGGTTGATGATGACTTGCAAACTCGTCAAAGGTCTACCTCGCCAGTTTTGCGTGATATGACAGAACAGTCGATGCTCAATCTTGTTCCATTTGCTCGTACCTGGTGGGAAATGGCACAGGTGAACCGTTAAACCCATCTCATCAGCGAACTCTTGGAGTTTCAACTTCCACAAGCGATTGCGGTAGCCATTGCTGCCCCCACAATCTGCCGTGATTAATAAATGCTTACTACGCGGATAAAGCAGTTGCCCCATGTCTAACCACCAGTGGCGAATGGACTCAACGGCAAATTCAGCCGTGTCATGGTCAATGCCGACGCTCACCCAACCCTGGTTCAAAGCCAAGTCATAGATGCCATAGGGAATTGCTTTGCCCAATGTCTTGTCAGCAAAGTCATGGACATTGACCTCCACAGGCTCTCCCTTCGGTTCCCACTCTTGCCCAGGATGATGGAAGTTGCCCACCAGTTCCTTTTTCTTGGTATCGATTGAAATCACAGGACGATGCAACTGTTGAAACTGCTCAACCGTGGTTGCGATGTGCTCAAACTGGGCATCACGGTCGGGATGATCTTTGCCTTCGCGAGTTTTGCGATTGCTTTGCAAACTGTAGTCCATTGACTTGAGCAGGGTATACACGGTCTTAGCACTGACTTGATGTCCCTGTCTTTGAAGTTCCTGCGCTAATTTGTTCACACTTTTACAGGTCCACCGCAGAGCAGAAGTCGGGTCTCCTCGAGTCGTTGGTTCAACTAGGTCATCGAGACTCTTGATTAATGTCTCATCGTGCTCTTCAACTCGTTTACGTCCTCCTCCTGGTTTACGAATCGAACCTGTGACAATCGTTCCCTCAGTTGCTTCTAGAGTTCTTTGTCCCGATGTAATCGTATTGCGGCTCAGTCCTGTTGCCTTTGATAGTGCACTCACACCACCATGCCCCAAACTTCGTGCTTCAATTGCTGCCCAGACGCGTCGTGTTTGCTCATTCAAATAAGGAGCAAACGCCTCGTACTTGAAGCGAATTTGTTCAACAACTTCTGCTGCGATCATGCTGCTCATAACAACCCTACAGCTTCAAGCTTAGTTGCTCTGTTGAGGTAGGTCATGAAGTCAGAAAAAAGCTCAACTTATTTTTACAAGCTGCCTTAGTGACGATGCTCAAGAGCTGGACGGCACGAGAGGTATTCAAGCGGTGTCCCAGCATCAAGAAGCAGTTATGGGGTGGAGAGTTTTGGAGTGATGGTTACTTCGCGAGTACGATGGGCAAGCATGGGGATGAAGGGATGATCGCGAGGTGCGTCAAGGAGCAAGGGAATGAGTATCTGCAACTGCATCGAGATGAACAACTAGCCCTCTTTTGAGGCTGCTACCCCGCTGCTTGCGGCGGGGTAGCAGCCTCAAGTACTGCCGAGAACCGTTACTGCCGCCCCCATCGCACAGTAGTAAAATAGACGTTGCCGTGGGATAGTGATGTCGGCCCTGCTGGTTCCACCAATCGCGAATCGCATCACAAGCAAATTCACCGGTGTCATGACTGGTGCCAAGATGCAGGTAACCTGTGTTGAGCTTTAGGTCATACAAGCCATGAGGAATCGCAATGTCTGTTGCCAAGGAGGTCCAGTCATGGTCAAAGACTGCAATTGCGGCATCTTGGGTGTACACTCGTCCCGCCCGATAGAGTGACCCAATTAATTCTCTTTTTTTCTAGAGTGGCAAAGCTGACTGGAGGAATTTCTGCTCCAGAGCAGCCAAGTAGGTCGTTGGAGAGCGGCGAAAAAGCCGTTGTTGATGGCGCTTTTGTTGATGGCAATTGAGGTCAGCACGGACAGCATGCCAAGCGTCAATCGAAACGGTTGCCAAATCTATTGCTGTGAAGGAACGCAGTTGTGATGCGATAGCTTACAATTTGCACTGAGCTTCGAACCACTAAGGAAGCGGGATCAACTTTGCGCCCGGTGCAACGACGTTGGTGATGTCGCCAACGACCAAACGCTTCAATCTTCTCGCACCAAGCTTGTTTTGATGAGTGAGTTGAAGCAGTTGCTGACGTTCTTCAGGAGTGAGGGTGACCGTGTACTTTTCTGGCATGAGGAGGGGATTGCTGATTTTCAACCAGTTTCCCTGACTTCTCTCTACCTGTCAAAGTCATTGTGGTGAACTACTAGCTTATCTGCCCTATGCCTAATTTTAATTAGTATGAGGTACCTCACTCTCCGTGGAAATGAATATCATGAACTTTATAAGTTCCCTCAAGCATTAGCTCAAAACCCTGATCATTGGATATCGCTTCATGCAAGTGTTGAAGCTCCCTATGGAGCATTCACCTTGATGTTATTTCATCTCAACAGCCCCTAACACCCTTAGGGTCGTGTGCTGTGCTTCTGTTAACCCAGTTGCTCCAAAGATATTCATTCCTTCGCAGAGGCGATCGCTCTTCAAGACTCGTAGGCACTCACCAGACTTCACATCCCAGAGGCGAATCGTTTCATCGAAACTGCCACTGGCAAGTAGGGATCGCCCAGTCGCATCAGACCCAAACGCAACCGAAAAGATGATGCCTGTATGACCTTGCAAAACGTTTAAGCATTTTCCAGACTCTAGATCCCAGAGGCGAATTGTATTGTCGGCACTACCACTGGCGAGGAGCTGCGGGCTTTGGGATGAAGGGGGACGGAGGGCAAGCGATCGCACTGGTGCAGTATGACCATGTAAGCTTTGTAGACATTGACCTGTGGCAATCTCCCACTGCTTAATGCTGTTGTCACCACCGATGCCGATCAGCGTTTGTCCATCAGCACAAAATTCCACTTCAAATCCTAGTAAATCATGCTGATCAAAAACCTGCATACAGGTGCCTGTTTCCACCTGCCACAGTCGCACAATGCCATTCTTGGCGATACTGGCTAGCCAGCGTCCATCGGGACTAAAGGTGACGTGCCACACAGGAAAGGCATGTCCAACCAGCGTGTGTAGATGAGTCCCGGTATACAGATCCCAGAGTTTGACTGTAGCATCATTACTGGCACTCGCTAGAAGCTTTCCGTTTGGGCTGATGGCAGTACCAAAGATACAGTTGGTGTGGCAATATAACGTATTGACGCACTGTTGAGTTTGGGTATCCCAGAGCTTAATTGTGCCATCGGAACTGCCGCTGACAAAGATTTTGCCATCGCTACTAAACGTTACATCCCAGACCCAGTGGGTATGCTCGTTAAAGGTTTTCAGGCAGGTATTCTCTAAAGGGCTCCAGAGCCTAACCAGTAAATCTGTGGCGCTACTGCTGATAATGTGCTGACCGTCAGGGCTAAACGCAACAGACCAGATGCGGCTGAGGTGTCCCTGCCAGGTTTTCAACGCCTGCCCGGTGGTTACATCCCAAACTTTCTGGACACTGTTGGCGCTACCACTCAACAGGGTTTTGCCATCAGGATGAAAGGCGATCGCAGTCACACAGGCTCGATGTCCCAGCAATGTCCGAATCGGTTGCTCGGTTTGCAGATTCCACAGTCGAATCGTCTGATCTTGTCCAGCAGTCGCCAGCAGCAAACCATCCGGACTAAAGGACACTGACCAAACGAGGTCTGTATGTCCCTCAAAGCAGCTGAATTCTCCGGTTGCCAAATTCCATAGTCTCGCGGTTTTATCCCAACTGGCACTGGCAACCCACTGACCATTTGGGCTAAAGGAGACTGACAGCACAGTGTGGCGATGTCCTTCAAATTGACGCATTTCGCTGAAAGTTGAAAGATCCCAGAGCCGCACAGCACAATCGCCACTTCCACTCACCAGCCTTTTGCTATCAGGGCTGAAGGCAACCGAGTGAACAATGTCAGAATGTCCTTCCAGAAATGCCAGACAAATTCCCGTCTCGACATCCCACAGTTCCAACCATCCCTCTTCTTCCCCAATCGCCAGCCTTTTGCCATCGGGACTGAACTGCACTGTCCAACTCGTCTTGATGATCTGAAATGGTTCGCGCAATAGTTGTCCTGTTTGGACATCCCAAAGTTTGATCAGAGAGTCGTGAGGGCTGCCAGTAGCGATCGTTTGACCGTCAGGACTAAACGATAACCCCCAGGCAAACTCGTTGTGTGCTTGCCAACTCAGCTTTGGCTGCCCGGAAGCCGCATCCCATAGGTGAATCCTGCCGTCTGAATCGCAGCTTGCGATCAATCGACCATCAGGACTGTAGCCAACGTTTACAATACTGCTGAGCGTTTGAGCAAACACAGATCCAGTAAAATCACACTCGGTGAAATTAACTTGATGCAGTGGAGTCTCCGGAAGATACGCCTGCCAGATAGGTAGATGAGAAAAATCCCATCCACTCAGGTCAATATGGAGATAATTTAGCAAACTCAGCAGGTTGGCTGCTGCATATCCTGGATACATTTCAGGCGTGGTTTTTAGTTGTCGCAACTGCTGCTGGAGCTGTTGGCTGAGGACAGTGCTGGAACCAAACGCACTGGATAACTGAGTCGCGATCGGTTCCAGAATCAGCCGAGTTTGGCTCTCGCGAATATAGTCACTGGCGCTGGCTTTGGTGAGGGCGTAGTGACTCAGCAGATTAAAAGACTGTGTCCCCTTAAGTTCGGCAACGGCAGTTTCAATGATGTGTTCTGTGACATATTCCATCACCGCTGGCTGTTGAGTAAAACTAGAGGGAATGCGTTCAGATTTACCGTTCTGCCTTGCATCACCATTTTGCAAACTTTCCTGTTCAGTCCGCGTTCGTGCAGTCGTTTCGATGAGACATCGCCGCCCTAACCTTTCCAACACCTCCAACAATCGCGCCTTAGATACCTTAGGAATGATATCGGCATGAAGCTGATCAATCGTCGTCCCTTCTCGATTGATCGCCAACCAATTCATCACTTGCTGTTCTAACGCTGACAGACGTTCGATTTGCTCATCCAGCAAACGACGCAGCCCGTTAAAAACGATCGTGCCCTGTTCTAAAAATTCTGCAATATCGCCATTAAAAAGGTCACGAATGGATGTTGCGACAATCTTCAACGCCAGCGGATTACCCCGGTAATGTTCGATCAGCTTGTCGCGATCGCCAGCATCTCCTATTAACCCTTTAGTATCTAGAATGTTGTTAATGTCTGTTGGGGTGAGCCCGGTCAGTTGCAGCGATCGCACTGGCAGCGCATCGCCCTCTAGCGCTGCGACTTCTGAGGGCTTTTCTCGACTGGTCAACAGCAAACAACTTTGGTGTTCCGTTGCACCCACGCGTTGAAACAGTTCTCCATACGCCTCATAACCGGAGCGATAAGCGCCCACAACCTGTCCACTTTGGAGAATGGACTCCACATTGTCTAACACCAGCAAGCAGTGATTCTGCTTCAGGTATTGGATCAAGCGAGTGATTTGGGCTGAAGTGCCTTTTGGCAGGTCAATGTCTTGTTGGTGAGAGAGGAGCGGAATTAGGTCTTCAAGTAAATCGTCTAGGGGTGGAGCATCCCGCAGCGATCGCCAAATCACAAATTCGAAGGGAGAATCAGGCGTTTTTGCAGATGAGCCATCACTTTCCTCAGACCGACTCCTAGCAATTTTCTGAGCCAGTTTAATCGATAGAGAGGTTTTGCCAATGCCTCCCATGCCTAATAAACAAATCAAACGGCAGCGTAAAGCCTGGGGCATCCCATAAAGACTTTGTTTTTCAGGAAATTCACCTTTGATCCATTGCTGCAAAAGCTTTAGCTCTGGTTGACGACCATAAAAGGTAGAAACATCTGTGGCTTCGCCCCAATCAACACAGGGAAAAGCGGTGTCTACTTTGTGTTCACTGTTGCGTTTTTCAGATGCCTTATTTTTCGGCTCTCTAGTTTCTTCTGAAACTCTTTCATTCTCTCGCTGATAGTGATGCTCCAACGAAGCCCGGAAGTTGGTCTTACTGACCTCTTCACCGAGCCCATCAGAAAGTAATTGCCAGAGTTTCGGTCCCGCATATCGCTTCAAGTAACTGGCAGCGTAGTTAGTACTACTGGCAATTTCTTCGTAGGTTTGCCCCCGCCAAGAGCCACTTAAGATTGCAGTTTCAACCGGACTGAGTCGTCGTTTTACTTTTGTCAAAACAACTCTATTTGCGACCTCAAGTCCTTGCTCTGCGTCCATTTGTTACGAATCCAAGTGACGAGTGATTTTACCAGAGACCTGATTGACAAATTATATCGAGACATTTTACCTGCTGTAATTTCTGTACAAAGTTCTTCATCAGGCAACCTATGAACTTCTATCTATTGACGATTTATTCATCGTTCGGTATGGAAGCGCTTGATTGACAGAAGAGACGTAGATAAATGTTCATACCCTTTATATCCCTCATGCCGTCGGGTGAAGGGCTTTGAATCAGCAAAGAACTAAGGTCTAAATATCGAAAGCAACAACGCATCCACTCACTTCTTCATCTGTTGATGGCTGTAACTTCTACTATTGCGTTGTTTGTATTTCATTCAGTAGTTCTGCGTTTGCACTATGCACAAAGTTGTTCATCTTAGCGATCGCACACTTGATGTCTTTTCGATTGTTTTTCAACTCAAACCACAATTACTTCAAGAAAAATCAAAATGGCTAATATTACTGGAGATGACAAGCTCGGGGATAGACTTTACGGCGATCCCTATGGTTATGCTGAGAGCGATACCATTAGCGGATTAGGAGGAAATGACATCATTTATGGTGGCGGTGGCGTCGATTTCCTCGACGGTGGCGAGGGCGACGATTTCCTCGATGCTGGCTCTGGCAACAATCAGGGCCTCTATGGTGGCAACGGTAACGACACGATGTTGGGCGACGGTATCGAGTTCATGCAAGGTGGTCGCGGCGACGATCTTTACTATGTCAATAATGTATATGACACAGTTGTTGAGGAGCTTGATGAGGGGGTTGATGTTGTACGCGCTAGCATCAGCTATAGCTTGGCATCGGGCGGATACGTCGAAAAACTAGTTTTGGAGGGCAATGCCGCCATTAATGGTACGGGTAACAGTTTGGATAATGAACTCTATGGTAACGCCGCCGACAACCTCCTCTCGGGTGGCGATGGCAATGACGTGCTCCGAGGCGGCGATGGCAATGACGTGCTCCACGGTGACAACGGTGACGATCACCTGAATGGAGAGTCAGGTAGCAACCAATTGTTTGGAGGGAGTGGCAACGACGTTTACTATATCCAGAATGCAACGACTGCCGTATTTGAAGCTGCTTCAGGGGGAAATGATGGTGTGCGCTCCACCGTCAGCTATGCCTTGATAGCAAATGTCGAGCACTTAGCCCTGGATGGCTTCAATGCCATTAACGGGACAGGTAACGGCTTAAACAATAGTATCCACGGTAATGTTGCCAACAACTCCATCTCTGGCGGTGGTGGAAATGACTATTTAGCAGGTCTCGGAGGAAATGACATTCTAACAGGTGGATCAGGGCAAGATGGCTTTCTCATCACTGCTCCACACCAGGGAATTGACACAATCAAGGATTTTAGCGTTGTGGATGACAATATCTGTATTGACCGATCTGGCTTTGGGGCTGAATTGGCAGGAGGATTCATCACGGCTGATCAGTTTCGGATTGGGTCAAGTGCTAAAGATGGTAGCGATCGCTTTATCTACAACCAAGGCACTGGAGCTGTGTACTTCGACGCTGATGGCATTGGAGGAGTGTCTCAGATTCAGATTGCCAAAGTATCGACTGGACTAGCGATGACGAACCAAGACTTCTTTGTAGTAGGCTAGGCTCTTACGAATAGCTCAGTGGGGAACCATACTTCTCCACTAGCTACTCACTATTCGGAATTTAGAGAAGTCTTGCAACCACGATAAATCTAGATAATTAAACATTCTGCAATCGCTGATGAAGTTGGTGAGCAATTTGCAGAGATAGTCTGAACACATTGCGAAATTACTAGGAGACATGATGATGTCGGAACTACAGGCTACGACAACAATGCAGCAAAATGACATAGATTGGTTATCTTTGGCAGAATCTTTAGGAGAACAGTTTGCAGTTAGAGATACAGAAGCAGATGAGACTGATGTATTTGTTGCCGATAACATTACCAGATTGAAAACAACTGGATTGGTTGCCGCAGGTGTGCCGATCGAACTGGGCGGCGGTGGAGCCAGCTATACCGAGATGTGTGCTGTGTTACGGGTTTTAGGACGCTATTGCAGTTCAACTGCACTTGCTTTCGCTATGCATACCCATCAGGTAATGGTTCCAACCTGGCGATGGCATAATCAGAAAGCTCCTGTAGATGGATTGCTTAAACGGATCGCAACAGAGCAACTGGTGCTGCTCAGCAGCGGTGGCTCGGATTGGTTGCAGAGCAATGGCACAGCGATTAAAGTAGACGGCGGATTTCTAATTACGGCGCGCAAAGTATTCGCCAGTGGTGCGCCTGCTGCCAATTTATTGATGACCAGTGCGGTTTATCAAGACCCAGACATAGGACCTACGGTGTTACACTTTGCAGTTCCCATGCAAGCTCAGGGCGTTGTAATTGAACCAACTTGGCAAGCGATGGGAATGCGAGGAACCGGATCTCATGATGTTATCCTCTCAGATGTTTTTATCCCGGATGCAGCCATTGCCTTACGACGAGAACAAGGGAAATGGCATCCTATTTTCCATCTGATCTCAATGGTGGCATTTCCATTGGTTTACTCCGTTTATGTTGGAGTGGCAGAAGCAGCCCGCGATCGCGCCCTTCAACTGGCAATGAAACGCCGTACAGATGAACATCTTTGCTATCTGGTGGGAGGCTTAGATAACGAATTGACGGCTGCTAAGTTAGCCCTTCAGCACATGATTGCGATTGCTGAGGTGAGTCAACCCAGTTTTGAAACCACGAATCAAATCATGACAGGGCGGACACTTGTTGCCAAAGCCGTGTTGAACGTGGCGGATCTAGCGATGGAAGTTGCTGGGGGCAGTGCATTCTATCGCAAGTTAGGTCTGGAGAAATTGTTCCGAGATGCGCAGGGTGTTCGCTATCATCCCTTACGCGAGGGAGACCAACGCCGTTTAAGTGGGCAACTCGCCCTGAACTGGACGGTTGATCACATCAACTCATGACATAGGTTGCTTTTCGGCACTCGTCTTCTAGTTAGTGAAGCGCAGCATCCTGATAGTAGCGGCATGTCAACAATTTATTGCTATGCATTGTCAGATCTTTTTTTACAAGTAGGATAGTTCTAAAAAGGCTTACGTGAGATAGGGTTGAGCGATCGCCCTCTTTCCTGCTTCCCCTTTGAGCGATCGCAAATTTAAGGAAAGCACATGCTTTGTATGACAAACCATGACGGCCTTTTTCGTTCATGGAAGAGATGTTGAGATCGCTTCAAGAAACCCCTAATGCTGATAGAAAGCGGTTGAATGTCTTTAGTTGTAAGGGTTTGAGGCCAATTAGGGAGAGTGAGTTTTAACAAAAATTCGTACTTTTGAGAGCGATCGCTCTGGTGTTGGGTCTAAAAAACTGGCAGCAAATGGATAAAATGAAAGTTTTGTGCGGCATTTGTGTGGCAGTGTTGCTGCACTGGGCATCTGCAATGCATATGCAATCGAATTTTCGTCTTGCGTCCAGATTGTCAGTTGTAAGGCAGATGTTGCGCAGATGCTGCGAGGAGTGGGGAATGAATTGGGTCGCCGAGGAGTTATGGGATGTGGATTTAGGCGATGCACGGCGGAATCGGCGGTTAGTGAAGATCGTGGAAGACTTAGTAGCGCAGCCAGGTAGTCCTAAAAAGGTAAGGATGCATTGTAGTGGTGAACAAAGTACCAAACTGCACCAATATGATTATCCAGCTTCTTGGAAAACGATAACGTCTTCCTCACTAAGCGCGACACGCGTTGGCGCAAGGTGCAGTTGAAGCGCTCAATGTAACTCGTTTTGCCACTCTCCTTGCCGACACTTTGATGCCGCTTGCGGGGAAACACTTCATCGTAAGCAGACCAGAAATCTGTGTAAGAGACCGCACACTGGCGATAGACCCCTGGCAGAGCTTCCCATAATCCTTGCGCTCCTTCACGGCCACGATTGCCGACATAGACCCCAACAATTTCTCGAGTCTTGACATCTAGAGCCAACCAAATCCACTGCTTATTGCCTTTGCGGAGCACGAAAGACCACATCTCGTCACACTGGATCGTCAAGCGCCCCTTTTTTTAGCCCAGATATCCACCTGTCGGGGCACTGCTTGATAT
>NZ_JAMPKN010000060.1:0-16096 GCF_039962155.1 Trichocoleus desertorum AS-A10 | reverse complement strand
CTTGCGACCCGGTGTTACTGGTGATGCTCGAATTGAGACAAAGTCAATTCCTATCTACCAGAAGCTTCAGCGAGAGTTCCTCAAACTGGTTCCAATTGGCAAGTTTTTCTAAACTTGTTGTCTTAAATTCTGGTAGCGCAGTGCTTCTCGATCAATGAACTACTCCGCCGCAAGTGTATAGTGACTTTTTATTTGACGTGGAAACACATTAGTGTCGTTGAAGAAGCCAAGCTAAATCTGGCTTGAGGCAAAAAAGCAAGCTAGACTTAGCTTGGCAATGCTGATGGACAGATGCTAATCTACTGAGAAAATTCTCCCTGTAATCCAGCAACAGAGGAGGTTTGCTCTACGACATGAATTTGTTTTGATGCCATTTAATTTGTCCCTGTACAAGTGGAATTGAGCTCAGGTAAACTTGCCTTTATAGAAGGCACTGTTCAATTCGACTTTTTCCACCAGTCCTTTGCCTTTTCAGTTTTTTCAATTGATGTAGTTTGGTCGTAAACCTTGTTAGCTACCTCAACTGAATGTCCCATCAGTTCAGCCAATGCCTCTTGCTGTTCTGCATTACCGTATTTTCTTTGGTAAGTGATGGCAATATTCCTAAAGATGTGCGGAGAGGGCCGCTTACCTGTGAATTTGTACATAATAGTGGCAACCATTGCACTTACCACGGGCCCTGACAAGGGTTTGCCTATAGAGTCTGGTTTACCATTGCCGCCGACCGAGAAGAAGACAAAATTGTGTTCAACATTCGCTTTAGGCCGCCACTCATTGAGCCACTCATCCAAGTCTAAGGTTAAGTGCTGAGGCAACCAATATTCTCGCCCCTTACCGGTTTTAGATCCTGTCTTATGGTCTTCAGGACCCAATTTGACTCTATAACCTTCTGCCTCTCTAAATAGGGTTCTCCCAAGCTCTAACTCTCTGATCTCTCTTTGCCGCACAGGGCAATATGTCAGGATGGCAATAATGAGATAACGTTGCCACCACCGGAGAATCGCTGTTTGCGATCGCATTTCTCCCTTCTGAAGTTTTCCTGTGTACTTGGACTTCTTACTCCGTCTGGGAGCACAGCATTGACGGAGATACTGAACTACAGATTCGCACTCTTCAAAAGTTACTAACTTTTCTTCAAGGTTGAGCCGAGGAGGGGCAACCTTACGTTTTTTCTGAATGTCAGATCGATAATCCTTGAGCTCTTCTATTTCTTCAATATCTCTGTAGTCTCGCTTTTTAGAGCGTTTATGATACAGCCACTTACTAATATTGACAGCACATTCAGCAGCTCTGGAAGCCCACTGATAACCATTTTCTCGCTCACTGATGCCCCAAGCTACAAACTCCTCCAATAGCTCTTTATTGCTCACCAGCTCTAAACTAATGTCATCTAAACTCCAACCTCTGATATTCTTCAGCCAACCTAAAAAGCAAAAGATGACTTCTTGGTAGATGTTGAAGGTTGATTCCCTCATAGCTCTATCTTGCCGCTTGGCCACCTCTGGAGCAGTGCAAAAATAGCGAAAGCCATAGTGGGGTAAAGCTTTTGGGCATTTATTTGAGAGTTGATTGAGAAACTCGGAATTAAAGTGCTCTTGCTTCAGTTCATAGGGACGAGCATCAAGCTGTTTTTCTAACTTGGGAGTCACTTCGGCTACCTTCAGCCCATAGGGGTTACGGTTATAGCACCTTCTACCCTTACGCATTGCTTTGAGTGAATACGTACTTCTGATTCGAGGCGTGAATTTCTCACTGTCAGGTTTCGTGGTATCGAAATACCAATTTTGCTCTTGTGTCCATTTCAGGAAGCGAAGCAGGTGCGAACGATAGTCTTTAACAGTTCCTTTCGTGATGTCTCCAAGCGACAAAGCTATCTTTGTTTGCTCATGAAATGCATTCTCAACATCATTGAGTTCCTTGATAAGTACCCTCGATAGGCAACCTTCAAAGTCTTCGCTCACTGCCTCTGCTCTAAAGGCATAACTGATACTATATCCCGGAAGAACATAAAGTTTAAGAGCCGTTTTTAATCCGGCAAGATGTTTTGGCTTATCTGTGACAATGTGAAGCCGATAGAGGTGGAAAGCATCTAAAAGAGTGGTTGGAATCATAAGGCATCAGTTGAAGCGATATTCTAGTATAGTAAAAAAATACTAAACTGGCATACAACCAGTTGAAGCAAAACGGTATTTTTGGACGATCAATTTCGAAAGATGTATTGCCTGTGCTACATGGGTTTGAGGGATTTAGATTTTTAATAGCGTAGGAAAATGTTTTCCTACCTTCCTACGCCAATTTTTGGTAACTACGGCTGCATATGACTAGTTTGATTTCTGGATTTACTCTTAATGAGTACTCTAGTTCTGGTTGGTAGTTAGTTCATTCAAGCGCTCATTGTCCCCTCAACGGCGATCGCCAGTATAGAAGATTTAGAAGTAAATATCATAGAATTATTTCTGCAATTTGAAAAGGTTTTTTGCAGGATCTTATGCAGATTTACTCACTCTAAAAGTGAGGTAATTTCTACCTCTAAAAGTGAGGTAATTTCTACCTCTAAGAATGAGCTATTATCTCCGACGCTCTAAAGATATATAGCATAGTTTTTTGTGGTAGATTCTAATTAAATGTTCGCTGGAAACCCTATTCACCTTGCTCTTCAAGCTGAGTAGTTACGTTTTTTGTTGAATCCCTTACTGCTTAAGTGTTTCGGCGATCGCGTGGTACTCCGTTGCAGTGTTGTTACCTTGGGGCCTTTTAAGTTCTGGCTCAAGCAATCACTTGAATTTCTATCTTTACTACATTTGTTGGCAGTGCGATAGATATCAAGCAACAAGGCACAACCTGTTTTGTCACAACGTTATTTGTTTAGACCATGACTATAAGGGCCTGTGTGTGACATGCCTAGTTCCATAAGGGTGTAATAAAAGCTTTGATGGAGTAAAAAGTTCCTTGGAATGGGAAAACTAGGTAGATGACCATCTGGTTGGATTGCTTATGTCTGAGTGGGAGTTTATCGTCACTGATTTTGTAGGTGCCGATGGTGAAGAAGGAGAGCGCCTCATTTGGGAAGCGATTGTCAAAGCCTTGAAAGGAACAGGTGAAGGCATTGCTATCCTGAATTACTCCGACTTTGACCGCAACAGACAAATTCGGTACCAACCGGATATCTTGCTAGTCAGCCGAGACTTCGGCCTAGCGGTTATTGAAGTCAAGACTTGTAGAATTGACCAGATCGTGGCCATCCGGGCCAATCAATGGGAGATGCAGAAAAACTTCTATGCCCGCTATATGACTCCGTTTAAGCAGGGCGAAAATCAACTGTGGCAAATTCTCAAACGCTGCGATCGCAACGCGCTGCTCAAAGACCAACTGCCTGGACGAGTCTTAGTTGCCTTACCTTTAATCAGTCGCGATGAGTGGCGAGAGCGCGGTTTTGATGATGAGCACCCCACCTGCCCTCCCATCCTTTTTGGAGATGAATTAGGCAGACGCAGCATCCTCAATAGTCTGGAAAATAATTGCATTATTTTCAACCAGAAACACTTAGATTTTGAACTGAGCGATCTGCAATGGAAACGTTTAGAAGGTGTCATTGTCGGCCATCCCAATAGCCCCAAACCGATTCAACCAACAGTTCAGCTTCCATCTGCTGATCCGGTTCCTCCAGTCCTTCGGCGTGCAGACGTTTTAGCTGGATTACGGAATTGGATGAGTGAAGTCGATATTCAGCAAGCCAAAATTGGCATGCAGATTCCTCCAGGTCCGCAGCGGATTCGGGGCATTGCGGGATCAGGTAAGACACTCCTGCTGTGTCAGAAGGCAGCTCGGATGCACATCCAACATCCAGACTGGGACATTGCCCTTGTCTTCTTTACCCGCAGCCTTTACGAAGTCATTCCAGCGCTGATTCGACAGTGGTTGGACTACTGGAGCGATGGAGCGATCGCCCCTGACCTGGAGCAGGGCAAGCTCAAAGTCATTCATGCTTGGGGTAGCAAAGAACGACCTGGACTGTACTCCTTACTCCGCGATCGCGCTCACGTAAAGACAGCAGTTTCAGAAAAGCCCACAGGTAGCATCCCTGAACGCCTTGCTGCTTCCTGCAAACGACTGCTCGAAAATGTCACCGTTGAACCGATGTTTGATGCCATTCTGATTGACGAAGGGCAGGACTTAGCAGTCGATGATGAATGGAAGTACGGGGACAAGCAAGCCATCTACTGGCTCGCATGGCAAGCCCTCCGTCCCGTGAGCGACAAAGACCCCAGCTTGAAACGCCTCATCTGGGCCTATGACGAAGCTCAGAGCTTAGATGCCCTCGGAGTCCCTAGCTATGGTGAAGTGTTTGGGGTGGAACTGGGTGGCATCTTGTCAGGTTCTAAAACGGGTCCAACTTACAAAGGTGGAATTAAGAAGAGCGAAGTGATGAAGCGGTGTTACCGCACCCCTGGCCCTACCCTCGTGGCTGCTCACGGCATTGGTATGGGACTGCTACGGCAGGAACGGATGTTGAGCGGGTTCACTACTAAAGCTGATTGGCAGAAGATTGGGTATGAAGTAACCGAAGGTAACTTTACGCCTGGGAACTGGATCACCCTGCATCGCCCCTTAGAGCATTCGCCGAACCCGATTCCCACACCAGAACTTTGGGGAAGGAGTCCGTTGGAGTTTGAGGTGTATGACGATCGCGAAAGCCAACTCAAAGAGCTAGTTGAAAAGATTCGGCACAACGTAGAGCAGGACGAGCTGCAACGGAGTCGCGACATCCTAATCATGGTTTTAGGAACAGATCAAGATTCACCAGAATCAGGGCAACAGAATAGCAATTCGCAAGCTGCTGCCAGCTTACAGCTCCAACGTCAGGTGGCGAATAACCTTCAAGCTCAAGGCATTCCCTATTACATTCCAGGAGCCAGCGATCGCAATCGTTACCCGGACCAATCCAGTCGCAATGCCGACCGCTTCTGGTGGCATGACGCGATTACAGTCTCAAGAATGTATCGAGCCAAAGGGCATGAAGCGCCAATGGTATACGTGCTGGGTCTGGAATTGGTGGCTCAAGATGAAAGTAATCTGGCTTTACGCAACCAGTTGTTTGTCGCTTTAACTCGGTCAATGGCCTGGGTCCATCTCAGCGGGATCAAGGACCCTGATACCCATGCAGATTATTTACTCTATGACGAAATGCGCCGAGTCATCAAAAGTGGAAATACGCTGAAATTTAACTTCCGTAAGCCGAAGAGAACGCTAGTAGACAACGAATAAGGGCAGTTCTCTTAACTTCATCATCAGTTGCCTTTCATGAAACTTGTATCACCCCGCATCAAGGGGCGATCGCTCTTGGGTTTAACAGCTGGAGCAACTGCCCAAACGCCTCGTTGGTTTTGCTTCGCTTCATTAACACCCTTCTGCACTATGTCCCAATTGGGACAGTGATCAGAAAATTTCTCATAGGGGTAAGCCCAGCCAGCCGCAACCATTTCGTACTGGACAAACTTCTCCTCGTCAGAACGCGGAGTTGGAACATTCACCTCAGCCACTTTTCTGCCTTGGCGATCGGTGTCAGCAATGGTCAGAATGACTTGATTGTTGGCTTGGGCAAAGAGCGATCGCTTAAAATGAATTATTGGTATCCAGGCTCTTCTTATGACTGCTCAACTGGAGTTCCACCGCTACACTGTTGCAGAGTTTTTTCAGCTAGATTTGGGCGAAAGTCCAGAGTACGAGCTTCGAGATGGGATTGTTACGCCAATGGCCGAGCCTTCTGGACAGCATGAAAATTTGCGGAGTGAGTTGCTGGTAGAGCTGCGCTTAGAATCTCGACGGGCAGACTTAGGCTTCTTGGTTCACCCTAAGCCTGTTCTAGCCATCGGTCCTAGGGACACCCGAAAGCCAGACTTAATCGTAGTGGATAAAGAAGTTTGGCGTCGGCAAACTGAAGCAGAAGCCGTCTTGCGTGAACCTCCTAGCATTGTTATTGAAGTTGTGAGTACAAACTGGGAGGATGACTACCGCAATAAGCCCTTGTGGTATGCCGCATTTGGTGTGAGCGAATATTGGATTATCGATCCGCTCTATTACTTGGAGCGTTACCCAGGCCGGAAGAATCCTAAAATTCAAGAACCTACTATCTCAGTTGGTAGCTTAGTTTCATCAAATAGTATTTTGATTGAAAAGGAATACCAGTTTAAAAGCTTTACAGGCAGCGATCGCATCAAATCTCAATTCTTTCCAGAGTTGACTTTAAGTGTTAAGCAGATTGTTGCCCTGGGTGAAGAGTAGGTTCACGATGAGAAAAATGTCTGCCGCAACATGACCTATAAGTTTGTTTCCATCCAGAAATGGATGGTTCATGATGATAGAAAACTTCAATACCGCTGATTTTTCAAATAAGTTCGAGTACAGTTCTTCACCAAACGTTATTTAGAGGTTGAGGGATCACTGACTCTAGTAGACTAGTGTCCAATGCCTAATGCCCCCCGGATTGTTCAATAGATTTGGAATGTAGTTCTAATCCCTCGATTAAAGTCAAATAACGCATCGTGTCAAACATTAATAAAGTTCAACATTCTATACATGAGCAACTGCATAAAAAATATCTATTTCTTTCAAACTTTTTCCGTAGCAGCCTCAATAGGGAGTGATTCTTACACTGGAGTAGAAAGTTTCAAATAGGATATTTATACCGTGCCAATTAAAAATTATGGTGTCTGGGTAGCAAAACCTGTTCGGGTCAGCGCAGAGCGCGCAGAGGAAGATCCCAAGTCTCCACACATTCATCTGTTCTACGATGATGGCTCCTCTGGGGGCAATTTTAACGGTGCTCGACGCGCCTCGATTAATGTGAAGTCCAAATCTGCGCTCTCGGAACTTGTATTTTGGCTAATTCGTGATTTCCAACATCCGATCGTCGATAAATTGCGGGATTTGGATGTAGGGTTTCATGACATTCCTAGTCAACTTGCTGGACTGGCGCTGGATTATATCCGTGGAAATTTGATGGAATTGCGCACAGGAAGCATTCTCCCACACGATCAACCAGGGGGGCGTGACGACATTATCGATTATGTGATGCCAGAACTGGAATCCGCGATTAATCGTGGTGCCACCATCTACTTGTTTGGCGAACCCTACGAGGACAAACAGGGGATTCACAACATTCATATGAACCAAGGTAGCCAAGCTGAGTTCAAGAAATTTAATGGGGTGTGGCAAGATGGCGGTGTTCTGATCTACTTCCCCGATGCAGATCGGTTTGATGCGATTTTCTTGGCCTTTGCATCACAGGCTGTACACACAGATGAAATAACAGGACATAGCCTATCTGGCAGTCAAAATTTTGCACAATTGATTCGAGGGGAAGTGCCAGACGACGAGACACGCATTACGGACGACATGCGAGTCGCGATCATCGCCGCTTTGGTCAATCCCATTGATAACGAGAATCAGCCAGGAGCGACAGGAAAACCGGAGAAGGTCTATTTACTCAATCGACTGCCACAAGCAATTGGCATTAAAGGATGGTCGCTATTGAACAGTAGTGATACGGCATACACAATTACTGATGACATTACCTTGGCACCAGGTGAAGTCAAAATGATTGAGATCAAGGGAGTACCACTTACGAATAAAGGGGGACTGATTTCGTTACTTGATAATCAGGGAATCAAGGTAGATGGCGTTAGTTATACCAAAAATCAGGCGAGCAAAGAAGGCGAAGTGGTAATTTTTCGATAGCAAGATTTGGTTGGCAGGAAATATGGCACAACGCTACTTGGCTTGGTGAAATGTTGAAGACTTGTTTTCAGTTCGAGACGATCCCCAACGCTCTGAGAAGTTGGTGCCCACCCTCAAGAGTGATGAAGGTTGGAAGGCTAATGTGCCCGATAATAAACTAAATCAGTTGGCATCAACTATTCAGTAATTCAATCAGGGTTGATACTAGCAGCAAAAAAATTCTGGTCGTTAGTGAAGTGCCAAAGACAACTGTTTTATTTTCTAAGCTTTTCAGCCTTAACGATCAAAAATTTTCCGCTGCTGTAACTGCTCTTAATAGCATCGTGAGTATCTACCGACCATCTTCTATTTTTCCCCACGCAAGAATTTAGACTCTTAAGTCAGCAAAGTGTTTATGGTGAACACTTTGCTGATTTAATCTGTTTAGTTAGAGGAGTGGGTAGCGATGAAGGGTCTCCTCAGCCAGGTCTTGGAGATAATTGAGATTATGCTGAAGCTCATAGGCATTGTTGTCGCCTTTAAGGTTGTTGCATTTCCAGCACATAATCTGGAGATTGCTGGAGTCAAACATGCGCTCTGGACAGCGGGCTTTGTTTAGCTTGTGGTCGAGGGTGACGTAATGAGGGTGGAAGTAGGTATTGCCAGCTCGATTGATAATTTTGTTGCCGTTCTTATCCAGGTATTCGTAGCCACGCGCGATCGCTTCTTGCTTATTGTTCGTGCTGTGTGCAAGTTTTCCGTGAAACATTTTCTGTCCACAGAACGGACACGGCTTTTGATGGTATTTAGCACGATAGTCATTTGGGCTAATCTTGCCAAAGCTAGGGTGGTCAATTACCGCATAGCTCTGACTAGCTTGCCATATATCGCTGATATCAGCACTTAAGTAAAGAGCAGCTAGTTCCTTTGGATTGAAGTTAGTCATTTACAGCAGTTGATACTTGTTTAATGCTGTCTCAGCAAGCTCCTGAACCTGGCTATGCTTGCGCTTCAGGTTTGAAATGCCTTGTTGTGCTACCTCTTGGGCCTGCTCAGCTTCGAGAATTGATTGACCAATTGCTCCAGAGAGATCGCCCTTTTTCAACTTGGCATCAAACAAGCTCAAGGGCCTCATCAATTGCTGCAAAACTTTCCAGGATTGCTGGATCTGCTGCCAGCCAACGTTGCGATAGCCTTGCTGACGGGCGGCCTGCTGCTGAGCTTTTGTGAGTTGCTGAAAAGTGTCGGTATTGCGTTTTTGCCACTGGCGATAACTCATGCCATCAACATTCATAGTTACCTCCTTATTTAAGGTTGAATGTTTTCTTGATCTCTTGCCACTCGCCTTTACCGTAATTGAAGGAAATATAGTCCTGAATCTTGGATAGCTGGTTTTTTAAGGTATCAATGCGGTTTTGCAATTCAGAGATAGTAACTTCCGCTTCCGTCGTTGTTGCTTTGTTTACTTCTCGAATGGTTTCAACAGCGTCCCGCATCCCCTTAACCGTATCGTTATAGTCCTCTTTATGCACCAGCTCTTTCTCTAAGAGAGTTTGCTTGCGATCGCTCCCTGATTGAGAGAGGGCATTGATCAGCCATTTGCCAGCACTGATAATTTCTGAGCGTTGAGGATCGAGAAACTCTTTCAGTTTCTCATTGGCTTCTTGGGTTTTAAGGCCCTGTTTATAACGATTGAAGTTATTGGGAGCTTTGAGTAATGACAGAATTGCAAGATTTTGCGACGCTTGAATGACCTGCTCATCCGTCATCTTTGCCTCTAATGCATACTGGGCTACACCAGACGCTCTACTGATTTGCTTGATGAGCTGGTCACGCTCTTTTTTGGTAATCTCCACAATCTAGTCCTGAGTTTTGAGGGGTAGCACAATTACCGAACAGTATTCCTGCTTGATTGATTGTTCCAGTTACATCCCACTGATTGCACAGACCGATTGCTTCTCACTTCAAATCTTCATAGTAGGCAGCAGATTGCCACCAAACTCTAGCCATAACTTTGTAGATTCTTCTCGTCTAATTTCAAAACTCAGAGGTACTCTGTAGAAGTTATAGCCTTAGCGACCAAAATTTCTCGTCTGCTAAGTAGGTGGGTCAAATTAAATATAAGATGGCTTCGCCTGAAACCCTTACACAGCTTGAAAATCATCTTCAGTTTAATTACACCTACCTACTTATACAAAGGCGTAATATTAATTCTCACCCCATTTCTGCACATTCACGAACGGAAAACGAGCTATGAAACTGACCAGCGCCCTCTTGATTTCACTGTGCGTTTCGGGGGGATCTCTACTTTATTTAGGGAATGTTTCTGCAAAAGATTCTCATTCCCTCACTTCAAGGAATTCAGCATCCATTGCGCCCGCTATGACGATCGCCCTGCAACCGATCGCTCAAGCAAAGCCAAGTGCGACCGTGTTAGCACTCGACTCACAGGGATTACGAGTAGTGAACAAGTCTACCGGAGCGACTCGGGCGATCGCTTTCGGCACCAAGGAAGCCGATGTGGTTTCAATTCTCACGAACTTACGTGGAAAGCCGCGCAATCAAGGCGTGAATCAGGAGTGCGGTGCGGGTCCGCTTGGCTTTGCCCGTTGGGCAGATGGATTGTCCCTACAGTTTAATAAAGGTCGCTTCGCGGGATGGAGCGTCGATGGTCGGAGTCCAGGAGCCAACAAACTGACGACTATCAACGGAGTTGGCACTGGCTCAACTCGAACTCAGCTCAATAAGGCTTACACCGTAAAAGTCAGCCAAAGTTCTCTAGGAACCGAATTCTCTGCGGGTAGTCTTGGAGGTTTGCTGAGTGGGAGCAAACCAACCGATCGCGTGACCAGCCTGTGGAGCGGCACAACCTGCTTTTTCCGGTGATATAGCTATTGTAATGATGGAGTTTTAAGTTTTCTAACCTGGCTTAGTTATAGCAACGGACAAAAAGTGGTTGTTAAGGCTAGAAGGCTCATGAAGTAAAGCTTTTAGCGTCGCTTTAATTGGCTACCTAGCGGCTTGCACTGTCCCGTTTTCAACTGTAAGCGGGACAGTACAAAAAAAGGCAACGTTTTTGCGCCATTACAAGCTCCTCAGCCGTGATCGACCAGACCTCGTAAATGGGACAGTTCATTCAAACGGCTCACTAACGACCAGAGTTTTTCCGCTGCTATAACTAAGCTTAGTATGGCAAACCTGGGAGGGGGACAAACCTGCCCAAAAGCTAAAGCCATTAAGCCTTCTATCGTCTCAACAGTTAAAGTGATTGATTCCACTTTTGTAGCTTCTTGATTTCATTCTCAACTAGTAAAAGCTGAACCCCTACTAATTCCGTTATTGATCTCCCAGTTCTTCTTCCAATTTTCCTACAAGGTAGTTGCTTGGAACGTTTATCCAGACAAAGCTTGAGCTATGTTTGTCCCCCCGCCAGATGGCAAACACAAACAGGGGGCGCGCTCAACTGCTCTTAGACGAGTACGATCTCTATTTAGCTAGTAAACAGTCGCAACCCACTGAGCAGTCACATTCTCCATCGCCTTGTGAACCTTCAACAACCACTTTGCGATTGCTGCGCTGGCTTGTTTAGGGTGCCCATTCATAAGTAAGGTTAACCGGGCGATCGCCTCAGCTAAAAGCTTTACACCCCTGCTAGAAAGACAGGCTCTTTTGTTGCGCTCTCTTACTAGAGAGCGGATCTTGATTAGTAGACTCAATTTGCTCTCCTTTTTGTTTGGTAATCTATGAATGAGCTATGAAATTGAAAGATTAATTCAGGTAGAAACCGATGGCAACCGAGCAAGAGCTGCAATCCCTTTTTAATGACTTAGATCGCGATCAAGACGGCAAAGTCTCCCTTAGTGAGCTGTTCTTAAGTCCTAGCTTAAGTGCAATCATCTCAGCCGAAACAAGTACCAGTAGCCCCCAGGCGTTACTAGCACAGTATGATGCCGACGCAGACGGTAAGATTACCTTTGCAGAGTTAAAGCAAGCAGTTGAGAAAGCAAATAATTTAACCTAGCCGTCAAAAAAACAAGACTCAAGACCGTTCAACCTTTCCAAAAGGCGGTATGACTCGTATTGGCAAACGCGCAAGTTATGTGCCCGATTGAATTTTAGTTTGCTGACAGCCTTGAGCCAGCGATGGTTTGAGGCTTTAGCTTTGCTAAGCCCATATGAGAAAACCAGTGCCGACCACTTCAGTATGCAAGATCTGTGTTTAGGATTCCTGACTCAAATTGAAATCAGCATCTAGAATCCAGCAGTGTTCTGTCCCAGGTGGAATCCCGGTCTCAAAAGTTGCTCCGGTGTCCACGTCGCTGCCAGATACAGTTCCTTCTATGGCTTCGGTGACAGCGATCGCGACTCTACTCACGCTTAAGCGCTCAAAGGAACTAGTTCGCCAGTGATTGTGAGCCCTAGCTTCATCGGTTGTTGTGGTTGGATTAATTGACCTGTGATCGCACAATGTTCCTCTCGTTGAGCGATCGCGTCAAAGGTTACTCGAATCTCTGACCTAGACAAAAGCGGAGTTTGGGAAGGCGATTGTTGCTCCAAAGGCATTAACCGTTGCTCCACGAATTGCCAAAGCACTTCTCGAATCAGGGTTTGATACCCTTGCTCACCGGACAACTCTCGTAATCGCTCTTTAAGTTCAGCTTCCAGTCGGATACTCGTTACTTGCATTTCCGAAGTGGAACTTTGTTTGCGTGTATCCATAGCGAACCACCTAATTTCAAAAAGTGGACAAGGTAATACTACAAGTGTAGTATGTAGCTATCCAGATTTGTAATACAAGTAATCCAGCCTTCCATGATCCGCACCCTTCTCGCCACCTTATCCAGTGCCCTTGTTCTCCCCCATCGAGGTTGGGGCAGAGCATCGGTGCTGTTTGGGTGTGAGGGGACATATCGATTTAGCGGCGGTAAATCCGCCAGTGAAGGCATTGATGCGATAGTCGCCGGACAACTGAATCCGGATCAACTTACTAGCAGCGGGAGGTGCAGGTTTAACCTGACACCGACATAGGGAAACAGCGCATCAGCTTCCTTGTACTTACCCCCGCTCCTGGTCAACAGAGGTGGGGGTTGTTTTTTGAGGAGTGAGTTTTATGCAAGCAACAGAGCAGCGACAGAAGATTCCAATACTACACAACCAGGTCGTAGTCTTCTCCAAGAACTACCTCCCCTTGGCACGCATCAACATCAAGCGAGCCATCGTGCTTCTAGTGACGGGGCAAGCAGAATCACTAGAGTTCAGCAGCCTCCAGACTTGGGAAGTTCGCTCTCCCAGCGTTGTACTACAAGTGCCTGAGCATATCCGTTTGACCAGTGGCAATCCAGAGCGGCAGTGGAAGCTACCACCTGTGAATCGTCGCGAAGTCTTCCGTCGCGATCATCATGCCTGCCAGTACTGCGGCAGTACCAAGCGTCTCACCCTGGATCACGTCATTCCTCGTTCCAAAGGTGGTACTCACACCTGGGACAACGTAGTGGCTGCGTGCGAGAAGTGCAATTCAGCTAAGGGCGATCGCCTGTTGCACGAGACCGGAATGGCGCTGAGAAGTAAGCCCAAAGCACCCATCCACCCTGCCATTGCATTTGCAGAACAGTTCTGGAAAGAGCAGCCCACTGACACCTGACCTGAAGACAAAAAGGAGGCAAGGCCAATGTTGAAGTTGAACTACACCGAAGGCGGACTGTACATGGAGCGGGTGATGACCTCCCCAGAACTGGCGATCGCTCAGCGGGTTGTTCTCGCCATGCGCCTAGGGCAATCCCTCCAAGTGGAGCCTGGTCATGCCTCCTTTCTCTTACCTGCTGATGCTCAACTAGAGCAGTTAGAGCTGTCACTACGGCAGGACTACGGCTCTAAGGTCTCTGTCATTCCAGTGGATGACGAGTTTGTAGAAGTCAGTCTGAGTGGAAGCTGGATTGCCGAGATCAAGGAAGCTCATGAAGGAACGTTCCTCACCGTGCTGAGCGATCGCGTTGAACTCCTCCTTTACAAGCTGTGGCAGATGAGTGAAGCACACATCTCCACGCCAGCTTAATCACTACAACTCAATCTGAGAGGGCAGTCTAGCCATATTTTCCACCATTGCCCTCTCACTTCTCAAAAGAAATTTGTAGTATCCCCTTGACACTATGTAGTACGTTGTATTACAACTGTAGTATCAACACTACAGCCCTCACAAAGGCTCTGTAGTCACCCCCTGAACCTTGAAAACTGAATCGCCACCTTTGGGAATGTAGCTTAGTCCGGCTCAAAGCAGTCGCCTGTCCAGCGAAAGATCGTCGGTTCAAATCCGTCCATTCCCGCCTTGTAGCATCGTGGACGACTAGAGAAGTCGCTGTGCCTCTCAAGCACGGAGAAGCGGGTGCAACTCCCGTCGATGCTTCCAATGAGGATGTAGCTCAGCCGGATAGAGCGCCTGTCTTCGAAACAGGAAGCCACAGGTTCAATTCCTGTCATCCTCGCTCGTGGGGACGCGATTGGCATCACCTGCTCCGAAACCAACAAACGGACGGTTGCAGGACTGGGGTAGCCTTCGGCAAGCAAGCTACAATTCCCCTCGTCTCCACTACCTCTCCAGGTCGCCAAGTGGGAAGGCGTTGGCCTGCAAAACCAACTATCCGTGGGTTCGATTCCCACCCTGGAGTCCACCTGTTGCAGTGTCACCTAACGGTAAGGTACTCAGCTCATAACTGAGGATATGCGGGTTCAACTCCCGCCGCTGCGACCAATGCACAGATGGTGTAACGGCAACATCCCGGTCTCCAAAACCGTTGTTCTAGGTTCGAATCCTAGTCTGTGCGTTGTCGTGCCCTCATCGAAAAAGCTTACATACTCGCCAAATGGTAAGGCAACTGTCTCATAAACAGTGAACTACAGGTTCAAATCCTGTGTGTGAATCAACAGCTTTTTCAACTTGCACGGCATCAATGGTGCAGAAGCGAAGTGGTCGAGCGGCACGTCTTTCAAGCGTGTGATTAACGGGTTCAAGTCCCGTCTGCACTGCCAAACCTCACATAGGTCGGCTCGCCTATTAGTGTGGGCAACTGTCTGTAAAACAGCCGCGTTTGCGTTGCAGGTGCGACTCCTGCCCGACCTACCAAACACGGAGAGTAAACCGATCAGGCGATCGGCGCTGTTTGCTAAACAGATGGATGAATAATTGTGGTTCGACTCCACTGCTCTCCGCCTTGTAAGAACGTGGTGTAACTGGATAACACATCGGTCTACGAAACCGAAAAGTGGGGATTCGAGTCCCTCCGTTCTTGCCACTCATGGAGGATACCGCTGAATGGTTGGCAACTGGTCTTGAAAACCAGGGTAGTCCTTGACTAGGGGTTTCTCCGAAGGAGACGCTGCGCGAACGATTCCTCTATCCTCCGCCTCAATGGGAAGTTGGTGAAGCTGGTGCTCACGTGCCGCTGAAGACGGCGAGAAGGCAGTTCGATCCTGTCACTTCCCATCCCTGTTTAGGGAACTCGTATTGCCCTATAGCTCAATGGCTGAGCGGCCCGCTGTTAACGGGAAGGTTGTAGGTTCGACTCCTACTGGGGCAGCCATTCATTGCCGAGTGGACGACCTGGAAAGTCGCTGTGACTCTGAATCACGGAGATGCTGGTTCAACTCCAGCCTCGGCATCCACTTCTTTGCCCTGTGGTGTAACTGGCAACATCTCGCTCTTTGAAAGCGAAGTTTCTAGGTTCGAATCCTAGCGGGGCAGTTGGGAGGTAAACAGTCGCCTGGGTCAATCCTCTGTACCCCTCCCATTCCTTGCTGCTGTAGCCCAACTGGAAGAGGTGCTGGTCTTAGAAACCAGAGGTTGTGGGTTCGACTCCCACCAGCAGTACCAAGCATCGGGATGTAATTCAGTGGTCAGAAGCCTTGGTTTGGGGCCAAGGAGTCGTGGGTTCAAATCCTACCATCCCGACCATTTGCTCCCGTGACGGAACTGGCAGACGTGCTAGGTCGAGAGCCTAGATTTTACAGGTTCAAATCCTGTCGGGAGTACCAAGCACCGAAGGCGGAAGTGGTGGACGCGCACGCCCGATAAGCGTGTTACTAGCAGGTTCAACTCCTGCTCGGTGTACCAATTCTTCTGGGTGTGGCGCAGTGGGATCGCGCTTGGTCGGAGACCAAGAGAACGTAGGTTCGATTCCTACCACTTAGACCATTCCATAAGGGTCGTTGGCAGAGCGGATATGCAGCCGCCTTTTAAGCGGAGAGATCCAGGTTCAACCCCTGGGCGACCCACCAAAGATGCCTCTGTGATGCAATCGGTAGACATCGCTTGCTTAAACCAAGTGTGTTGCAGGTTCGATTCCTGTCAGAGGGACTCGCGGAGATGGAGCTATGGTGCGCTCTGGGG
>NZ_JAMPKN010000059.1:0-16221 GCF_039962155.1 Trichocoleus desertorum AS-A10 | reverse complement strand
TCAAACAACCCCCGTTCTTTCAACGGTTCTGGCCCTCTTGGGTTTCTCAGATGTCAGTACAATAGCGGCATTGCTAAAGCTTGAACAGCTTTTCGTCAAAATGAGAATTGCTGAGTAGATAGACCTGTGGGCAGGGTCAAAAATTAATGCAATGTATAGGGCGATCGCCGCTGAAGAGCAGCTAATGAAAAGGACATTGCTTGGGCTGTGAGTCACCAAGAGCAGACGGAATGGAGGAGGGTTGATCGCTGCTTCCTCGTTTCCAAGGTGCAGGTTGTTGAAAAAAATTGGGTTTGAGGCAAACATCTTGCATCTCTTGGTGAAACACCTGCATTGTAGAAGCAGACATTGGCGGCACGATTCTCCCCCAATCCGCAGGCACGATGCGTCCAGCCTCGGCTTCTCGCTGCCAGTGCTGCATAAACTGGGCAGACGCGGTATGATGATCGACGATCTTGACCCCACAGGCGGTAAACGAATGCAAAACCGCTCGATTCAGTTCAACAAGCGCCTGATCTTTCCACAGCGATAGTTTTGAGCCCGTGTTTAGCCCCATTCGTTGAGCGATCGCAGGTAATAAGTTGTATCGCTGCTCATCTCCAAAATTTCGGGCACCAATTTCAGTGCTCATATACCAACCGTTAAAGGGGGCGCAGGAATAGGAGATACCGCCAATCTCTAATCGCCAGTTTGCAAGGGCGGGAAGCGCATGCCATTTAAGTCCGAGTTCTGCAAACCACTCATAGTCAGGATGCACAATTGGGACTTCCATCACCGCTGCTTTTGGAAGTTCAAACCACTGAGGCCTTTGTCCTGGCATCTGAATGACCAATGGTAAGACGTCAAATGGACTTCCTTGCCCTTTCCAACCAAAGCGGTGGCACAGTTCGGTGAACTCCGCTTGCTCAGGATCACCAATGATTGAGCCATCTGGTTGCCGATATCCCGCATAGCGAATTAGTTGTGAATTCCAAATACGAATCCCAGGTTGCCCCGGTGCAACGGGTGCAAAAATGCTAATGGTGGAACGAATGTTGCCGCCATTGGTTGCCTGATAAAGATGATCGACGATCGCCTCAAAGATTTCCTCTGCGGTGGCGAGATGGCGCAGATCTCGCACGTTGAACGTTTCCCAAAAGATCCGTCCAATACAACCTGTGCTATTGCGCCAAGCCACTTTTGCCCCGTAAACCAGCTCCTTCTCGGTCTGCCAGTAAGTGTGCGATCGCCGATACTCACGATAAATTTCTGCAAGTCGCTCCTGCAACTGCGACTCTGGCAGCGACTGTTCTTGATATAACAATGGGAGATAGTCGATCGCGTCTAGCAACAGGGTTGGCAATGACTCTGCCTTTGCAACTTGTTCCCAAGTTTGATTATTGTTGAGTTTCATGAGGGTATGAGAGCTATCAATAGCTAAGACAGATTATTTTCAGCGATCGCTGATTCTTTTTCCATGAAATTAGTTGAGCATTACAACCCTGCGGCCAACTGATAGCGCCAGTTCAAGGCACGAGGTTTGACATAGGGTTGAGGAACAAAGACAGTTTCGTAAGTTTCTTCAGGTGATTGGAAACGCCAATTTAAAGCATGAGGCTTAACATAGGGCTGGGGCGCAGTTGGAATGTAAGGGTAGATGTGTCCACGACAAATAAGATGCATAATTTTATCTCCTGAACTGCAACAGACTGAGCTATGTTTTGTGCCAACATTAAGGGGTATAAGCAGCACCGCGGTAAATCAGTTGCGGCCTTGCTATAGTTCTAGGAAGGGAAGTAATTTGAGGCGATTGGTTAGTCATAGAGTGCTGGCTACCAATCCCATGAGGCATGAGTTGGTACTGATTACTCTGATATGGATTACCCCGATACATGAGTGTGACTGGAGTAACGCTCATCGGTTGAGATGGAACGGCCTGAGCGATTTCGTAGCCAACACCGCGATAGCGAAGTTTCATAAGTTGATGTCCTGCAAACAACGAGTCAAATCGTCAGCTTCCTTAGAAAGTATCTTTGTGGCTGAGTTGTCTCTGTGATTGTGTTAAAACTTGTTACTTTTGAGGCGTGGAACCTACACTTAGCAAAGTTTCATCCTTAACAAGCAACAACCCGGTTGAGAACTGCTATGTCTCTACCCTAAAAAATTGATTCGTTATTTTCTTCTGAAGAACGTCTTGAATCGCGCCTCAACGAATTGAGGATGCTGCTCAGACTTTCGTTGAAGTGTAAGTAGATATTCCTATGACTTTCGACTTACCTCAGATGAGTGAGTCACAACGAAAGTGAGAGGGTGTACGGCAAAAACTGGAGTATTAATAGAAAATAATTTCGCTGAAGCCCTACCATGATTGCTCTCCAACGATCGCTCAAACCCCAACTGAATCCTTTCCGGTTTCTGCTTTATGCGGAATGGGTGATGATTGCTACCTGCTTCTCTTTCGCCATCATGGAGTCCTTTGGGGAGAATCAAGTCCCTGTTCAACACGTTCTTGTTCTTGCGGTCCTAAGCGTGATGGCAGCAATTTTGCCCGGTGGTAAACTGTCTTACAAATTGATCTATGTGGGTATCGAGATTGGCTTGATTTTCTACGGAGCCACGCTGGGTTACCTGCATGTATTACCAACGCTGTATCTGATTGTTCTAATTCAAAGTTGTTTTCTATTTAAGCCACTCATGCGATGGATAGTGGCGGGATTGAGTTTTTTGCTGTTTCTGGTGCATCAGGTGCGCTATGTCCAAAACATTACCTTACTCGTGGAGCCCAGCGATCGCCATCTGTTCTGGATGCATCTGATTGCCGAAACATTGATGTTTGGGTTGGGGTTGTTCTTTGTATTGAAATTAGTCAGCACTTTACTTTCAGAGCGACAGGCCAAAGAAGCACTGGCAGCAGCGCATGAACAGTTGAGACAATATGCGTTGCAGATTGAAGAGTTGGCAGCGTTACAGGAACGGAACCATATTGCCCGCGAAATTCATGACTCTCTGGGACACACACTGACGGCCCAAAACATTCAATTACAAACTGCGGCCAAACTCTGGCAACGCGATCCAGATCAGGCACGTACATTTTTGCAACAGGCACAGCAGTTGGCAGCCACAGCAATGCAGGAGGTCAGGCGATCGGTTAGAGCCTTGCGCGAGGATGCAGAAGCACCACCCTTGGAGGAGGCGATCGCTCACTTAGCAAAAGATTTTCAACAGGGTACGGGTGTTGCGATCTCAACCTCAATCAAGGGGCAAACCATCATCTGTCCCAGAATGAGCAAGACGCTCCATCGGATTGTGCAGGAAGCGTTAACCAACATTAGAAAACATGCCCAAGCGAGCCAAGTCAACATTCAACTGAGTACCGCTGCGACCGATGTGAATTTAGTGATTGAAGATAATGGCCAGGGATTTGATCCAAACCAACGAAGCAACGGATTTGGATTGCAGGGAATGCAAGAACGAGTCGCAGCCATTAACGGGACTCTGCACCTAGAAACAAAACCAGAAAACGGATGTCGCATTATCGTCAAACTTCCTTTGCAAAATCATCCTGAACGACACGAGAGGCATCCCGGTGAGAGAATAGAAATTTCACCCTAAGGGGTTAAGCTCGCGATCGCAGATAGCGACAAACTAGACCCGAAGAGATTTTCTGAGTCAGGACTAAAGAGTTTGAATTGGCTATTGTGACGGGCACTGAAACGCTGGGAGGGCACAGTGAGCGGAACACAGATTGAATCAGGCGCAGCAACCCCTACTTCCCCAATTCGTCTACTACTAGTGGACGATCAGCCCCTGATCATCCAGGGCTTAAAGACTCTGCTGGAGCTGGAATCTGACTTGTGCGTGGTTGCAACTGCTAGCAATGGCGAAGTCGCGGTTCAGCAGGTTGCCGCTTTGCAGCCTGACCTGGTTTTGATGGATGTGCGAATGCCTGTAATGGATGGGCGGGCTGCAACACGAGCCATCTGTCAGCAGTTTCCAGAGATAAAAGTTCTGGTGCTGAGTACATTTGATGATGACGAGTATATCTCTGACTCCATTCGAGCGGGTGCTAAAGGTTACTTACTCAAAGATATGCCATCCGATGAGTTAGTACAGGCAATTCGGCTTGCTCACCGGGGCTACACTCAGATGGCACCAGGGTTAATAGAAAAGGTGATGGCAATCCGATCCGAAGCCGAGGTGTCAGAACCAAGCTCCCCCGATTTAGAATCACTGACCCCAAGAGAACAAGATGTACTGCGATTGATTGGAGATGGCTCGACGAATCGAGAAATTGCTGAACAACTCTTTATTGCTGAAGGCACTGTGAAAACCCATGTCACTCACTTATTTGATCGCCTAAACCTGCGAAATCGTGCCCAGCTTGCAATCTACGCTAACTCCGTTTATCGAAACTCCCAAATGAATTGAAATGATCTCAACTGCCACCGATCAACTGTAGGTTACCTCACAAATTCCTGAAGTAGTTTCATTACCTTTTGAGCACTTGAGGCAGGCACGAACAGGGGGTCATGATAGTGAGCAGAAAGAGCGTTCACGCTGATATCATGCTCAGCTAATTTGCGAGTAATGGCAGCCAGAAAGCCGGCTGCTTCCAAGCTTGAATGTTAGGACCAGGGATTGCCCCTACTATTTTGGGCAATGCAGTGGTTTTATTAACTTTCAATGCTAATTTCCAATAGAATTGAGATTATTCCAACTCCTTAGACGAATAGATTGCGCCATGCCGACGTATCGATCTAGAACCTCCACTCAGGGACGCAATATGGCCGGTGCCCGTGCGCTTTGGCGCGCCACTGGAATGCAGAGCGAGGATTTCGAGAAGCCTATTATTGCCGTCGCTAACTCCTTTACCCAATTCGTGCCAGGGCATGTGCACCTGAAGGATCTCGGTCAGTTGGTGTGCCGTGAGATTGAAGCCGCGGGTGGAGTTGCCAAAGAATTCAACACGATTGCTGTAGATGATGGCATCGCTATGGGGCATGACGGCATGCTGTACAGCTTGCCCTCGCGAGAGATCATCGCGGATTCGGTCGAGTACATGGTGAATGCCCATTGTGCGGATGCGCTGGTTTGCATTTCCAACTGCGACAAGATCACTCCCGGCATGCTGATGGCTGCCCTGCGCCTTAATATTCCTGCGGTATTCGTCTCCGGCGGACCGATGGAAGCGGGAAAGACTAAGCTCGCGGAGCACAAGCTAGACTTGGTGGATGCGATGGTGGCCGCCGCCAACGACAAACTCAGTGACGAGGTGGTCGAGGAGTATGAGCGTTCTGCCTGCCCAACCTGTGGCTCCTGCTCTGGCATGTTCACCGCTAATTCTATGAATTGCCTCACCGAGGCGATCGGTCTTTCTTTGCCCGGAAACGGCACGGTACTAGCGACCCATTTCGACCGCAAGGATCTGTTCCTCAACGCGGCGAGAACGATTGTAAGTATCACTCGTCGCTACTACGAGCAAAACGACGAATCGGTGCTACCACGAGCGATCGCTAGCTTCCAGGCGTTTGAGAATGCCATGATGCTAGATATCGCCATGGGCGGCTCGACCAACACCATTCTGCACTTGCTGGCTGCGGCCCAGGAAGCGGGGGTTAACTTCACCATGACCGACATCGATCGCCTCTCGCGTCAGGTGCCGCAACTCTGTAAGGTCGCTCCGAACACGCCCCAGTATCATGTGGAGGATGTGCATCGGGCGGGTGGTATCCCAGGGATTCTCGGTGAACTGGATCGAGCGGGTCTGCTTCACACCGATGTGCCGACCGTTCATAGTCCAACCCTCAAGGAAGCCCTCGATCGCTGGGATGTGATGCGCAACGATGATGAAGCCGTCCACACTTTCTTCAAGGCGGGTCCGGCGGGAATTCCAACTCAGCAAGCATTCAGTCAATCGACGCGTTGGCCTTCCCTTGACCTGGATCGGGAGAACGGCTGTATCCGCAGCAACGAACATGCCTACAGCAGCGAGGGTGGCTTAGGGGTGCTCTACGGTAACCTGGCGGAGCGCGGTTGTATTGTGAAGACAGCAGGGGTGGACGAAAGCATTCTGGTGTTCGAAGGCAGGGCACGCATTTATGAAAGTCAGGATGCTGCTGTCAAGGGAATTCTCAGCGATGAAGTGGAAGCAGGGGATGTAGTGATCATTCGCTATGAAGGTCCGCGCGGAGGTCCTGGGATGCAGGAAATGCTCTATCCCACGAGCTACCTGAAATCGAAGGGGCTGGGCAAAGCTTGTGCTCTATTGACCGACGGTCGCTTCTCCGGTGGGACTTCGGGTCTCTCAATCGGTCATGTCTCCCCAGAGGCAGCAGCAGGTGGCACCATTGCTCTGGTGCAAGACGGCGATCGCATTCTGATTGACATCCCCAATCGCAGCATCCAGGTCGATTTGTCGGTAGAGGAACTAGCCGAGCGTCGGGCTGCTATGGAGGCAAAGGGGAAAGATGCCTGGAAGCCTGCACAACCTCGGCAGCGGCGGGTGACAGCAGCACTCAAGGCGTATGCCCTGCTGGCAACTAGCGCGGATCAAGGCGCAGTGCGAAACCTGGCATTACTCGAGTAGAGAAATACGCAGATACGAAAACGGGGATTGTGTTGCAAAAACGGCTAGTAGTATCGCCAATCCAGATGTCAATGGCACGCAGGTTCGGGCCAGTATCTCCCCAGTAATGACTTTTCTCATGAGCTAGATATTAATCTGAATAAATCTGATTAATATCTAGCTCTTGCCCTGACCTTGATTCTGATGGAGCGGCTGACGCATCACAACTCATGGTAAAACTGTTTGCTGGCAGCAACATCAGCAATCCGAAGATGGGGTCAATCAGGCGACCTCGACCCCAAGCTGCTCATCCCAGAAGGCGGCTTCTATCTTATGTCCATCCGGATCGCGCACAAAGCAGCCGTAGTATGGCTCGCTATATTCGGGTCTGCCACCGGGGGCACCATCGTCTTTGCCACCTGCTGCTAATGCTGCCTCATAGAAGGCGTGAACCGCTTCTTTTGTAGGAGCGATAAAACCGATGTGGGTGCCATTACCAACCGTTGCAGGCTGTCCATCAAATGGAGTTCCCACCCAAAATTCGGGGTACTGTTTGCCATAGGCAACTGCCCCCGGATGCTCCATCAATCGCTTGCAGCCCAACGTCGGCAACACAGCGTCATAGAAGGCGATCGCTCGTTCGAAATCGTTGGTGCCGATGGAGACGTGTGAGAGGATGCTGGGGTTGTGATCCATATCTGAACTTTCCATGAGTTAAATTGAACGTGAAGGCGTTAGGGCTGAACTTCGCGCCGCCGACGCTCTAGAAAGCGACGCTCGCTGTCATTTGTAGCCAATTCCAGTGCTCGTATGTAGCTCTGGGCTGCCTTCTGGAGCGCTCCGACACGCCGCAATAAATCCGCACGGGTAGCGTGAAACAGATGATAGCTGTCAAGTTCCGTGGCAAGTCTATCAATCAGAACGAGTGCTGCTTGGGGACTGTCTGCCATCGCGATCGCCACGGCCCGATTGAGTGACACGATCGCTGAAGGCTGTAAGCGTTCCAGAAGGTTATAGAGTTGTACGATTTGTGCCCAATCTGTCTCTTCAGCTCGTGCTGCCTGACAGTGGAGTGCTGCGATCGCCGCTTGCAGGGCATAAACAACCCGTGCCGCCGCGCAGTGCCTCTTCTACTAATGGCAGAGCCTCGGCAATTTGTGGGTGATTCCAACGACTGCGATCCTGATCTTCTAGCAGAATGAGCTCGCCTGCCTCATCCAAACGAGCATCTCGCCGCGAGTCGTGCAGTAACATCAGCGCCACCAGTGCCGTGACTTCTGAAGGAGGTTGGGGTGCCATCAACGTTCGTACCAGTTGCCCTAGTCGAATGGCTTCAGTGCAGAGGTCAGCTCTCACAATGGTCTCGCCTTTGGTCGCCGCATAACCTTCATTAAAGATGAGATAAATCACCGTCAGGACTGCCTTGATTCGGGCAGAGAGAGCGGTTGTGTCTGGCACTTTGTAGGGAATTCCCGCATCCCGAATTTTGCGCTTAGCCCGTACCAGCCGTTGTGCCATCGTTGCTGTAGGCACAAGAAACGCACGGGCAATTTCATCAGTTTCGAGCCCACCTAACATTCGTAGCGTTAGAGCGACCTGCGACTCGATCGCCAGTGCGGGGTGGCAGCAGGTAAAGATCAACCGCAGTCGATCGTCGGGAATTTCATCACTGTCGTAGGTTGGCTCCTCGCTCGATGGAATTAACCCAGATGCCGCGTACCACTCCAGTTTTTCGGTGAGTCGTGTCCGTCGTCGGAGGCGATCGATCGCTTTATATCGAGCGGTTCGGATAATCCAGGCGCGAGGAAGATCAGGAACCCCACTGGTCTGCCACTGATTTACAGCTACCGTAAACGCTTCTTGTGCCGCTTCTTCAGCCAAATCAAAATCTCCCACCAGCCGAATCAGGATGGCGACAATCCGCCCCCATTCAGTGCGGTACGTGTCAGCGATCGCCTGAGCCACATCCGATTTTGCGTTTGAAGCCATATCTGACATAAAAAGACATCAAAACTTTTGACAAGGTGTCGATTTGAGCGATCGCTGTTCGACTGACTTATAAGGGAACACGATAACAATACACGACAACAAAGAACAATTGTACTAAATAATTAAATTTTCAAGAGGTGTCGATTTGAGCGATCGCCGTTCGATTGACTTATAAGGGAGCAAAAGCTCGATCGTACCTGACGAAAAATTTTTAAGAGGTGTCGATTTGAGCTGATGTCGTTCGACTTATTTGCAAAGGCCAAGAATGGAGGCAACCGAATGAAATACATGCTGCTGATCTACATGGATGAAAACGCCTTGAGCGAAACCGAGCGGGAGCATTGCTACGCGGAATCTGCTCAACTCGCCCAAGAACTCAACGCCAAAGGGCAATATCTGTCAACTGCTCCACTTCACCCTGTCGCCACAGCAACTAGTATCCGTGTCCGTGACGGCAAATCACTGATAACGGATGGACCCTTTGCCGAAACCCGTGAACAATTGGGTGGTTTCTTCCTCATTGATGCTCAAGATCTCGATGAGGCGATCGCGATCGCCTCTCAAATTCCAGGTGCACGTGTTGGCACGGTTGAAATTCGTCCTGTCATCGAAGTTGCGGGACTACCAGCACAGTCATGACAGTCCTCAACCGCTTGAACTCAAGGAGAACCCTCATGCAAAACAATCCCAACATCACTCCCTGTTTATGGTTTGATGATCAAGCTGAAGCAGCCGCTCAGTTTTATACGTCGGTTTTTCGCAATTCCAAGATTGTCCACATCAGCCGATACGGAGAAGCGGGACAGGAAATTCACGGAAAACCAGCCGGAACCGTCATGACCGTCAACTTTGAACTCGATGGTCAACCGTTCACAGCCCTGAACGGGGGTCCGACCTTCAAATTTAACGAGGCGATCTCCTTCCAAGTCTTTTGCGATACCCAGGAAGAAGTGGACGATTACTGGCAAAAACTGTCTGTGGGTGGAGATGAAACTGCACAGCAATGCGGCTGGCTCAAGGACAAATACGGCGTCTCCTGGCAAATTATTCCTCGCATTCTGATTGAGTTGCTCAAGCACCCCGATGTGGCAACCTCTCAAAAGGTTACCACTGCCATGCTGCAAATGAAAAAGATCGAGATTGATGCACTCAAGCGTGTCGCAGCGAGTTCGCGATCGGCACACCCTTAGCAATCCAACTCAAAACCACTCAACAGGAGATTTCACAATGAAAGTCATGGTCTTTGTCAAAGCAACCCAAGACTCTGAAACTGGAGTTATGCCGAGCGAACAGCTTTTGACTGAAATGGGGCAGTACAACGAAGAATTAGCCCAGGCAGGTATCTTGCTCGCAGGTGAGGGACTTCATCCTAGCTCAAAAGGGGTGCGGGTGAAGTTTTCGGGCACGGAACGCACCATCACCGAGGGACCATTCACTCCGGCGCAGGAGCTAGTTGCAGGGTACTGGCTGTGGCAGGTGGACTCAATGGAAGAGGCGATCGCTTGGGTGAAACGCTGCCCCAACCCAATGTCAGGAGAATCCGATATTGAAATCCGTCCCGTATTCGAGGCAGAGGATTTTGGTGAAGTCCTGACCCCCGAATTAAGGGAGCAGGAAGACCGCATTCGTGCCCAGATTGAAACGCGACAGCAAGAGTAACTGCATCTGCGACCGATTAGCTGATCAAAACGCAGAATCGATAACTAAAGGAGAAATCAATGCAACTCAATTCTTACCTGATGTTCGACGGCAACTGTGAGGCAGCGTTCAAGTTTTACGAGCAATGTCTCAGGGGCAAAATCACCATGATGATGACGCACAAAGAGGCACCCTCCGCAGATAACGTTTCACCGGAGTGGCATGACAAAATCATGCACGCCTGTCTTGAACTGAAAGATCGCCTACTCATGGGATCTGACTGCCCACCGGGATATTTTGAACCCCCTCAAGGCTTCTATGTGCAGGTGAGTGTACCCGACCCAGACGAGGCAGAACGGATTTTTCACGCTCTAGCAGAAAACGGAAAAGTCAAGATGCCGATCGCTCAAACCTTTTGGTCTGCCAGGTTTGGCATGTTGATTGATCAGTTCGGGACACCGTGGATGGTCAACTGCGAGCAGGTCGTTTGAGCCTTTTACTACTTTCAACTTTGCGCAGACTGATTTCAAAGCACTACACAGGAGAAATCATGAGTACTCAAATTTTCGTCAATCTACCCGTCAAAGATCTCAATCAATCGATCGAGTTTTTTACGCAACTTGGTTTCCAGTTCAATCCTCAATTTACTGACGAAACAGCTACCTGCATGATTGTCTCCGAGAACATCTTTGTGATGCTCTTGACCCATGAGAAGTTCCAGACATTCACCCCAAATCCGATTTGTGATGCGACCAAAAGTACCGAAGTGTTGACGTGCTTATCAATGGAGAGCCGAGAAAAAGTTGACGAGATGGTTCATAACGCGATCGCTGCAGGTGGCACAACCTACACAGAACCTCAAGACTACGGGTTTATGTATGCACATGGATTTCAAGATTTAGATGGTCACATTTGGGAGTTGATGTACATGGAACCCAGCGCAGTTGATCGAGTTGCATCTGCTCAGGAATAGAAGTGTGAACCAACCCCAATGCAATCCTCATTCATCAAGATTCATCACAAGGAGATAAAGATGGAAACCACGCAAACCGAACAAATTTCACCAATGTCCGCTCAACCTGAGAAAGAACATCAGTGGCTTCAGAAGCTGGTGGGTGAATGGACGTATGAAATGGAGGCAATGATGGGACCAAACCACCCTTCCGTAAAATCAACGGGAACTGAGACGGTTCGCTCACTGGGTGGGCTCTGGATATTGGCGGAAGGACAGGGCGAGATGCCTTGTGGTCCTGCAACAACGCTGATGACCCTGGGCTACGACCCACAGAAGCAGCGCTACGTAGGCACTTGGGTCGGATCAATGATGACGTATCTCTGGCAATATGACGGTGAATTAGACGCAGGGGAAACGGTGCTAACGCTTGCTTCCGATGGACCAACAATGACGGGTGAAGAGAAGATGGCAAAGTACAAAGACACGATCGAGCTCAAGAGCGGCGATCACCGAGTCTTGACTTCTCATATATTGACGGATGACGGGCAGTGGCATCACTTCATGACCACCCATTATCGGCGGAAGCAGTAAAACGTAAAGCAACTCCACTACCAGAAAAAATTATCCACGCGATGCTCAATATGATTTGCCTTTGGGTGTCGCGTGGATATTTGTTAACTAGCTGATTGAGATTCTCTCGCCATCTAAAAGCACATTCCCTCATTCTCAATTACTTTTGTAGTATAATGTAGTATTGCTAGAAAGACTACCTGCCCAACCCCGTGCACTCAACTTTATATCACTGTATGGTCTTCTTTCAGTAAATGCGATGCGAAGCAGTTCCCTCTGCGGGCTAATCACCGCTATCAACCATGAAAACTCGGATTGAACCTTATGGCGATCGCCAACTTGAAACAGTCGTTCGGCTGTCGCTTCGAGCTTGGACTCCAGTCTTTGACTCACTTCAGCAAGTGATAGACGCTGATGTGTATCGCTCATTCTATCCCGATGGTTGGCGCGTGAGCCAGCAAAAGGCTGTTGAAGAAGTCTGCACTGCCGAAGACACAAATGTGTGGGTGGCAATGAGTGCAGAGGGTGATGCTATAGGAATCGATACTGGTTTAACTGTGGGCTTTGTCGCCGTGAAACTCAACTCAGAGAGCAGCATGGGTGAAGTCTATATGGTTGCAGTCGATCCAGATTTTCAAGGTCAAGGCATCGTCACGGCTTTAATGGAATTTGCCCTCTCTTGGATGAAAGATGCTGGAATGTCTGTTGCAATGGTTGAGACTGGAGGTGATCCGGGTCATGCCCCAGCCCGTCACACTTACGAAAAGCTGGGCTTTGGGCTGTTACCGATCGCCCGATATTTCAAGAAGCTCTAAGTTGGCAGAGACAATATGAAATTGAGGAATTGAGGGGTTGGCGAATGACCAAGACTTTTTACGCGGTTTTAGCGAACTCGTTGTTAGCTTCGCTGACCAATAATTTTGTTTGGTTTGCCGTCACGTTTTGGGTGTATCTGCAAACGAAGTCCGTGTTGGTGATGTCAGTCATGGCAGGGGTGTATCTGGTGACAGTTGCCCTCTCTGGATTCTTCCTGGGATCTCTGGTGGATCGATACAAAAAGAAAACAGCCATGCTGCTTTCGAGTACCTGTTCTCTGATTTTGTACATCCTCGCCTATATTATTTTTGTTTCAACTCCATCCTCTGTTTTTACGAATCCTGCCAGTGTGCCGCTTTGGGTCTTTATCACGCTGGCATTGGTGGGAGCGATCGCGGGTAACATTCGCACGATCGCCCTCCCCGCCCTGGTGACAATCTTGATTCCCGAAACAGAACGCGACAAAGCAAACGGGCTAGTGGGCACAGCAAACGGTGTATCATTCCTCATTGCATCGCTCTTTAGTGGCATGGTAATCGGATTTCTGGGTGCCTACTGGATGCTCGTGTTTGCAATGGGCCTGATGATTCTGGCGGTTCTCCATTTAGTGGCGATCGCCATTCCGGAAAAGGGAGTTGTCCATCTGGAACATCAAACCAATCGCATCGATATTCGCGGCACAATTCGAGCGATCCATCTGGTTCCTGGACTATTTGGACTGATTTTCTTCAACTGCTTCAACAACTTCCTGGGTGGAGTTTTCATGTCTCTGATGGATGCCTATGGCTTATCCCTAGTCTCCGTACAGGTCTGGGGCACGTTGTGGGGTTTTTTGAGCGTAGGCTTTATTGTCGGTGGATTGGTTGTTGGCAAGGTAGGGTTGGGAAAAAGTCCGCTCAGAACGCTATTTCTGTCAAATATTGTCATGTGGGTTATTGCAGCGTTCTTCACGATTCAGAAATCGATTGCATTATTAGCAATCGGTGTCTTCATTTACATGTGCTTGATTCCTGTGGTTGAAGCATCTGAGCAAACGATTATCCAAGCCGTGATTCCGCTCGAACGTCAGGGTCGTGTATTCGGGTTTGCCCAAAGCATCGAACAAGCAGCATCCCCATTGACCGCGTTTATGATTGGACCGATCGCCCAATTTATCTTTATTCCCTTTATGACCACAGGTGCGGGTGCCGATTTGATTGGCAGTTGGTTTGGCACAGGGGCCGATCGCGGCATTGCTCTTTTGTTTACCGTGACTGGATTGATCGGGTTGGTCGTAACTCTGATGGCGATGCGATCGCGTTCGTACCGAAAACTATCAGCGAATTATCAAAAGTATTAGTTTTATGGTGAACCTCCGCCCTGCCACCTCCGCTGATTTAGCTCTGCTACGACATTGGGATGAGCAACCGCATGTGATTGCTTCAGACCCGAATGACGATTGGCACTGGGAAGTGGAACTCGATCGCACCCCTGATTGGCGAGAACAACTAATTGCTGAAATAGACGGGCGTGCAATCGGCTTCATCCAAATTATTGATCCCGCTCGTGAGGAGAGCCATTACTGGGGAGAGATTGCCACGAACCTGCGCGCCATTGATATTTGGATTGGCGAAGCAACGGATTTAGGCAAAGGATACGGAACGAAAATGATGCAGCTTGCCCTGGCTCGATGTTTCGCTGATCCAATTGTAACGGCTGTGCTGGTTGATCCACTGGTCAGTAATACCCGTGTTCATTGCTTCTACGAACGGCTTGGCTTTCGCTGTGTTGAGCGCCGTCAATTTGGTGAGGACGATTGCTTTGTCTACCGCCTGAACCGAGAAGATTGGCAACCCAAAAATGTTGACCCTGACTAGTGCTTTCCGGAATCGCTCTGACTTGCACTGTATTACCACAGGCTTAACTTGCTGTTCCATAATCAGGACACCATGAGGGTAATCACATCTGTTTTGAGCCAGCAGTTCCGACGATTGGCTTTGATCGGTTGTAGCCTGGCACTACTATTCCTGTGCATGGTAATTGCACCTGTCCGCTCTCAATCTGTAATACCTGTTAGAGATAACACCCAAGCGACCGCGCATCCTGAGCAGGCTGTGATTGCCCAAGCTCCAAATCTAACGAAAGCCTTTCAGGAATTGGGGGTAGACGGTTCGATCATCATCTACGACAAGAATCGCGATCGCTTCTACGAACATAACCCGACTCGCAATGCCACTGCTTTCTTCCCTGCCTCCACCTTCAAAATTCTCAATGCCTTGATTTCTCTCGAAACGGGAGTCATTCGGGATGATCTTGCTGTTCTGACTTGGGATGGCGTGCAGCGTGAAATCCCTGCCTGGAATCGGGATACCAATCTGCGTCAAGCCTTTAAAGACTCGACTGTTTGGTTCTATCAAGTCCTGGCTCGTCGCAATGGGCCTGAACGAATGCAAAAGTTTGTGGAGCTAGCAAACTATGGTAATCGCCAAATTGGCACCCCAGACCAAATTGATCACTTCTGGTTAAAGGGTCCTTTGCAAATTACACCGAAACAAGAGATCGAATTTCTCCGACGATTAGAGCGAAACAATTTGCCCTTCTCGCAACGCACAATCGACCAGGTCAAAGACATCATGATTGTAGAGCAAACACCAGACTATACCCTACGAGGTAAGACAGGTTGGGCTACGGCAGTTAACCCCGGTGTAGGTTGGTTTGTCGGTTATCTAGAACAAGATAATAACACCTACTTCTTCGCCACCAACATTGTCATGTCTAAGATGGAAGATGCTCCTAAGCGATTAGAACTGACTCGTCGTAGTTTCAAAGCATTAGGGCTGCTCTAATTTTGATGCGATCGCTGCCCCTGATCAGTTTAATGGTGGCTGAGTTTCTTTCTCAAGTGGGCAACCAAATCGCCGCTTCCAAAGGATGAGCAGGGTTAGCTAGAAATGAACAATAGAGATTGAAAAGCTCGGAATGCTGAATTTCCTGTTAGTCAACCCAATCTACGGCGAGGGACGATCGCACTGGACTTGGGCTGAACTTCTCCTCAAAACTTGAACAAATTCATGGTGAGGATCCATGAAATAAGCAGGTGCAGCTTGGAGAACCGCCAGGACATCAGCCAGCTGTTTGCAGTTCACTTGCACTGTGCGGCCGGAGGACCGCTCCAAGCTTGAGGTATCACTTTTTCAAGCTGAGATTTTTCAAAGCGGGCCAAACTCAACAAGTCCGGTGACTGGTTGGCAAAGCGCTCTGTCGGCACGGCATAAGCGATCGCGCTCAGATAGTTGGCATTCGCAACGGCTCGCTTGACTCTAGCCTCATACAGACCATAGGGATAAGTAAAGTACTGCACCGAGCGAGCCAGTCTCGATTCCAGAATTTTCTTCGAGTCGGCAACTTCTTGGACCAACTGTTGATGAGAGAGCTTGGTGAGCACAGGGTGAGTTTTGCTATGAGATGCAATCGTCACGAGCGGATCATTGGCCATCGTTCTGAGCTCTTGCCAGCTTACGTGAGTTCGACCCGCATTCACACCCACCGAACTGGTGTGAATCGAGAATACAGCTGGGTATCCATATTCCTTTAGAAGTGGATAGGCGTACTGATAGCAGCAATTCTCATTTTGACGAAAAGCTGTTCAAGCTTTAGCAATGCCGCTATTGTACTGACATCTGAGAAACCCAAGAGGGCCAGAACCGTTGAAAGAACGGGGGTTGTTTGA